>CAMLHQ010000001.1 GCA_946479785.1 uncultured Nitrospira sp.
CTGCCCCGATTTGATAGGCGACAGTGCCGATCAAACCCACATGCCGCCCAATACCTTCCAATAATGCCTTGCACAGATATGTCGTTGTCGTTTTGCCGTTCGTGCCGGTCACACCAATCATGGACAATCGCGCGGACGGATCACCGTAGAAGCGGCTACCGATAAAGCCCAGCGCTTTGCGCGAATCCGCCACCTTCACGAACGGAAGCGATCCCGCCTCAACGGCTTCCTGCGCAACAATTGCGGCCGCTCCCGCTTGGGCAGCTTGGGCAACGAAACGATGGCCGTCGACACGTTCTCCCTTGACGGCTACGAAGAGACTGCCGGATGCCACAGCCCTCGAATCGTCGGTCACCGACGTCACGGTGCGATCCAGCGCACCACGTTGTTCGACAATCGCGACTTGCCCGTTGAGCGCCGCCATCAATTGCGCAACCGTCATCGATCGGGATTCCATTTCTGCCTTGATTACCGTTCCGCCATCGCAATCTTCACTTGATCGTCTCGGGAGACACCCAAATAAGTCAGGGCCTGTTCTCCAACCCGTCGAAACACCGGGGCCGCCACCACGCCGCCCCACGCCTCCCCTTGCGGCTCATCGATGACCACGATCATCGCGAGCCGCGGCGTATCGGCCGGCACAAAACCTACGAACGAGCCGATGGACAGCGTGCTGGAGTAGGTCCCGGTACGCTGATCGACTTTCTGCGCAGTCCCCGTCTTACCCGCGACACGAAAACCGGGGATCGCCGCTTTCGTCCCCGTCCCGTTCGTGACGACACCTTCTAAGATGGTCGTCAACGTGTTAGCCGTGGCCGGAGACACCACCCGGCGCTTCACTTGAGGAAGGATGTTCCTCAATGGTTGCCCTTTTTGATCTCGCACCTCGGAGACGACGTAGGGCTTCATCAGGACGCCGTCATTGGCAATCGCCGAAACCGCGGACACCATCTGCAACGGCGTCACGCCGACTTCTTGGCCCATCGAAATCGAGGCAAGCGATCGTCGTCCCCACTCTCTGGGGGACTTCAGCAATCCATTAACCTCTCCTGGAAGATCGACTTCCGTGCGCTGGCCAAATCCGAAGGCCTGGAGATAGCGATACATCCGTTGTTCGCCGAGCAACATCCCGGTTTTTGCCGCTCCGATGTTGCTGGACTTTTGAATCATTTGCGCAAAGGTCATCCATCCGAGTTTTTCATGGTCATGAATGGTCGTGTTGGCGATCGTCATCCGCCCGTTCTCGCCGAACACCATGGAGCCTGGCATCATGACTTTTTCCTCGAGGGCGGCAGCCGCCACCACCACCTTCATGGTCGAACCCGGCTCATATGTGTCCGTCAACGCTCGATTCCGCCAGCGATCCGCCGTCAACGCGGCAACGGCGTTCGGATCGAATCGCGGACTGACCGCCATCGCGAGAATCGCGCCAGTTTGCGGCTCCATCACGATGATCGTCCCGGCCTTCGCACGAGCATTGTTGACCGCTTCTTCCAATTCTTTCTCGGCGATATATTGAATGACCTCATCAATGGTCAGAGTCAGGGCATGCCCTGCTGCCGGTACTTGTTCGCGCAAGCCTTTCGGGAATACGGTTCGGCCCAGGGCATCACGCTGTAAAATTGTCACGCGTTTTTCACCGTGCAGCTGCGCTTCGTATCGGCGCTCCAATCCTTCAAGACCCAACCCGTCCATGCCGACGAACCCCAGGACATGAGCAAGCAACGGGCCCTTCGGATAAAACCGTCGTCCCTCCATCACCATGCCGATCCCATCGATCGACAACTGCTCCAGCCTGTGACCCTGTTCCGGCTCGACCTTTCGCGCCAGCCAGACAAAATGTTTATCCTGGCGGAGCTTTTTTTCGATTTCGTCTCGGCGAATGCGCAGCACGGGGGACAGAGACCGGGCAGCATTGGCAGGACTGTCAAGCGACGTCGGCACACCGAATATGGAAGGCACTTCCATATTCATCGCCAGGACCTTCCCATGGCGGTCTGTCACCGTCCCTCTGGCTCCTTCCAACGCCACGCTCTTTTGGTGCTGCCGATCTGCCCTGGCCGTAAGCTCTGCTGCCTGCAAGACCTGCAATGTCACGAGCCTGAACAAGATGACGCCGAAGCCCGCAAGGAGCAGGAGAAGCAACAGATAACGTCGGCCGCGCGAGGGGGCCATGTTACTTTTCTCCTCTTCCCGTCGGCATAGTGCGAGCGATGCGCACCTGCTCAACCGGCGTCGTAGGCAATACCGGCGTAGCCGGCTGCGGATGGACGATGAATACCTGTCCCTGTTGCGGCGGGACCAACCCCAGCTTGTCCGAAGCAACCTTGGCGATACGTTCAGGAGCAGTCAGGGCTGAAAATTTGACTTGCAACTGGTCGCGCTCCCGTTCGAGTAAGACCTTCTGGGTCTTCAATCGCTCGATGTGGTAGCCCAAGCGCACAACATCCACGCGTTCCCACACGAACATGAACACCAGGCACATGCCGGCGATGATCGCAATGGCTTTCATGCGTGTCCCTCCTTCACGATCCGCTGAATCACGCGCAACTTGGCGCTCCGGGATCGAGGATTGCGACGGATCTCTTCCTCTGTTGGAAGCTGTGGCCGTTTCGTCAAAATCTCCAACTCCCCACTAGTCTCAACGGAAAGTGCTCTAAAAGTTTGCTTCACAATGCGATCTTCGAGGGAATGAAACGAGATCACGCAGAGTCGCCCTCCGGGCGCCAACAGGTCGGAGGCATTGCGGAGGGCGGGCTCGAGATGATCCAGTTCCTGATTGACGGCAATGCGAAGCGCCTGGAACGTGCGAGTCGCGCAGTGGATGCGACCATGACGATAGTGCCCGGGCACCGCCGATTCAATCACCGATGCCAATTCGCTCGTGGTCGTGAACGGCCGCTCGACACGGACTCGGACGATTGCGCGCGCGATTCGCCGTGAGTAGCGTTCTTCGCCGAACTGGTAAATCATGTTGGCGAGATCCACTTCGTCCGTCCCATTCACGATATCAGCCGCTGTTGCGCCACTGCTTCGATCCATCCGCATGTCGAGGGGTCCCTCTGCCTGAAAGCTGAATCCGCGGGACGGATCATCGATCTGTGGTGAAGACACACCCAAATCAAACAGCGCTCCGTGAACCTCTCGGATCCCTCGAATGCCGAGTAACCGCCTCAAGTCCACAAAATGACCCTTGACGAGCACCACGCGATTGCCGAACTCCTGCAGCCGTTGACGTCCCGACTCAATAGCCTCCATGTCTCGATCGATCCCTACGACAACTCCGCTAGGGCCGCTTGCGGCAAGGATTTCTGATGCATGCCCACAATACCCCACTGTGCAATCGAGAAAGATTTCTCCATCCTTTGGCTTAAGCCAAAACAGCACTTCCGCAGGCATAACAGGTAAGTGCCTACCAACGCCCCCGTAATCTTGATTTCCAATTTCACCCACAATCTCCCACTTAGCGGCGCAGTATACTCCTCGTTAAGACATTGTCAATAGAAAATCAGGTACTTACGAAGATTTTCTCGAATATAGAAAATGCCGCATTTTGTGGCAGAAAATCGGTTAAGACCATCCGTGAAATAGAGAGACCGGAACACAATTCTCCCTTTGCAGGCTCTTCCAGAATGGCTTACTCCCTTCTGCAAGAAGAGCCTCGAAGAATGATCAGGAAGGTCTGCCGCAGCGCATAGCGGACGAGACTGCGTCTGCAGGATTGTGAAGGTTGAGCGATGCGGGAATGAAGACTGCGGCGGTCTCTCAGGTTTCGGCTAGGGATAAAGTTTGTACAGCATCCGCGGAAAAGGAATCGTCTCACGGACGTGTTCGAGTCCGCAGATCCAGGCGACTGCTCGCTCGATTCCCATTCCGAAACCCGCATGCGGCACCGAACCGTACTGACGAAGATCTAAATACCATCTGAAGGCTTCTTCAGGAAGACGATGTTCCTGCAAACGCGCATGCAGCAATGCCCAATCGTGAATCCGTTGACCGCCACCGATGATTTCTCCGTAGCCTTCCGGCGCCAACACATCCATGCATAGCGCAAGATCTGGCCGCTCCTGGTCGGGCTGCATGTAAAATGCTTTGAGCGCTGTCGGATAACGATGGATGATCACGGGTCGATCAAATTCTTGCGAAAGAATCGTCTCTTCGTCACCGCCGAAATCCTCGCCAGGTTTGGTGGGATTGCCTTTCTTTTGCAGAATGCCGATCGCCTCTTCATACGTCATGCGTGGGAACGGCGGCAACACACGCTCGAGTTTAGTGATGTCTCGTTCCAACATCTCGAGTTCTTTTCTTCTCATCTCAAGCACTCGCTGGACGATGGCAGCTAAGAACTGTTCGGCCAATTCCATCATGTCCGCCAATTGTGCGAATGCCACTTCAGGCTCAACCATCCAAAATTCCATCAGATGCCGGCGCGTTTTAGATTTTTCTGCCCGGAAGGTCGGACCGAAACAATAGGCCTTGCCAAATGCTGCGGCCGCCGCCTCGCCATAGAGTTGCCCGCTTTGAGTCAGGTAGGCCGTCTCGTCGAAGTACTGCGTTTGAAAGAGCGTGGTGGTACCTTCGCACGCGTTCGGCGTGAAGATTGGTGAATCGACGAGGATAAAACCCCGTTCGTCAAAAAAGTTCCGACAGGCGCGAATGATTTCATGGCGGATGCGAAGAATGGCATGTTGTCGATGTGAGCGCAGCCAGAGATGTCGATGCTCCATTAGAAACCCAACCCCGTGTTCTTTCGGTTGGATCGGAAAGGGCTGTGCAATTTGAACGGCTTCAATGCGACTCACGTCCAGTTCATAGCCCCCTGGTGCGCGATCGTCTTGTCGAAGTTGGCCGGTCACAATCATCGAGGATTCTTGGGTGAGGCTGGCCGAGACGGTGAATTGCTCGTCGCCCACAGCCTTCTTGCTCACGACCGCCTGCATGTCGCCGGTTCCATCTCGGACGGTCAGAAAATGGAGCTTCCCGCTGTCACGGCGGCTTCGCAGCCAGCCACGAACGGTCACTTCCTGTCCCACATATCGTGCCGCGGCTTCAATCGCCATCACCGACATCGAAATTAACCTCTTTCGGGAATCAGGCTGATGCAGCCTAGCCGATTGCGTTATCCCATTCAAGAACGCCAAGTTCACTCGTTTGATTGACAAGGTTCTGCTGGGGGATGAAAATGGACCATGCGGCGATTAAGGAAGCTGTTCCCACACTTCGGCATTGTCCTCTTGGCTGGAGCGGCTGTCCTTAGCTGCTTGACAGCCTCTGCATCAGCCGCCTCACCCCTCTATTATTGCCCTGATCGAAAAGCAGACCAGCAATATTCGGCAACTCAAGGACCAGGCTGCGTGCCGCTCGTCGAAAAGAATGAACACCAAACAGACGAAAGTACCGGCGACAAGCCTCGGCGGGATTTCAATATCGACAACCTCCAGAACGAGGTCACTGGTTTCCTCAACAAGTATCGCCGATTTCTCGATTGCTGTAAGACTGATCTCAATGAGCTTCGCGACGTCGAGGTATTGGGCGACGAGGTCAACCAACTGTTGGCGTCCACTCAAGCCAACCTCTCGAACTATTCGCTCGCATCACGCGGCATCATGCTCCGCGAAATGATTCCGCGCGTTGCCAAAGCAAGAGGCGATCTTAAAATCCTGCGTGGCCGCCTTGAGAAGATCAACGACCTGTCCAACCAGCGAGACACGCTAGGCTTCGAAGAGGCAGGACGCGAATCGCAACGAATTCACGATCTGCAAGAGTCGATCGAACGAGACGTCCGCGCGTCGAAAATGCCGGGAAGCGCCAAGACTGGTACAGATATCGGTGTAGCACCGGCTGCCGGCCCCAGCATCGGCCGAAGCCCGAAAACCGGCGCGGATATCGGGCGAGAAGGGCTGACCGGTCAAGACATTGGAGCTTCTCCGAAGAGCAGTCGAGACATCGGAGGCAGCGGGCCAACAGGATTCGAGATCGGGGCAACGGGTCGAGCGGGCCCTGGGATCGGAGAGTCCCCGCTGAACCAGGATACGTCGTCCAGCGTGGATTCGACACTGCAGCGATCGACGGTCGGCTCTAGCATCTCGGATTCAACCGTCGGCTCAAGTATCAATTCTTCTAACATCGGCTCCAGCATGCAGGACAGCTCGGTGGGCTCGTCCTTTGGGGGTTCGTCAGTCGGATCCAGCTTGCCGAACCGTTAATCTCACTTCACTGCAACATGTTCCATTTCTCACTATGAAGGCGGAACACTGTGACTGAGTGAAGGCATCGACTCCCACATTTGTCCCGCATCGCGACTCCGATAGAGCCCACTCCCGTTCGTTCCCGCATAGAACAGTTCCGGATGCGTAGGGCTCTGGGCAATTGACCGGACGTTCGTTGTGGCAAATCCTTTATTGAGCGTCTTCCACGTCATCCCTCCATCTTCGCTGCAATGCACCCCGTCCCGACCCGTAATATAGATCACGCCCTTTTTAGTGCGGTCCAGTATCATCGCAATGATCATCTGATCCGAGAGTGACTCTCCGATCCGCACCCAGGACTTCGCTCCATCTATGGTTTTATAAATTCCAGCGAGCGTCGCTGCATAGGCAGTCTCCGGCTCGAAGGGATCGACATGGATCGACGTCACGTTCAGCGCGCGCGAGGTCTTGACCATTTCAGGCGGCACCAACCCGTTATTCACCTTCTCCCAATGTCCGCCCTCATTGATGGTCTTATACACACCCCCGCTCGTGCCGGCATAGAGAATCGACGGCCGCGTCGGGTCCATGCCGAGCGTGACGACCATGAGGACTTCTCTCATCCCCTCCATCTTCTTTGTCCAATTGCCACCGCCACTTTTCGTCTCGAACACGCCCATCGTGGTTGCGAGGAAGATATGGTTGTTGTCGAACGGATCGAACACGAACTGATTTACCACCGAGGAAATCGTCACGTCGTCCAATCCCGAACGCATCGAAGCCCAGCGCTGTCCGCCGTCATAGCTCTTGTAGACAGCATCCCCCTTCGTGCCCGCATAGATCGTTGCCGGGTAAACTGGATCCACTGCCATCGCAATCACGCGCGAATGGCTCATGCCCTTCGAGAGATTCGCCCAGGTCTGACCCCCGTCGCGCGATTTATAGATGTAGTCGTTCGTGGCGACGTAAATGATGTCAGGAGTTTTTGGGTGAAGCTGAATAACGACGATGGGATCGCTGCGATCGCAGCCCGCGAAAAACAGAGTCAGAAGGACAAGGAGGCAAGAAACGAAGGAGGCGTTCTGATTATTCCCTGCCATCCTTTCTTGTCGCTTATCGATAGTTCGTAAATTGTAAATCGATGCCAAAATCCTTCCCTCTGAGAAACGCAATCACCGATTGCAACTCGTCTTTGCTCTTGCTCAGAATGCGCACCTGCTCGCCTTGAATCTGTGCCTGTGCCTTCAGCTTTGAATCCTTGATCGCCTTCGAAATTTCTTTCGCTTTCTCTGACGCCAACCCGCTCTGAATCTTTGCCACCTGCCGCACCGTCCCGCTTAACGCCGGCTCGATTGCGCCGTGCTCGAAAGCCTTCAGCGACACACCGCGCTTCACGCATTTTGTCTTGATGATATCCTGCACCGCCTTCAACTTGTAATCGTCGTCCGACACGACGACGAGTTCTCTTTCTTTCTCCTTCAGCGTGATCTCCGTCTTCGAATCCTTAAAGTCGAACCGCTGCTTAATCTCCTTCGTTGCCTGGTCCAGCGCATTCTTCAGTTCCTGCATGTTCACTTCAGACACAACATCAAACGAAAACTGATCAGCCACGTGCCCCTCCTCTTTTCATTCTCGTCTTCTTTGTCCCTCAGCAGCAGCCGGTTCCGGGAGGTAAACGGAAACCGTTATCGTCTCGCTTAACAGTGGTCTGCATTCTTCCTCCCGACCCGCCGCCAGCCATCACCACGACCTCGCTACTGGTAAACGGCTGTTTCAGGATGAGAAATCCGTACCATTGCCTCATGCTGTCGCTCAACACGATCAATCCGAGTATGGCCACCACCGCCACGAGCACCGCATCGAGATACAATGGGAACGATTCACCCGCCCCTACTGTCCCCGCGTTCGCCAGGAACATTCCGAACATTTCATAGGATCCAGTCAGCGTAATCAAGCCGACGAAGAGCATCGGCACCGCCGTCACCCACAGATAGGGTGATTTCCACATCTTAATCAGCACCGTCGTCCCGATGCAGAGGGCCAGTGTCCCCAGCAATTGATTCGCCGCACCGAACATCGGCCAGATCGTCGAAATGCTCCCCGTCCCGATCAAGTAGCCCCAGGCTCCCACCACGAAGCCGCTGCTGAGCAGTACGCCGGGCCACCAGGTGATCCGGCTGAATGGTGCATATACCCGCCCTGCCATTTCCTGAATGAGATAGCGCGCCACACGCGTCCCCGTATCGATCGTAGTTAAGATAAACAGGGCCTCAAACACCAGCGCGAATTGATACCAATAGGCCATCAGCCCAGACATGCCCGGTAGCGCAGCAAAGATTGAGGCCATGCCGACTGCCAGCGATACAGCCCCGCCAGGCCGTCCGGCAACATCTACCTCTACCAACTGCGATAGCTCACCAATTCGCACCGGCGCAAAACCCATAGCCGTCAAGGAATCAACGCCCAACGTCGTATTGATCAACAGATAGTCACCGGGAATCAGGACCGACGCTGCAATCAACGCCATCACCCCGACGAAACTTTCCAGCAACATCGCCGCATAGCCCACCACGGCCTGTGACTCCTGCTCGATCATCTTCGGCGTTGTTCCTGAAGAAACCAGCGCATGAAAGCCCGAAACTGCGCCGCAGGCAATCGTAATGAAGAGAAAAGGAAAGAGTGTGCCGGGGATAATTGGCCCGCCGCCTTTGGCGAAACTCGTCACCCGTGGCATCTCGATCGTGGGCGCCATGAGAATGACGCCAAAGCCAAGCAGAAACACGACGCCGAGCTTCATAAAGGTGGAGAGATAGCCGCGCGGCACCAACAACATCCACCCCGGCAACACCGAAGCGAGGAACCCATAGCCGGCGAGGAGCCACACCAGCGTCATCCGGTCGAACTTGAAGAGCCATTCATAAGACGACTGCGCGACCACCCGACCGAACAGAACTGCGGCAATGAGCAACACCACACCAAGCATCGACACCTCCCCAACCGAGCCGGGGCGAAACTTCTGGAGATAGAAGCCCATGATGAAGCCAATCGGAATCGTCATCGCGATCGTAAATGTGCCCCAAGCGTTGTGATAAAGGGCATTCACCACTGCGAAACCGAGCCCTGCCAGTGCCACCACCACAATAAAGAGCACCGCCACTGCCGTGGCTGTGCCGGTAACCACGCCGAGTTCATCACGCGCGATCTCCGGAAGCGATCGCCCATTGCGTCGCATTGACGCGACGAGGATGATGAAGTCCTGCACTGCTCCTGCCAGCACCGCCCCAATCACCAGCCAGAGAAAACCAGGGAGAAAGCCGAACTGCGCCGCGAGCACCGGCCCCAGCAGTGGCCCAGCTCCAGCAATCGCCGCAAAGTGATGACCGAAGAGCACGACTTTATTAGTCGGATGAAAATTCACACCGTCGTTCAACCGCACCGCCGGCGTCACGCGTTGATTATTGAGCTCAACGACCTGCTTAGCCAGCCAGCGGCCGTAAAACCGATAGGCCAGCACGTAGATGCACCCCGCCGCAACCACAAGCCAGAGACCATTCACTTTTTCGTTTGGATTAACGATACCAGTGACGTAAGCAAGAGCGACTGCGCCAAGGATCGAGAGAAGCGCCCAGAACAGGGCAACCGCCGATTTCATGCGCGGCATCCTATCATAAAGGAAGAGATGGGAGCCTGGAGAAGGAAGCCCCGTCGTCATCCAGGACGCGATGGCCGGAGGGTTGACGCGAGCAAACAGTCTTTCACGCATCCGCCCGCGTCGCATGATTCAATTCGCCGATTTGCCTCACACGGCCCTTCCTCCTCTCCATGAGAGGTCCTGTTATGGGTTAAGGTTAACGGTTGTGGTTGGGAGTCAGGCCGAGGGAGACCCTGGGCAACACCTGCCACCGCTACTCCTCCAGGTGTTGGGCCTTGCGCCAACCCATCTGGTTTAGTATCAGCAACGAAGAAGGGGATAATTTCATCCGGCGTAAAGGGGACGAAGGCGTCGCTGATGAGACTGTTGCCCGCAGCATGTGGCCATTGCCTGCTGGCGCATGGAAATGCTGATTGCTTGAGGCCCGGCGACTCTACAGGCTGCGAACTGGGTGGTGCCAATGCACCCCATCGAGCCATGTCTTTCCCCCTTCGAAAGCGGGAGGAAATTTCCGGCTCGTTGCCACGAATTTCCGTCGTTTTTTGGTCATGTCCACTTTCCTCGCCTTCCCTACATCCCTGCATCTAGAAGCACATCGCTCCAAATACCCGGCTTATCAAAAGGTTCGAGGATGCCCTCCTTTGTAGGTATTCGTCTGGCCTTCGCATTGCACCCTTCGGGGTCATGCTTAAACACCTCAAAAGGAGATGGAACATGTCACCCTTGATGTGGATGATGCTCATCAGTCTCGTCCCCTTTCCAGTTCTCGCCGTTGTGATACTAGCCGATCGCTGGTTGAAAACGAACCACGAGGCGATATCGTGATGCCCTCGTCACGATCGACTGAAGAGTTCGGCTGATGAAGAACCAACGCCACCAGTTTCGCATACCGATTGCTCGGCGCGGTCTCGTGACGCGCGAGAAGACCACGGCCCTTTGCGAGGTGATGGACATCACCGAAGAAGGGCTTCACTTCTCTACGGACCTGCCGCTCGCCCCGAATGAAACGGTTCGCATCGAATGCCAACTGGCTGTGGATTGCATCATCCACTGCGAACTCCTCATCACTCATGCCCAGCCTCCTCACTTTGGTGGAGGAATTACCCACCTGTTGCCGGACCATCAACAACAGCTGGCCTTGTTTATCCAACGCCTGATCATCGCCAGCATGGTAGGGCTGTAACGATGTTTCCTTCAAACTCCGATCTTCCACAGACCAGGGGATCGTCTTCGCAGATCGTACCGATCCTCTGCCTGCTCGGCGTGGTCGCGTTGCTCAGTTCGATCACGCCGACACTGAAGTATGTTCTTCAGTACAGTGGCTTGACCTTTCTTTCCATCGCAAGCGGACGCATCATCATCGGCTTCCTTTTTCTCGCGGTGATCACGCCTTGTCTGGACTGGAGAGGACTCCGGTCCTTAGATGTGGTCGACGGGGCACGGCTCAGCGCACTTGGCCTATTGGGCGTTGGTTCGTATGCGGTCGCCGCCTGCGGACTGATGTATACCAACGTCACCCACTACGCGCTGGTCTATAGCCTCCTTCCTACCTTTACCGCCCTCTTCAGCTGGTGTCTCGCAAGAGAACGCCTATCGTTCTTCAGCGTGCTTGGCATCCTCCTCTCATGGACAGGTTGTCTCGTCGCACTGGCTCATAACCTTGGAGCCGGCATGACGGAATTCGGTTTGGGCGATGCCCTGGTGTTCTTGTTCACGCTCATGATGGCAGCCCACCTCGTTCTCAGCATGCACATTATCAGACGTCATGGCGTACTCACCGCCAACACGGCCATGTTCGGCGCGAGCGCCGTCTTGCTCTCAGGCTGCACCGTTGCCTGGAGCGAACCAGGGCCGCCGGTCGATCTCACATGGGCCGTTTGGAGCGCGGTGCTCTTCATCGGACTCGGAACCGCCAGCGTCTTCCTCCTGCGTTGTCGATCCCTGCAGTCTCTGAGCCCTGCGACGGTAGGCGCCTACCACAACCTCATCCCCATCTGCACGATCTGCATCGCACACCTGTCGCTTGGCGAGCCGCTCATGCCGCAGACGGTCATTGGCGCAGTGGCCGTCATGTTGGGAACTGAGCTCGTGCGCCGTGCTCCATTCCTGACGATGTCCTCTGCATCATGGACGGTCATCAGGGCACGGACGGCGCTGGTGCTAGAACCATCAGACCGCGCATCAGGACCTGGCCCGCAATAGGTGGCTTTTCGACAATTCTAAGGATGAACGTCCGTGCGTATTCCGCGAGCACAGAGGATGAGGAAGCTACCCCTTCTCGCCCCTCTTAGGAGGGATGTATTCTGCTTCCTGCCCTAGTTAGAGTAGGGTTGTATGGATGAACTGAGACCGTACCACCGCGGGCTCTATCGCCTGCCGTTGAGCTATCCTGCCATGTACTGTGTAACGTCGGCTGTCGGGGAAGGAAAGATTTCGAACCTGTCGGCCGTGGGATGCTCGATCGAAACCGATGAACCGTTGTCTGAGAGCCAGCAGGTAGCCTTGCGCCTGTTGCTCCCCGACAAAACAGAATCACTTCCGATCGATGCGGCAGAAGTCAGATGGGTGCAGGGGACTCGCGCCGGCATCGAGTTCATTCAAATTGGCCGCGAGGCCAATCTGCGCTTACACGCGTTTGTGTGGGACAAGATGGTCGAGAGAATCCAGATCATTCAGCAGCAGCGCACGACGTCAGCCTAGAAGTCGAACGCCCTGGAATCAACGATGCTCCTCCCTAGCCCCGTTCTTCCCCATCACGGCCAAACAGACAAGCCCGATTCCGATCCAGACCAGTTCACGGAAACGCCGTAGGAGAGCAAAGGTGATTCCCGTGACGTCGGAATAGCCAAACGCCTTCAACAACAGCAAATTGCCGCCATCTTGTGCCCCGAGACTGCCGGGGATGAAGAACGTCCCGCCTTTGATAAAGACGGACAGGGCACCGATCGAAATTGCCGACAGCACATTCGCCGGTCCGCCGAGATAGGAAATCATCACGAACACTTCGAGCGCCTCAGCTAGCCAACCAAGAAAATAAAAACCGGTCGATCCGTAAAACTTCCATTGATGATGCGTGTAAAAATTGAGGATGGTCTGGTCGAGCGACTTTAGTTTCTCTTCTCGGACCTCGAGAAAGCCGATTCGTAGACCGAGCTTCCGAAGCATCGCCAGGATCCACGTAAACAATCCGCGCCGTTGCACGAAGACAAATGCGGCGATTCCGAACAGCAACAATCCCACGCTGAGCAACCCTGCTGCAATGAACTGCCCGGATGATCCGCCCGACCCTAAGATCCAAAAACCCAGCGCGATCCCGACCAGAATGAACAAGAGCTGCGCAATCGTCATGGTAGTCTTGGCGATCACCACGGATGCCAGACCATCGACCATCGATACGTTGTGTTTCTGGAGCAGATAGGCTTTGAGGGGCTCCCCACCAACGTAGGCCGTGGGAGTCGTCATATTCACCACTTCGCCCGCCGTTCGAATCCCCAGCACCTGCCAGAACGGAACATGCTTGGCCCAAGGCTCAAGCGTGATTTTCCAGCCATAGGCTTCAAGCACATACATAATCACAGAAGGAATGAGCATGGCGATAAGCGCGACTGGACCGAGCCCTGCCGCCGCATCGTAAATATTGCCGGGTCCGATGTGCCAAACGAGGAGACTGAGGGTGAGGAGGCCGATGGCAAGGAGAAGAATCCTCAACACGTTGGCTGAGTACCTTCCCTGGGACGCTCAAAATAGTCGACGATTCTCACCCCCCCAGCCCCAGGGGAATATTTTCCACCCGCCCAGCCCACCGATTGCTTTGCAATCGACTCCCCGCAACGCGCCTGCTCTCTCAGTGAGCCTGCAGAACACGAAGCCCACGAAGCGTATTGCCGTTGATACGGTGAGGGGGATGAGCAACCGAGAACGAAGCTGGAAGCTATGTTCAGCATCCCATTAGACACTCATGCTTTCGTTGCCGCGAGAGCAGACGGACGGATCACCCACAACATGACCAAGGCAAAACCAATCGATCCGATTGCCGCAATCCAGAGGAACCACTCGAGCTTGCCGAACAACGCAAAGAGAAACACCACGACGGAAAAATCACGGCTGGCCACGTTCTTGAGCATGAAATCCGACCAGGCTGCATGGACGGGTGTCTTCCATTCACTGGCGGTTTTGATTTTTTGCGCCCTGTTCACCAAGACAAACGAGAGGATGTTGCCGAGGATGGCCGCGGCTCCCAACACGAGCGCCATCCAAGCCCGGGCGCTACCCGCCGCATTCACATAGACTCCGATCGCAATCCCGCCGAAGATCGCCATGTGCACGACGTTATCCATGGCAATGTCCAGCCAGGCTCCGAAGGGAGATTCGGTAAACGTGAGGCGCGCCGCTTCGCCGTCGCTACAGTCGATGACCGCCGCCAATTGAAACAGGAGTGCTGCGGCAACTCCCGCGGTATAGGTGCCGAATCCAAATCCCACCGCCGCCAAAAGCCCGACTGCGGTCGCCACCATCGTAATGGCATTCGGCGAAACCCCGAATGCAAGAAAGATCCGCGTGAACCAGCGCGAGAGCTTGCGATTAAAGTACCGATCGACGAACCCTTCGAACTCGCCTTTCAATGACAAAAATAACCGGCGCTCGGCCTGCCGCACGTCGGCCGACGTGCCAACCGGTTGATACCACTTGGAAGAATCCGCTCCTGTCGTCACGATTCGCACCTGGCCATCTATCGCGGCACGCTGCAGCCAGCGGCTAATCGGAACGGTTCCGATCTCGCCCGCCAACCGTCCGGCCGTACTCAAGCCGGACGCCGGCAGAACCATGAAATCCGCGATGCCGCTTGCGTCATTGCCCAACATCAACTCGGGGGCTGGCTGCTGTGGCTGTTGCGGGTGTTCGCTGGATGTTTGGGCCACCACAATCGCCTGTCCCCCTTGGACGTCCTGGCGCAACTGCTCGATCAACTGACGGGAGAATACGCTGCCCACACCTGATAACAGGCAGAATCCACGTGCCTCCGCAGCCAGCGATTCCCATGTGCGGGGATCGTCCAGCGGAAATTCGCGAATCGGCATCCAGCGCACGGGAATCGTCACGCGCGGCCCTTTGCCGAGCGCCTGCTTCAGTTGGTCCTCTTCCGATCCGGCGAGTACGATCAATTGCCTAATCCCGGCACGCTGGAGCGTCAGCACAGTCCGTTGAAAGAGCCCGACTCCGACGATCTGGGTCAGTGGGCTAACGGTCCTCCGCACCGGCCCGCCGAACAAATCGCTAGACGGCAGCAGAATGGCTGTCGAGAGTCCCTGCAGCTCCGTTCCTTTTTCCAGCGCTCGTTCACTCACTCCGGCACCATTGCATAGTCATCGGTCTTGCGTGGATCCTTACAACTTGGGCAGCACGTCCCGTTCCGCCTTCTCGACGTCTTGCGGAAAATCGATTTCGGTCCAGGGGAGGCCGCCAATAACTTCATAGCCGACCTTGACCTCGCGGAAAAACTCAATGAGGGCGTCTTCATACTCCATCTGCCAGGCCTCACGATCGACGAAGGTCCGCAGTGACGCAACGACATGCGGCGTGTCCGCATGGCGCACTTTGAGAAACCCGACCCCTTCTCCCGCAAGATCATACCGCGACGGCATCTTTTTCGTCAGTGCGATGACACGCCCCCCTTCGACGACAACCATGCATTCCTCGCCGGTTTGCTTCACGGAATCGTCCATCAGCAGCGCATTGGGGTAAGGAGATTCCACAAGACGCCGCAGGATTTCCCGATGAAAGAGTACGTCGGCATCCATGATCACGACGTCGGTGTCCAGCGCCGTGCGCGCGATCCAAAGCGAGGAAATGCTGCCGCGATGGAATTGCTCGTTGACTAGGAAGTTCACTCGCAGGCCGAACGACTTGGCCTCCACTGCTGCACGGATCATTTCCTGTTTGTACCCTACCACGATGTCGGCGAGTTGAATGCCGAGACTGGCGAGCGACTCGAGATAGCGATGCAGCAGGCTTTGCCCGCCGACCTCAATCAGGCACTTGGGACGATGCTGCGTGACCGGCCAGAGGCGCTTCCCGACCCCGGCGGCCAGAATGACGGCTTTCATCAGGGCTTGCTGGCCTGTTCGAAGGCGTCGAGAAACGCGGTGAACTGCGCTTCGGTCAAGGCGCCCATATTGGCAATGCGGAAGATTTTGTTCTCGAGATTGCCCTGACCGGCGTAAATGACGTAACCCTGGGCTTTCAGTCGATCGTGCAGCGTCTGATACGGGAGCCCGTCCGGCAGATAGTAGGCCGTGATGCTGTTGGATTGCCGATCGGGTGTCAGAACCGGTTTGATCCCGATTTTGGCCATCCGTTCACGGATCAACATCGCCATTTTCTTGTACCGTTGGATGCGCTTGGCCACGCCTTCTTCCAGCAGTTCGTTCAGCGCTTCGTCGAACGCGTAGTAGATCTGGACGGCCGGTGTGAAGGGAACTGTGCCTCGCCCTTGATCATCGACGTAGTGCGTGAGATGCAAGTACAGTGACCGTTTCGGATAGGCCCGCATCCGCTCCAGAAATCCTTTGCGCACGAGGACGAAAGACACACCGGGGAACCCTTGGATACATTTCCCCGCCGTACCAGCCACCATATAAATGTTCGACCCGGCAATGTCGATATGCTCTCCGGCCAACGCGCTGACAGCGTCCAGAATGAACACGCGGTTCAGGCTGTCGACGACCTCGGCAATGGCCTTCCCGGGATTCAGCAAACCGGTGGTCGTTTCATGATGGACCATTCCAACGGCATGGACCTCCGGATGTTGCCGGAGTGCTAAACGCAACCGCTCGGGATCCGGCCGTTCCGTCCAGTCGTGCTTGAGTTCCGAGACGCCCAGCCGATGCAGACCGACCATCTGCGACATGCGTTCCCCATAGACGCCGTTGTTGATGATCAACGCTCGTTTGCCGTGGGGAATAGAGGACATCAGGGCCGATTCGACCGCTGCCGTGCCGGATCCGGTAATGAGGACCGCCGAATAGTCCGTTTCCGCGCCGGGCACGAACGCCTTCAGCAGTTTCGCTTGAATCCCCTGCTGCAATTCAGCGAACTCAGATTCCCGATGGCAGATATCCGTACGCAAGAGCGCCTGCCTCACGCGATCCGACACATTCACCGGCCCTGGGTTAAGTAGCATCATTTTGATTCTCTTCCTTTCGCCCTACCCCGTGAAGCGATCGAATCCGTTCCGACTGCGCGCCTCCAACGAAGGCCTGTTCTCGTCTTCACCCACCCGCTCTCGCGGCGCCGAGACGCCGCGTTTCCCAACAGCCGCGCGTTGCGCGAGCAAAGAAGCGGGTCCATTGCTCATTCTATCGCTTTCATAAACCGCTTTGTAATGTCCGGCGGATCGAGGACAATCCGTCCGGCGTCTTCGGCAAACTCATTGACCTTGACCAGCAACATGCTCGGCCCGTCTTTTGTCAGCATGTCTTTGAACTCGTAAACCAGATCGTCGCGATCCAATACGCGCTCGACGTTCACATAACCAGCGGCCTTGGCCACTTTTTCCAGCGGAACCACGTTCGAAATCGTCGGTTGATTTCCTGTCGTCCCGTAGACTTCGTTGTCGAACACCACATGGATGAAGTTCTTCGGCTTCAAGGCGCCCACGGTAGCCAATGTGCCCATGCCCATCAAGACGTTGCCGTCGCCGTCGAAGGTGATGACTTGTTTATTCGGTTTGGCCAGCGCTACCCCCAACGCAATAGCCGGGGCATTGCCCATCGAGCCGATCATATAAAAGTGGGTCGGCCGATCTGCAATCTTCTGAGCTTCGCGCGACGGAAAACCGTTGCAGACGATCACAGGTTGATCTGTCAGCAGTTCAAGCAGTGCCGCCATTGCTTGCGCGCGACTAATCAACGTCCCCTGCTCCGGCCTCATGGATGCAAGCCTTTCACGACACCTTTCGTAATAAATAAGGCTACCGGAGTCCGTTGCTTCATGAAGGTCTCTGCCACCCATTTGAAATCTTCGATCGCCGTCTTTTCGGTCAAGGTCCGGTGAGGGATCTTCATCGTATCAAGGAACTGCGGCATGACTTCACCCATCACCAGATGTTCCGGCGCATCCTTACCGCCTTGGCCGCGCCAGGAGACGATCAAGATACAGGGCTGGCGGTAGATAACGTTAAGAGAGATCAGCGCGTTGAGCGAGGTACCAAGCCCGGAATTCTGCATGAGCACGGCGGGAATCCTTCCGCCCATATAGGCCCCCGCCGCCATCGCCACTGCTTCGTCTTCCCGGACCGCTGGCGTATAGAGACGCCGGTCCAACAATTCCGCGATGATTCCACCCAGGATGGAATCGGGAACTCCGGTAAAAAAGTTCACCCCCATGTCCTGCATGGCCTGTACGAAAGCGTCGCTCTCGATCATCGTTAGCCTTTCTACAATTTCGCCGCGAGGGAAAAGCGCCGCGCATTATAAGCCATGCCTCGGCGCTTTCTCAAGGAAACGAACCCCGTTGCGCCTCCCGGTACAGCATGGTAGCGTGTTACGATGCGGCTCGAACTCCTTGTGGTGGGGCTCGTTCTGTTCTTTCTCCATCCTGCGCGCTCTGACGCTGGCTCGATGGTGAATGATCCGAAAGGATTTCATAACATTGCGTGGGGTGCAGCGTTGACAGTACGAACCGACCTTGAACCGACACGTAAAGGTCCGAACATCATCGAGTACCAATTCAAAAACACGCCTCCCTCTTTTGCAAACATCCCCGTCGAAAGTCTTCGATTGTCCACGGTCGACGATCAATTTGCCCGTGTCACCATCCGCTATCATGGCGAGGAGACGCACAAGCGGATTCTCGCATACCTCGAGGGAGAGTTCGGCCGGACGGAACACCTGCCAGGTCAGATGCTACGCGGGCTCAATCAGCAATATAATTGGCGGGGGACTGAATCGGAGATCAATCTCACCTATCACGCCAGTACGGAGCGAGGGTTCGTTTTTCTGGATAGTCGATCGTTGGCACCTCGCTTCAACGATCTGCTCGCCGATACGGCGGAGTAACCTCATGCACTTCCGGCGAATCACTCCATACGGTACGTGCCTTCGCGCATTGGGCGGCATCGTCTTCCTCGCTCTCTCCCTTGTGTGCGGCGCGGCGCTTGCGGTCCAGATGAAAGAAGACCCGAAAGGTTTCGAGGGCATTCCCTGGGGAGCGACTCTTTCAGAATCGGAACATTTTGGGAAAGTAGAAGACTCAGGCCGGTTGAAGACCTACGAACTCAAAGGAGGTCCTCCGACCTTCGGACCGGCTAAGGTTGAGTCGATGAAATTCACGACCGTCGACGACAGATTCGCCCGTGTCACGGTCCGGTACCAAGGAAAAGAGGCGCACGATCAACTGCTGGCTTTTCTTCAATCCCGCTATGGCCCCCTCGACCGCACACCGGGTCAATTCGCAGGGGGCGCGGTGAAACTCTTCGCCTGGCAAGGCGAGGAGACCGAGGTCAGCCTTCGCTACGAGACTCGTACTGACCGCGGCATCATCTTTTTCGAAAATCCCTCGCTCGCGAGCCGGATCGAAGGCGCGATGGCACCGGATCCGGACTTAGGCGGCGCCACATACTAACGACTTCTTCAAAAACTTTTCATTGACAACCGCACCAGGCTTTCGCATCATGCTCACCCATGCACAACGCGACTAAGCTACGGGCCGCCCTCAAGAAACCGGGAGCTCTTAAAGTCGTCGGCGCACATGACGCGCTGAGCGCCCGCCTCATCGAACGTGCTGGCTTCGACGGGGTCTGGGCCAGCGGTTTCGCCATTTCGGCCTCGCTGAAATGCATTCCAGACGCCAGCTTCATCACGTCCAGCGAGCAACTCGAAGTTGAGCGCAACATCGCCGAAGCGGTGAGCATCCCCGTTATCGCCGATTGCGATACGGGATACGGCAATGCGTTGAACGTCATGCGCACGGTCAACGACCGTGAACGGGCCGGTATCGCCGCCATCTGCATCGAGGACAACGTCTACCCGAAACGTTGCAGTTTTTACGCCGGGGTCCGCCGCGAGCTGATTCCAATTGAAGAACATTGCGGAAAAATCAAAGCCGCGAAGGCGGCCCAAACGGTGCCGGACTTCATGGTGATCGCCCGCACGGAAGCGTTGATCGCCGGGTGGGGGCAGGAGGAAGCCCTGAAGCGCGCGGAGGCCTATGCCGAAGCGGGAGCCGACGCCGTATTGATTCATTCAAAGTCGAAGAAGTTCGACGAACTCAAAACCGTGTACAAAGCCTGGTCGGGGCGCGTGCCACTGGTCGTCGTTCCGACCATCTTCGACCAAACGACCGCCGCAGAGATGGAAGAGGCGGGAGCCAAGATTATCATTTACGCCAATCAGCCGGTGCGTGCAGCGATCCGCTCGATGCGCGACACGCTTGCACTCATCAAGCAAGACACCAGACCGGGAGCTGCGAATGATCGCATCGTCACCTTGTCGGAAGTCTACGACATCGTCGGTGTGCCGCAAATGGAGCAGGACGAGAAGGCGTTTCTCCCGGTTGGCAGTGAAAAAATCACAGCGATTATTCCAGCGGCAGGGTTTGAAAAACAATTGCTGCCCCTGATCGAAGATAAGCCCAAGTGCCTGCTGGACATCAAGGGCAAGACGATCCTTGAGCGAGCCGTGGCGGCACTCAACGATTCGAGCATCAAAGAGATCGCGCTCGTCCGCGGATACAAGAAAGACGCCATTTCGCTCCCCAACATCCGCTATTATGATAACGACCGCTACGAAGAGACCGGCGAGCTGTTTTCGATCTTCTGCGCGGAAAGCGAGATGAAGGGCCGGACGATCGTGCTGTACGGCGATATCATCTTCGACAATACGATTTTGGAAAAGCTTCTCAAGAGCCCGTCCGATATCGCACTGGTCGTCGACTTAGCCTGGCAAGACCAGCAGCAACGGGGCGGGCAACCGGCCCATATCAACCCCGATTTGGTCATATTGGACGATCCCCCCGGACAGAGCCACGTTTCCCGGTTCGTCATGCCGGAAGGAGAACACCGCATTCTGAAAATCGGCCAGCACCTTCCGCACGACCAGGCTCATGGGGAGTTCATCGGCATGGCTATGTTCTCTGAAAAGGGTGCGCAGGCTCTTCGGGAGAGCTATCGGACTTCACTGGAACGGTACAAGTCGTCCGGGTTTCACGAGGCAGCGAGTGTCAGCAAAGCCTCCTTTACCGATATGGTCCAGGAACTCATCGACCGTGGCCATCGTGTTGACGCCGTGCCAATCTTCAAAGGCTGGATGGAAGTCGATTCCTTCGAGGAGTACCAGAAGGCCTGGGCCAAGATCCGGCAGTAAGTAGTTCCCCCCCGGGGTAGCGCGACGTCATATTTGCCCAATTTCCCATCAAGTAGATCTGCCAGACAGCCGCTAAGCCACACCCAGAGCCATTCCCATCGGACCCCCTCTTCTGTGGGGGACAAAACCCCCTCTCCTTAGGGATAGTCGAATTTGCAGACTGCGGTACCCTCAAAGGTGTCGGGAGGAGTAAACCCCTTCGACAGAGTGACGAGGAGGGCGACATGAAATCCAGCATCCTTAAACAGAACCTACTCGCGACCAACGCCCATGCGCCCCTCGATCGCCGCTATGCCGAACGGGTCCCCATCCATTATCGCGTCATCTATACCGGGACGGAGGGCGCCAGACTCATTAAAACCAATGGATCCCTTATTGACCTGTCCAAGACCGGCTGCAAAATCCTCGGGACGATGCTCCCGGCCGCGGGAGCCTGTCTTACCATTACCCTGTATTTAGAAAACGGTCAGCCGCCCCTGTGCCTGACTGATGCCACCGTGTCCTGGATCAAAGGCAGCGTCTTTGCGGTTCGGTTTCCCAAGCTGACCCAAGACGAGCGCAAACGTATCCAAGGGGTGATATGGAAACACGTCACCTTGTCCAAAAATCATCGAGCGGCGTTTCGCATTGTCTCGTGAGTATGGACCGATGAGCACGAACACCACCACGGGAGAACTAGAATGAGACAGTCGACCGCGGAGCAGCTTGACCGAACGACCGGGAAGGCATCCCGTTCGAACCGGCGCCGGACTGAACGAGTTCCGACACAGTTCAGCCTGATGTACTCAGGCATGCATGACGGAAAGATGCTGATCGGCAATGGAATCGTCAGGAACGTTTCGGAAGCCGGGATCGGCATCAAAGGTAATCACATCGTCAAGTTAGGAATGGACCTGTCCCTCTTTATCGACTTACCCGGAGTCGAAGAGCCCGTCTGCATCGCAGAGAGCCGGGTTTCCTGGGTATCCGGACGACGCTTCGGCGTCGAAATGATCACGCCCAAGCTCGAAGTCCAGAATGAGCTGCGATTCTATGTGTGGAACCACCTATTCCGGCCACAAAATAGGAAATCCTAGACACGAGGTAACGCCATGAAGCACGCACGAGTACGCACCGCAAAAACCCTGCACCAGAGCCATCCCATCTGCAACAGCCGAGTCGAGTCTAGGATTCCCGTCGATTTCGGGTTGATGTATTCGGCCCAGGACGAACGGGGAGAGTTGATTATGGGCGACGGCGCTGTCGTGGATATCTCCAACAAGGGCCTGGGCATTCGCGGCAATATGGCGGTGAAGGCGGGACTGGAGATGACACTATTTCTCTATCTACCCGATGGCCAGGATCCTCTGTTTATCATGGAAGCCCGCGTAGTTTGGTCGTCAGGACATCGATTCGGCGTGGAAATTCTCAAGATGAACTTGCGCGAACGGAATCGGCTGCGATATTTCTTGTGCTCGAATATTCCGCAGCACTGAGACAGTGAAGGGACGCTCCGGTCCACTTGAAACGGCATTTCCGGGTTAACCTGCGAACATTTTTCTCGCGATTCCATTCAAACTCCTCCCCCTTTCAATAAGGCAGTCCTTCGTTGTCAGCCCGGAAGTGTTCATGCTAGGATTTGTGGTGAGTAATTACTCACTCACCGGCAACATATGTCCATGACAACCAAAACGAAGCGGTCACGTCCAACCAGCCAAGAACGCCAAGCCGGCTTGATTACCGCTGCAGCCTCGCTCTTTGCCGCCAAGGGATTCAATGGCACGACGACGAAAGAAATCGCCAAATCCGCGGGGGTAAGTGAAGCGCTGGTGTTCAAATATTTCCCGACCAAGCGGGCCCTTTATGGAGCGATCTTGGCTGAGAAAGTCACCGTCAACGAGCTGTTGGGCGCCGTGGAAGAGTCGGCAAAAAAACGGGATGACCGCCGCGTTTTTACCTTGATCGCCGGCTTCCGGATCAGGCCGGGGGCGGATTCGACTCTCTTGCGGTTACTGCTCTTCAGCGCGCTGGAAGGCCATGAACTATCCGAGATGTTCTTTGGGAAACACCACCGGGTCTTCTACGACCACCTGGCAACCTATATCGAGACCAGAATCGCCGAGGGCGCCTTCCGCGGAGTGGATCCCCTGCTCGCGGCCCGTGCCTTTATCGGAATGGTCGTCCACCACCGTCTGCTCCACGAAATCTTCGGGGTGCCGATGCATCGATCCCATGACGAGACAGTGAAGACATACGTCGACCTTTTTTTGACAGGACTCTTGAAAGAACCAACCGACTCGATCGCCCGGAGACAGACATCATGAATCCGGTCAGGCAGCACCCCATCGTCACCCTTGGCGTGATTATTTTCTTTGCTATCACGGCGCTGGTGGTCTTCCGCCTGAGCAGCGGCGCCAAGGTCGATCAGAAAAAATCCCGCGTCATCACCGTGGGGACGGTCACGCCGTTGAAGCAGGACCTCGAGATCCGGCTAGCCTATACAGCCGACATCACGCCCAACCAATTGGTCAACATCTTCTCACGCGTGGACGGTTATATTGCGAAACTCTACGTGGACAAGGGCGACTTCGTGAAGGCGAACCAGTTGCTCGTGGAGATCGACCATCAGGATTATCTCCATGCGGTTAACCAGGCCAAAGCCAACCTGGCGGCGGCCCGTGCAAAAGTCACGCAGCAAGATGCCTCCGTTCGTAACGCGAAATTAACGCTCGAGCGGATGCAGGCCCTGATCAAGGATCAATTCGTCTCGCAACAGGACTTGGACAACGCTGAGGTGAATTCGGATGCCGCCGTCGCGGCGCTGGAATCACTCCGGGCGCAGGTCAAACAAATGGAGGTCGCCGTCGCCCAGGCAGAGACTAACTTGGCTTATTCGTACATCCGCGCGCCCTTCGCTGGATATGTCGCGGAGCGTAATCTCGATTTGGGCGCCTATGTGACGGGAGCAGCGACCAGCAACTCGACCACGTCACGCGGCATCGTCAGCCTGCACGATATTGAAACTGTGCGGACACTGATCGAAGTCGTTGAGAAGGACGTGCCCTTGGTGCGAATCGGACAGAAGGCAGAAATCCGCGCAGAAGCTTACCCCAACCAGGTGTTCGAGGGTACCGTCACGCGTATCGTCCAGGCCTTGAACCGTGCAACACGCACCATGACGGTCGAGGTGGATTTAGCCAACAAGAACCGGCTGCTCAAAGGCGGAATGTTCGCGCGCGTGGAGGTACTGGTGGGCAAACACCACAACGCCTTGCAGATCCCCATCGACGCCGTCAGCCGGCTGGAAGATGTTCAATACGTCTACGTGGTTCGCGATGGTAAGGCCGAACGCGTTTCGGTTGAAATCGGCGTACGCGATGAGAATCGTGTCGAGATCACGAAAGGCTTAGACGGCTCCGAACAGGTGATCGTCTCCGGCAAAGATCTCGTTCATGACGGCACACCCGTCCAGACAGAACAGCTCCAGCCGGTAAAGAGTCAGGGGTAATCCCCAACCCAAACGAGTTATGTGGCTGACCCTTCTCGCACTCCGCAATCGCATTGGCATTTTGATGCTGTCGCTCGCCATGGTTGTCCTGGGCGCGACCTCGCTCAACCGCTTGCCGGTTGACCTGTTCCCGAACATCCAAGTTCCCGTGGCGTTCGTCGGCGTCATCTATAAAGGCGCCCCGCCGCTCGATATCGAACAGAGCGTGGTCTACCCGATCGAGAAGGCCGTCAGTTCTGCGTCAAATGTCGAGCACGTCGAATCCTTTGCCAAACAGGGCATCGGGGCCGTACAGATCTGGTTCAATTGGGGCGCCGACATCAATGTCGGCCAGATGGAAGTGATGCAACGCATCACGCAAATATTGAACAGCTTGCCGCCGGGAATTCTGCAGCCCTTTATCGTCAAATTCGACGTCTCCAACATTCCGGTGTCCTTCGTCACGGTATCCAGCGATGCTCTCGACGAACGAGCCCTCTATGACCTGTCTTTCAATACGATCGCGCCCCAGATCGAGCAAATTGCCAACGTTGCCGCCGCGACCGTCGAAGGTGGCAAGATCCGGCAGATCAACATCAATCTGGACCCGGCACTTCTCAACGCCCGCGGCCTGTCGATCTTAGATGTCGTGAAGTCGGTGAAGGCGGCCAACTTGATTCTGCCCTCAGGCGACATCAAGGCCGGTAATCTCGATTACAACGTCTTCACCAATAACCAATTCCGCACCGTCGAACCCATCCAGGACGTGATCGTGAAGCTCAATCAGCAAGGCAACCCCGTGCGCGTGCGCGACCTGGGCACCGTGACCGATTCCTCGGACATTCAAACGAACGTCGTCCGAACGGATGGAAAGCGGGCGGTGTATCTCCGGGTCAACAAGCAACCCATCGCCAACACGGTCGAAGTGGTGGACGCCTTGCGTGCGGCGCTGCCGAAGATGATCGGGATCCCGCCCAGCGTGAAACTCGGCATCTCGTTCGACCAATCGGTCTATATCCGGCAATCCATCAGCAATCTCGTGGAGCAGGCCTTGCACGGGTCGCTGCTGGCTGCGGCCGTCATCTTGATCTTTCTGCGCAATTTGACGAGCACGCTGATTATTTCGGTGGCCATTCCCCTGTCGATCATGGTGACCTTCATCGTGCTCTATTTCACGGGACAGACGCTGAATGTCTTCACCTTGGGGGGCCTGGCGCTGGGGATCGGCCGTCTGGTCGACGACTCGATCGTGGAACTGGAAAACATCCAGCGGCACCTCAATATGAACCAGAGGCGCTGGGAGGCGATTCTCGAAGCCGCCCGCGAAGTGGCCATGCCGATCTTTGCATCGACGGTCACCACGGTGGTCGTGTTCCTGCCGATCTTTTTTGTCGTCGGCATCGCCAGGCTCTTGCTGATTCCGCTGACCCTCACCATCGCCATCGCACTCTTTACCTCGTTCTTCGTCTCACGCACAGTCACCCCGGCCTTATGCTTTAAATTTCTCAAGCCGGAACAGGAATCCCACCGCTCGATGCCGAACTGGTTCGCACGTCTCATGGAGTGGAGTCGTGTACGCTATGAATCGCTGGACCGCGGATTCGAAGGGTCTCTCCGCTGGGTTCTCGCCCATCGCAAACTGTTTATCATCGGCATCCTCCTCATCTTCGGAGCCTCGCTTGCGCTGATCCCGAAAATCGGTACAGAGTTCCTGCCGGTCTCTGACGAGAGCCAGTTCCGCATCTCCCTGCGCGCTCCGGTCGGGCAACGAGTCGAAAAGACCGAACAGCAGGTGGCCGAAGTGGAACGCGTGCTGCGTGCGAACATTCCTGAAGACGAGCTGGAGACGATCGTCTCCAGCACCGGCGTCCTGGCTCAGGGCCGCTCATCATTGTTCAATCCCAATACCGGTCCCCACACGTCGGTCATCTCCATCTATCTAGTTTCGCCGGATAAGCGGACGCGCAATCAAGTGCAAATCATGAACGACGTGCGACCAAAGATCGTGAAGCTGTTCCCTGGTGTCGCCATGTTTTTTGATCCGGGGGGTTTGGTCAAGCGCGTGACCAGCTTCGGCTCGCAGAAAGCAGTCGACGTGGAAATTTACGGCTATGACTTCGAGAAAGCGCGGGACGTCATTGGACAGGTGGAAGGCTTGATGCACAAGATCGACGGATTGGCCGATATCGAAGTCAGCCGTGAGGAGAACTACCCTGAAGTGAACGTCGTGGTGGACCGAGAGAAAGCCGCGCTGCTCGGGATCAGCGAAACAGACATCGCCAATGCCGTGCTCTTTTCACTCAACGGCAATGGACAAACCGATCCGATCATCTATACCGACCCGCAAAACGGAAACGAATACTACATCAGCGCTTGGCTCGCGGAAGAGCACCGGAAAGACCTGACCGACATTGAGAACATCATCCTGACGGCCAGAAACGGCGAGCCGGTCCTGCTCAAGAACGTGGCGTCGCTCAAATTGAACGCCGGCCCCGTCAAGATCGACCGCAAATATTTCCAGCGGGTCATTCACATCACTGCTAATCCTGTGAACCGAGATCTCGGCGCGATTGCCGACGATCTCGAAGCTGGTTTTGCCCAGCTACAAATGCCGACCGGCTTCAGCATCCGGCTCGCCGGCCAGATCCAGCAGCAGCGAGAAACGTTTTCCGGCTTGCTGTTCGCCACCGTGCTTGCGTTGATCCTGGTGTACATGGTGATGGCCGCGCAGTTTAAGTCGTTGATCGATCCCTTTATCATCATGTTCTCCGTCCCCATGGGGTTTCCCGGTGTCATTCTGATCTTGTTCCTGACGAACACGACGTTGTCGACCACCTCGATGATGGGCATCATCATGATGCTCGGGATCGTCGTCTCGAACGGCGTGTTGTTGGTCGACTACACCAACGTGCTGAGGCGAAAGGGACTGGCACTCCATGAGGCCGTGGTCAAGGCCGCAAGAACCAGGCTGCGCCCGATTCTCATGACCTCCCTCGCCACCGGGTTCGGACTGTTGCCGATGGCGATCGGGTGGGGTACGGGCGGAGAAACCAACGCCCCATTGGCACGCGCGGTCGTGGGGGGTCTCAGCGTTTCGACGCTGCTGACACTCTTTCTCGTCCCGACCATGTATATGATTCTTGAAGAACGGTTCCCGCGGCGCGCGACCGAAGAGCCGACGGCGTTCCAGGGAATTCCCGTCGAAACACCACTCCTGCCGGCGAGTCGTTAAGCATGCCGGACTATCCTACCGGCTAGCCGAGGGTGGGGAAGAGGGCCTTCAGCTGCATCGCTAATCCGATATCACCGCTGATCTTGATGCGCCCCGACATGGCGGCAGCCGGACCGCTGAGCTGGCCGTTCAACACTTTGACGCAATCCTCTTCGGCCATTGACAAGATCACGTGTGGATCGTCGTGCGTTCCTTCTTTCACCTGACAGGTGCCCGCACGAATCGTGACGATATAGTGCCCCCCTCGAGCTCCGCTTAAGTCGAACTGATAGACCGCATCAACATCTTCAGCAGCTTCTGCATCGAGCTTGGCGGGCAACTGCTTGAAGAATTCCTTGATGCTGGCGGCTTTCATGTGTCGGGGAAACGGAGGACGGCCTCGGAAACGGGAGCGGCTTATTGGCCGCTCCCGGCGTGTAGTTAGCTCATGAACCCTGGGATGGTCAAAATGGTCTTGCAGCAAGGCCGCAGCAAGCGACACGCCGAGGCGTACTCTGTGCCGTACGTCGAGGCGCGGAGCGATGCGAGAACGAAGCTGAAAGCCATTTTCACCATCCCATTAATAGCGGAGCGTGACGGTCGCTGTAGATCGCCGCGCGCCGAAGAACTTCTTCGAAAAATCTTCGACCACTGCCGGGTCATAGCCCTTGCAGCTGAAAATGTCGAGATAGGCGCCGTTGGTGTCGTTGGCAAAATGACCACTGATCAGCGAGGTCGAGATCAGCTGCACCATTGAATAGCCTGCGACGCGCCCTGAGCCGAAATCGACGACCTGGCATTCGCCGAAACGCTTCATGTCGATGAGTTCGCAGAGTTCCACGACATAGCGGCGAATATGGTCGGCATTGCGGATCAGGTCGGGGTGGCAATCTTGAAGGTCAACCGCGGTGCACAATCCCCACGCCTTCCCCTCTCCCACCATCTCCTGAACCGGGACAGTGGAGGAAGCCGCTGGGGCACTCGATGGCAAAATCGTCTCTTCGGAACCAACCGGGACGCTCATAGGGCAGTCCGCCTTTCTGTGTATGGGTGAACAACCAACGAAAGGAATTTTTTGCACTATACCACGATTTTTTTCAGATGCGATGGTGAAGCGAAAAATATTTTCGCGCCGGCGAGTTGACGCGCCGCTCCGGTCGGTTGACAAGCTTCTCGACCCTCGGGGAAAATGCCGGCCATGACAGCCGGTCCATCAGCTCCCACTTCAACCACCGATGACATTCCTGATCGCCTCTGCACCTGGTGCAAGGTGCCTATGAAAAAGCGACTGGTCGCCAGCGGACAATTTATCCATTACACCTGTCCCAAATGCATCTTTCAGCATACAACGAAACGCGGGCCCAAGCCCTCCTCCCCGACTCATTGACCTCCATGCCACGTCCCGTCGCCATCTGGCCCATCGGCTGTTTGGGCATCTGTCTCCTCTTCTCCGCTTGTGAAGCTGCCGCTACGAAGACCTATCAAGTCCGCCAGCGAGCCTTTACCTATACACCGGCGGTCCTGGTTCAGGACTATCAGGAGGAGTACGCCTATATCGAGCAACGACGGTTGTCCGCCATCAACGGGGACGGCACGGAGCCACCCGATTTCTTTCCCCTGGCCGCCAAGATTCCTTCCCATTTGACGGGGCTCGCCTTCTCCGGCGGAGGCATCCGCTCCGCGACGTTTCATTTGGGAATCCTGCAGGCGCTCCAAGAAATGGGGACCCTGCCGAAAATCGATTACCTGAGCACAGTGTCAGGCGGATCCTACATCGCCGGTTGGATGCTCGCCCACCTGGGCAAAGAGCTCGACGACACCTACGGCAATCTCGTCCAGACGCCGGAACCGGGCAAGCTGCTTGATCCGCACGAAGATTTCGTGACTCACCTGCGGCACCATGCAGGGTTCATCAAGGAAGACGGATTCTGGGAAGGACCAAGTCTAATTTGGAATTATGTGTGGCGGCTCATTCCCTACTACATCTGGGATCTCGCCTTGCATATCAAGACGCCGCCGGACATCGGCAATGAACTGCACCTCTTTACGCCCTATCAACACCGGATTGAAATGACCTACCTGCGGGGCAAGCACGAAACGCCTCTCGTCCGGCTCAATCGTAAGGACGTCAATGCACCGTACCTCATCATCAACGGGAATTTGGTGAATCGTGGCAGGCCGAGAGCGTATCCCAATGAGGTCGACCGACCCTATCGCGACAATTACAATTTCGAGTTCACACGTGACTACACGGGATCCGATGGACTGGGGTACATTCAGAGTGCCGGGTTTGGCCTCCCCGTCGTCGAGGCCCAGACGGAGGATGGCAAGCCGGCCTGGTTCAACCCCCGCAAGGTCGTCGTGGAAGACCTCACGGAAGGGACCTGCCATAAGGCGAGGGCCGAGCGGGTGAGGCCGGACGCCTGCGTGCGCCTGTCCCAAGCCATGACCGCCTCCGGTGCAGGACTCGACCTCGACAGTCTGGTCCAAGAATGGTACCACGACGATATCGCCCGGCTCCTCATGAGCTTCGTGACCGCCCCCTTCAACGTCAACAACGAGTACCAGACATGGAACTACGCCCGCCGCTATAACACCACTCTTGGAACCATGTGGGATTATTTCCTGATGATGACCGTTCAGCGGATCTGGCCGGACACGAAGAGCCGATGGATCGAGATCACCGACGGGTCGTTCTACGACAACCTCGGCGCTCAGACGTTGCTACGCCGTCAGGTCGCGCATCTCGTTGTCGGCGACGCCACATTGGACACGACCTGGCAATACGACTACCTCTATAACTTGCAGCAGCGGATCAAAGGCTACTTTGGCCCTGGTGTCGCGTGGTGTGGCGAAATCCCTCCGAAGAATGAAATAGTGTGGTACCGCCGCTTTTGGGTGAACAGGCCGGACGGCACACCGACCGTGATTCATTACCTCAAGCCCTACGCCTACAACCGGAATCTATTCAAAAAGAATCCGTCCTTGGCAGCGCCGGGAAAGATTTATGTGAGCGCGGATCCGGAGAACGGCCGTTCATTGGCAGCTCAGCCTCTGATGAGCCCGCCGGTCAATCCCACACACCTCGATGCCAACTGGCTGATGCCGCTCATCACCGACGAGAAGTCCCGGGCACGCGTTCATCTCGCGCTCAAGAAAGTGACGCGGTTTGTCGACTCCGCCAAAGGAGAAGAATTTCCCCAAACCAGCACGATGTTTCAGTGGTATGAATTGGAGGAATTTGAAGCCTACCGCCAGCTCGGCTACCTGATGGGCTGGGCCTATCTCTCGACCGTCAAGTTTTCACCGGAGGAACTCACGCCTACCGCCACCTGCAAGGCGCTATAGGAAGCAGGACAGCGCAACTACATCTTCGTCTCACAGAGTACGCGAATGTGTTCCATCCTGTCCCGGTTCACACCATAGTCTCCGTAGCCGATACGGGAGGCCGAGCGGAAGTGAATGGTCTTCGCTTCGTCATCGAAGACAAACTCTACATCGTCGATGAATCGGAGCAGCCGAGAGGTGAACTCGTAATGGAGGTATGCCTCCTCTTCCTCAACGAGTTTGGTGCGAGGCAGGGTCGCAATCGCCGCCTTCAAGGCTTCCTTTGCTTCGACGCGGGATTTACGATACCTATAGGGGGCAATGGCATGCCGGGAATCTTCCGCCGGAGCCAGTGTCGACACACAGTTGGGACTGGAGGGACAGGGAGAAAGCGTTCGTCGAGTCATTTAGGCGCGCACCTTACGCTCTTGAATGATCTCGCGCAACCAGACTTCCACGGTCAGGACCGCGTTTGGCGGAATGAGATCCGCAAGGCCCTTCTCGCGATAGGCGAGATGCGGGCTGATGCGGACCTTTCGATAGCCGCCGGCTTTCATGCCCATCAAGGCATGTTCGATTCCGGCCATTGTCTGACGGCTCCCGAGCACGGTCTGGTGATCTACGAACGTGGCGGTTCCCTTGATGCGGAGCATTTCTTTCGGTAAATGCTCAGCCTGCCTTGCATTGAGCGGGACCTCTTCACCTTTGTTCAGGAAAAGCCGCGCGTTATAGATGACACGGTCGCCTTTCATTGCTGGTTGTCCATCCCCTTCCCGGTCGTCGAGCACTTTCAAGCCACCGAGTCGTTTCATGGCTCGTGCCTAATAGAACAATGTCGTGAGCGCCGGCTGTACTTCGCCGCGCTCCTCGACCTTAACCGAGACGCGTCCGATGATGCGGCCGTCTTCGGCTTCGACGTCCACACGCCAGTCCCCGGGATCAAGGCGTTGCTTGAAGGTATAGGCCCGATAGCCGCCTTCACGTCCACCTGAAATTTTGAGAGGAATTTTGTCGGCGTGCGTGAAGGGCTTGTCGGCGTGTAGACGAAAATACCAATGGTGATAGACGGTGGTATTTAACGCGACCGGTGCAAACACGGCCGTAAAGCAGTAAATCGGTTCGTTGGCTGGAAACGTGGTATCCGACCGCTTCCACACCTGATACCACTTCCGTTCGAAGGACAGTTCAAACCGATCGTCCGACTTTCTAACCTCATGGTAGATCCCTCCGAATTTCATCGACAGCGGAACGGGAGGAATCCAGTTCAAAAAATAAAAGCCCACCAAGAGACCGATCAGGGCAACGGCAGGGGTCGTAATGCCGACCGCTTCACGCTTGGACCGGTCCGGATTGTCGCGATAGATGAGGTGCACCACACGAAACGTCACCGCTGTACTCAGCAGGGCTCCAGCCAGAAATACCACGACGTTCATGTAGCCGGTCATCACCGGGAGAAAGAACGTAAAAAAACCAAAACACACCAGCGCGTACAGGCTGACCAGCAGGCGAAGGTTCGAGAGACGGTCGCGGAGGAACTCGTTGGAGACGAGCAAGAGCACCAGCACCCCGAAAAACACAGCCGTGCTGGTCAGCGTGGCGCTACGGGAATAAAAAATGGCGTAGGCGCTGAACAGGCCACCCAGCAGGAACTGGCTGGCCATCGGATAGTACGGCCGACTGCGCAGCACCCAGCGGATGACGGGCGACAGCGCCGCTAACTGTTCACGATCCGGCGCAGGCTCGATGCCAAGTCTGCCGGTCAGCACGATCAGCACGCCGAGAAGCAGGAGATAGATCAGCAACAACAAATTGTCTTGGAGGCGATCGATCCGCGTCAGCGTCAACGAGTCATAGGTCACCCCTGAAAAGAAAAACACGGCCGGCATGAACGGTTTGGCGAGAATCGATTGAACTTTGGCGAGTGGGCTCATGCCCTCACTCTGCGGAATCAGGAGGGTTTGTTCAACGAAAATTTGAATTGGGAGAGAGGACCTTCGCAGACTGCTCAAACAAGTTGCTCAGCAAGGCCGCAAGAAGCGAAGCCCCGAGACGTACTCTCTGCACGTACGTCGCAGGGGAGAAGCGACTGAGAACGAAGCTGACGGCTTGTTTCAGCAGTCTGCTAGATGAAGGCGGGCAGCGGGGCATAGACCACAGGATGACCAATGAGTCGCTCCAACCATCCGGCCATCAGCTCTTCCTTCAACGGAGCTTTGTTCAAACGGGCCTCAATCGCAAAACCTCCACGTGAACCGACGACTCCAATGATCGCCGAGGCATCGTCCCCTTCGGGAATCAACTCCTGGGTCTGGAATTCGCACAGCGTGGCGTAGAGACGCCCCTCCGGTTCGATGGCCGATCGGATTTCCGGCAAATCATCGAGCGGACAATGGACGGAGCAGCGATACGCGAACCGCGCAGCCGGTTGGATCGCAGCAAACTCATCGAGGGCCTTTTCAGAGAAACCGGTCAAATAGGCTCGTACACTAGCCGGCTCCGGTGCATAGGTTGCGGCGAGCTGGCTGGCTGGTACGAGAAACTCATAGGCGTCCGACGTATTGTATTCGAACTGGCAAGGGCCGAACGCATCGGGCCAGGAGCAAAAGAACGGGACGGATGGATCTGTCGGGCGAAGCACCAGTTGCTGTTTCTCGACGGCGGTCTCGATCGGGAGACCCACGGCCGTGATGGCTTCAAGAAAGGCCGTACGGCGCTCGTCCAGCCACTCCTCACGCTGTGCATCGCCCCGCGTCTCACCAGGCGTCACAACCTCTCGTGTTTGGAGACGAACGCGGAGAAACGAATGGGCGTGGCGGAATCCAAGCCAGAGCATGCTCCGGTTCTCGTGCAGGGTCATGCGTTCGCGGATGCGCCAGGGATGGCTGATCGAGCAGTAGGTGCCGACATCCTGATGGCGCTGGTAGGTCGTATGGTAGTTTCCGCCAAGGAGGAAAAAATCCCCCCGCCATCCTTCGCGCACATGCACCAGCGTCACGTCCTCCGTTGCCCAGGCATCCAACCCATCGAAATCTTCCGGTGACTCGACGGTCCATTCTTCGACGTAGCAGATGACATCTTTGGCAGGAACGGCGGGTTTCAATCCAAGCGCAGCCAGCCGCTCGCCGACTGTGAGCACGTGGGCAAACGTCATGGAGGCAGGTGTTTCCCAGCGGCGTTCACGCATTAGCTTTCTCTCTCTATCCGGCCATTACCGGCTCGGACGGACGGCGCGCTGTAAAATCGTGGTATCCGAGAGATAGCGATCGAGCGTGTCCTTCATAGTGGCAGCCATGAGCTGTTTGACGTCGTCTTCGGCAAACCAGACGACGGTATCGCTCTGTGAGCCTTCGATGCTTCGGTTTGTGCTGCTGCGATCCACGTTGTTGCGGGCCGTAATCGTCAGCTTGCTGCTTGTCGTAATATAGGTGGAAAACAACCGGCTCTTCGCATTGGCGGCGAATTCAAAGATCTGGCCGCTAATCACAATATCGGCATCCGGACTGGAACCGGCCGGCGCGACCTTCACGTTCCAGGCTCGATCCTGCCAGCCTCTAGCCTGAAGCCGCTCGGCCAGTGCCTGGGCGTAGACTTGGCCGGGCTTTTCTCCCGCCACGTTGAAGTACGTCGTTCCTCCCCAGAGATGCGTGCGCATCCCGATGCGGTTTTTCTCGACCCGCCGATCTTCAAACGGCTCGATGACGATTTTCACGGTTTCCGGGTCGGCCATTTGCGCCGGTTGCTGCTTCGGGAGCACGTCCAAATAGAAGGTCTGTCCGCTCCCTCCGCAACCGGACGACGCTAACAGTCCAAGCGACAGCACCATTGCTGAGCCCACTCGCACCAGCGGATTTTTCACGATGACCTCCTTGCAGAATTGCACCCCGTCACCATTGACTAATGAAACGTATCGAGGAAAGAATGCGCGCTAGTCTATCGAAATCTGTTCATCCGTACAATTAGGCCGTCACGATAGGCCGCATGGCCCGAAACGCCTCGCGACTCACTGTGGCGAGTTCCCCGCCCCGCACCCTTGGATCGTCCAGTGCAATAAAACGGACGATCTTGAGAAAGGAGCGTTCGGATATAACGGCGGCGATCTGCGCCTTGCGATCATGGGTAATCGGCAAGGTATAGCCCTCGCCTCGCTTCCATTCCCAGAGCGTCGGTGCGATAGACAAGTCCAACCCCTGCCCTGCAATCGAATGAAACCGATCGACCAGGCGCGTCTTGTACTGTTTCATCAAACTGCCTTCGAGCATCCAGGCACAGGCCACGTGATGCCCCCACCAAAACAGGGTGCGGAATGTGTACTTCTCTGTGACATGAAAGTGTTTGGGATAATCGAGGTATTGGTAAGGAAACTCTTCCAGATGCTCGCCCTTGACGACCTGCATACAGGTCGCGTCAAACTCAGACGGGGTCAGGAGCATACTTTGGCTGAGTTCCACCTTCAACGCTTCACGGGTCGCATTTATCTGTCCCCGGATTTTCTCCGTGATCTTGGCCTTCTTGCGAAAGAACTGCGCATCCGCCAGGAGCGTAATTTCTTCGTCACTGAATGAGAAGGAGCTACTCATGCCGAATACTGCGAGTAAGAAAGAGAATGACGAAAAGGTTCGTCCACTAAGGCCGCAACGAGCGAAAGGCCGAGGCGTACTCGCTTCGGTACGTTGAGGCCTTGAGCGATGTGAGAACGACGCTGGCGAACCTTTGCGTCATTCTCACTTCTGGTGCGTTTCGAAGGAGGACACGTGCAACGCATAATGTCGCCGACATTCTGCGCACCGGATCAAGGCCAAGTCTTGAAACACATCCATCTCGCGCAATGAGAGAGCCACAGCATGGGCATCAAGACACCCGGCAAGCTGGGCCTGCCCTTCCGGTGGAGTCGCAAGCTGTCCCGGTGAATCTTCTGCTCCATCCGACACAACGGAAGCCCGAACAACGACAGCACTGAGAGTCAAATAGTGGGCAAAACGACAGGAGGTACAGGCGAGGATGAGCTGATTGCCGTGAGCCATCCTCTTGACCGCCACACAGAGCGGATGAACTGACCAGCATTGTTGGAGAAAGGCCCCGCTACGAAAGACCTGAGCCATGTCGTCTCTTTGCTGATCTTGGGGTGGATGAACTTCTCACAGGATGTTCACAGAGGCAATGGGTCTCACCCAACCCCGGGGCACGCCAAGCGCCGTTCCGCGAGTGGGCCTTTACGCGCCACGAGAACAAAGCCTGGTGAAAGGTGTGTCTCGGCGCGCCAGGGCCGGGCGGGTAAGATGAGCAACCTTTTCAACATCCCGTCACAATTTCCAAAGAGCCAGCATGAGCAACACACCGATGGCGTAGGGGATCACACAGGAATACAGTAGTGTCGCACGAGCGTGCTCCCCAGAGCCATGTGCAGTCTTCTGTTCCTTGTAGACAAACTCGTAGGACAAGACAAAGAGCGTAAGGGTCAACGCCAATACCCGACTAGTTCTGGGCCATGTATATTGACCGCTGATCAAGAAATTGGCGGTGAAGAATCCGCTGAACAGGAAGATCCCAGGCGCGAGAGCATACCGGACCATTTGCGCAAAGAACCGATGCCCGCCGGGATGAGTCTGGAGAGAACCTGAAGGGGGATCGGAGGTCACGAGCCCACAGCGACGGGGGTATCAATCTTTTTAGAAAGAAGAGCTGATGCACCGGCTTCGGCAGCACGGCACGATTTACAGACGCGAGGCCGCGCCTTGAGGAATGAGACCTTCCCACTGGCAAGACAACTATAATGGACGAACTCGTCGCAGACGGTGCAACGGGACCAGCCGCCGCGGAACATGGTCTTATCGCGATACAATCCCTGCTTGCAGACCTTGCAATATCGCGGCTCAATCGGGAGCATCATCGGCTCCCAATCACCGCCGGCTTTTCTGATACTCATAGTGCAGAAGTATAGCCACGCGCTCAGCGGAAATACAAGGACGCAACTCATGACAGCGTATCTAAGGATTCTTTTCCCCACTCTGTTTGACACCCCCTAGACCGTTTGTTACTCTCCGCGTTTGCGTTCATCTGCAAAACCGCAGAGTGTTCATGAACATCAAGGACTATCTCGAACAGAAGCGGATGGAAGTCGATCATTTCCTCGACTCCATCACCCCAGCAACCTCTACTCCCCCGTCAACCCTGCACGAGAGCATGCGGTATAGCCTGATGGCTGGGGGGAAACGGGTCCGCCCGATCCTGGCGATTGCGGCAGCGGAAGCCATCGGAACGACGCCTTCCGGTTTGATGACTGTGGCCTGTTCGTTGGAATTTATTCACACCTACTCGTTAATTCACGACGACCTGCCGTCGATGGACAACGATGACTTCCGCCGGGGAAAACCGACGAATCACAAGGTCTATGGCGAAGCGATGGCCATCCTGGCCGGCGATGCCCTGCTGACGATGGCTTTTGACCTGATCAGCCGTCCGGACCTCATGAAAGGCTGTGACCCCGTTCGGCAAGTACGGATCATTCAAGAGTTAGCCTATGGGGCCGGCAACGTCGGTATGGTGGGAGGACAGGTCTTCGACATTCAGGCGGAGAACAAAGATATCGACTTGCCTACGTTGCAGAACATTCATAAGCACAAAACCGGCATGTTGATTCGGGCGGCGGTTCGCATGGGTGCGATCGCCGCCGGCGCGAACGACCGACAGCTCGACGCCATGACCGGGTACGCGGAAGACATCGGCTTGGCCTTTCAAATTGCCGACGATGTCTTGAACGTCACAGGCACGCGGGAAGAACTTGGCAAGAATCCGAATACCGACGCGGAACGCGGGAAGAAAACCTACCCGACATTCTATGGCGTGGACGGCGCGAAGAAGCTGGCCGACGACTGTGTGGCGCGCGCAATCGACCGACTATCGTCCTTCGGTCCTGCCGCTGATCCCCTCCGCGAGATCGCGCGGTATATCACGTCGCGGAAAAACTAGTCCTGAGTGCTGGCCTATGAGCGCTGAACTTAGAACTCGCCGTATTAGACTGCTCTTCACTTCGCATCCGGCATTCCGTCCTCACCGCTTTTTATGAAAGTCCTCGTCACAGGCGCAACCGGATTCGTTGGAGGTGCGGTGGCACGCGCGCTGGTCCGCGCTGGCGTGGATGTGCGCGTGCTGGCCCGCCCGGAGTCCGATCTCCAAAACCTCGAAGGCTTGACCGTTGAACGCATTGCGGGCGACTTGCGCGATCCGCACTCTCTGCGAAAATCCCTGGCCGGCTGTCAGCAGCTCTACCATGTCGCCGCGCACTATGCCCTCTGGGCCAAAGACCCCACCATCTTCTATGACATCAACGTGACTGGCACGCGCAATCTGCTCGAAGCTGCCAACGCAGTCGGCATCGAACGCACCGTCTATTGCAGCACGGTCGGCACGATCGGATTACCGCCCGGCGGAGGGCTTGCCACGGAGGACACGCCCGCCTCGCTCGACCAGATGGCTGGCCATTACAAGCGCTCAAAGTATCTCGCTGAACAAGAGGTTCTGAAGCTGGCAAAGAAAGGGCTACCGGTCGTGATTGTGAATCCAAGCGCGCCGGTCGGCGCCGGCGACGTGCGACCGACGCCGACCGGACAGGTGATCCTCGATTTTATGAAAGGTCGCATGCCGGCCTACATTAAGACTGGGATGAATATTGTGGATGTGGACGATGTCGCCACCGGCCATCTGCTCGCCATGCAGAAGGGCCGCCAAGGCGAACGGTACATTCTTGGCTGCAAGAATCTGATGTTGCGCGACCTGTTTGAGATGCTTGGTCGATTGACCGGCATCAAAGCCCCATCGATCAAACTCCCTCGATTAGCGATTCTCCCCATCGCCTATCTCAACCAATGGATGGCGAACCTGACGGGCCGGCCGCCACGCATCCCGTTAGACGGCGTGAAAATGGCCAAGTACAACATGCACTACGATTGCAGCAAAGCGATCCGCGAACTTGGTCTCCCGCAAACGCCGCCGGAAATCGCCCTCGAAAAGGCGGTGCGCTGGTTCCGCGACCACAAGTATGCGTGACCACTGGCCTCCACAAGATCACCCATCGCCAAAGGACGAGTAGCAATCAGGATATAGACTTTGTATAGTGAGTAACTCTGTATGAAGGCAAAACTGATCGGTGCGGTCGTCATTATCTTCTTGGCCGTCCTCGGGGCATCGAGTTGGGTCGGCTATCGATTGTTTACAACCGGTTTCAGCGCCAAGACGGAACCGCACGCATTGGAAGTGATCATGGCACGTCAGATTCGCCATCTGGCAATTCCAGTCGAGAAGCGAAACGAGACCAATCCCGTCCCGTTGACCCCTGACGTGCTAAAGAACGCTCGCGCTCATTTTGCCGACCATTGCGCCACCTGCCACGCCAACGACGGGAGCGGCAAGACGCCGATCGGAAAAAACGTGTATCCAAAAGCACCGGATTTGAAGTTGCCGGACACCCAGTCGTTGTCCGACGGCGAACTGTTCTGGGTCATTCATAACGGCATTCGCTTCACCGCTATGCCGGCCTGGGGTGAAAACGCGCCGGAAAACGACCAAGACAGTTGGCGACTGGTCCATTTCATCCGCCATCTGCCGCAGGTAACGCAGGAAGAGTTGGACGAGATGAAAACTCTTAACCCTAAGACGCCGAAGGAGATCCAAGAAGAAGCCGCCTTCGACAAGTTTTTGCAGGGAGACGACACTGCCGCAACTGCTGCCGGTCAGGATCACCACCACTAGTAGGATCTTGGAGAAGCAGCTGCTTACCATATATCCACAAGGAGATTTATGCGTATCGTTCAGTGCTTGATCGTTATTTTCGGCCTTGGTCTTATGTCCTCGATGACCTTGGCCCATGGGCCCGGCCAGCATGTACTTGGTACGGTGACCGCCATCGACCAGAAGCATCTTGAAATTAAGACCGCGAAGGGAGCGACTGTGGATGTGCAGATCAACAAACAGACGCGGTTCAAGGAGAAAGGCAACCCCAAGGGCACCAATGTGCCGGCGGTGGGCGACCGCGTCGTCGTCGAGGCGACCAAAGACAACAACGTCCTCACTGCGACAGAAGTTCATTTTTCTGCCGCGAAGAAAGTGATACAGCATCCCCCGGCTCCCATTCAGCAGGTCCCGGCCCCCACGTCGACTCCCTAGGGTTGCCCGTGCGGATCGTCCATTTCTCCCAACAGATGCACGCGTCGCCTTTTAGTGGAGGATTCCGTGCAGCGGTGGTTCGTGTTCTTATCACCGGCATCGCGGTATTTTTGGCCGTAGCGACCGTGCCGGGGCTTGAAGCAGACACGTTCGGAGCAGGACTTGCCGCCGTGCTGGTCCTCACCATTCTCAATCTGATTCTCCGACCCGTTCTGTTTGTCCTCACCTTACCCTTGATCGTGCTCTCGCTGGGACTCTTCCTCGTCATACTCAATGCGCTGTTGCTGGAATTCACGGCCTATCTGGTGAAAGGTTTCACGGTCTCCGGATTTTGGCCTGCGGTGGGCGGGGCACTAGTGATCAGCATTGTGACCGCCCTGCTCAACATGATAACCGCCGATCGCCCTCAGATCAGACTAGACCCCACCGAACCGCGGCAACCGAAAATCATCAACCCGCCCGAATAACGCGTCTTGCGTGTCAGGACCGGCCGGGTGAGAAGAGAGCGACTATTTCGATGCCTTGTACCGGCTTTTGTTGAATTGGCCGCAATGCATTGCTACAATGCGCGTCATCGTTGCTCCGATACCGATTGATGACACCGACAACTCCGCACAGTAAGCCAGCCTCCGAGACACAGCTTCAACGGACGCTCACTTCAGTCCTGAACGACCTGCAAGTCGATTCGGCACTGGCCGCCATCTTTCACCGCGAGAACGGTCCCCTGGTCGGTCATGCGGCGCGAGGATTTACCGCGCGCGACATCCAAGCCATTCTTCGCACGCTCTCCGCACCGGCGCTCGTCGCAGCGGGACCCCCCGATCAAGAAGGCGGCCGGACCATGCGACTGCGGATGATTACGCCAGGCGCGAAATCCTTGCTGGGAGTCCCGCTCAAATATCGGAACCGGACCTATGGGTTTTTGGTGATCGGCCGGAAGGAGAGCGCAGCCTTCACGAAAAAAGAAAAGGGTCTGATGGACCAGGCCAGCGACGACGTGACGAAAGCCTTAGATCGCGAAGGACTCTTCGATATGAACGTGGTACTGAGCCGGCCGCTCGTGACACAAGAACAGGCGCCGGCTGTTCCTCCAGCCGCGATGTTCACTGCACCGGTCTCGCAGCTCACCCCGCAGCTCCAAGAACAGATGACCGCCGTCCTCACCGACGCCAACCAGACCGTCGCCTATGATCGCGCCTGGGTCTGCTACTACGATCCCATTGCCGGGAGCGTGGAGGTGCTGGGCATGGCAGGCGATGTGAAGGGGGATCAAAAGGACGGCAAGAAGGACATGCGGCCAGGCCATCGCCTGGCCTTAGACAGTTCAGCCGCAGGCTGGTCAATCAGGCACCGCAAGCCCCGCGTGGATCATGATTTGGCCTCCACCCAAGGCCGCTTTCTCGACCATAAACAGCTTTTCAAAGATCGGTTCCAGTCCTCTCTCGTATTTCCTTTCTTCGTCAGAGGACAAGTCGGCGGTACCGTGACGCTGGCTTCGCGCGAAGCGGACCGCTATCAGCCGACGGATGCGAGGACGCTGGAGCCGATGATTTTGAAGCTTGCCGATCTTCTTCAAGCCCCGGCGGCGGCACCTGCCGCTCCTACATCCACGGCAGACACCGGTGGAACGGCTACCACTCCAATCCAACAGGCCGCGGTCCCACTGGAACCCGTGATCCGCAAGCAAGAGCGGCAGGCCGCGATCGGCGAATTCAGCGCGTTTCTCGCCACCGAAGTCCGTGAACCTTTGGGATCCATCCGCGCCCAGTTGGAAGAAGTCACGGGAGAAGGCATCCTCGATTTCGATCCGCAGACGCGCGTGGAAAATGCCATGCGCGATTTGATCCGGGTCGAAGCGATTCTCAATGAGATTCTGGATTTCGCCAAACCGCTTGAGCTGAATCGACGCCTGGTCCGCATTCCGGAAGTTATCGAAAGCGCGTTGACCGTCGTGGCCACCGATCTCGAGGTTACCAGAATTCAGGTGGCCAAAGAGTATGCGCCCATCCTGGCGCCGGTGCGAGGAGACGAGGCCAAACTGCAGCAGGTCTTCCTCAGCATTTTCAAGAATGCCTGTGAAGCGATGGCCCCCGGTGGACAGCTCACGATTCACGCGACGCAGCATCGGGCCGGCCGCGGACTCGAAGATCAAATTCTCATCAAGAACGATGGCGCGCCGATTCCCCCGGAAATTGTCGATAAGGTATTCGAGCCGTTCTTCACGACGAAGAGGGCAGGAACCGGACTCGGCCTCGCGACGGTGAAGAAGATCATTGAGGAACATGGTGGATCGATCGCCATCGCCAGCGCCCCGGGAGAAGGCACCAGCGTCACAATCCGCCTTCCAGGTGTCAGCCGAGGGCCGGCCTTCCGCCATCGCGGTCGCGGACGCCGCCCCCACCGGCGCTGACACTCGTCTTCAAGTCTCCGATTTTGTTCTCTTTCTCGCAAACATAGGAACGAACCGGGCCCGGCCTCTTTACCGGCTTGACAGCCCTCCCCCCCTCTAGCTATGATCCCGCCCACTTGATTCGATCAGACGTAATTCAGGCAATTCTTCAGCCACCATTATTCAAAGGAGAAATGGTATGAAGCTCTTATTTGGCACGGTTGCGATGGTTTCCGGTGTCCTGTTTGCACTGTCCATGGCCTCGGCCAATCCCGCACTCCTCCCGAAGCATGAGGGCTACCCGATGAAGAACAGCGGCAGCCCGGTGAACGGACAAGCGACGGCCAACGATCCGGGCCAGTCGGATGCCCGGGGTGAAGGAACACTCCTGAAGTCCGCTGGATTTGATGACAAGCACGTCAGCCAGAACCTCAAGAAAACGGACAACGAGCGGATTCAGGCGAGTGAGGGAGCCGGACGGCTTCCGAAAGTCCAGGGTCCGCAGATTCAAATTGCACCGCCGGTGACCTCGGCGACCAAGATCACAGGCGATCGCAAGATCGAATAGCGATCTGCTGATAGAACAAAAGGGAGTGGCCGTTGATGGCCACTCCCTTTCTTTTTTCCAACCGTTCGTCACTCGTCCAACAAACAAAACCAGGACGCCCACAGGCTGTTCAAAAAGGCCGTCCAGCAAGGCCGCAGCGAGCGAAGAGGTGAAGCGTACTTTGTGCCGTACGTTGAGCCTCTAAGCGATGCGAGAACGTCGCTGGCAGACTTTTTCAACAGCCTGCTATTCTAAATCGATAGGGCTTCTTGGCCCACGCTCCCGCATAGCCGACACCGATCCTCGGAAACGTTCTGATTTCCTCACGCGAGATCTTCGTCCCTCTGTCCTCGAACCAGAGCTGTACGCCACTGGTCATATCGATGCGGTTCAACGATCGATCGACGTCGAGCGCGCGACAGAGGCGTCCGGGTCCATCGATCAACTCGCCGTCGATCTCCACCGCCCTGATCAGGACCGCCGCAGGGTACTCGGCCTCTTCCGTCACCACATTCAAGCAATGGTACATGCCGTAAATCAGATAGACATAGGAGATTCCAGGCGGACCGAACAGCACGTCGGTCCTGGGCGTCCGTCCCTTCGATGCATGGCAGGCCTTGTCGTGCGGCCCGACATAGGCCTCGACTTCGACGATTTTTCCCGCAATCGTCCCCTTGCCGTTCTTTCGCACCAAATACTTGCCCACAAGTGAACGAGCGACAACAAGTGTCGAGCGATCGAAGTATTTCGATGGAAGAATTCGTCTTTCCGGCATGATGTTGGTCACTGCGATTGTAATACAGGCCGCTCGAAATGGCATCTAGCTGGTCGGACAAATGGCTCCTGATCCGCTCTTAAAAATACCATGCCACCCCGCCCATAACCATTCGAGGATTTCCTGGAACAAAATGAAGATCTGTTACAGGCTGGGTTTCATTTCGCAGTTGCGACGCAAAGGCAAACGTCGCCTGCTCCCATTGCGTATTAAAGAGGTTTTGCATGAAGGCAAACGCTTCCATGCGGCCGTACGGCAGCTTGATCGGAAGTTTATATCGCTCAGAAAGATCGAAGGTGATCCAGGATGGCGACTTGACGCTGCGATCTTCGATTAACGGTCGGACCCCGAGATACGTCGCTTGCAACTGAGAGGTGAGTCCTTCCGGCCACCTCAAGATCACCGCTCCATAGGCCGTCAATTCCGGCGCCAGCGGGATGGCATCGCCGTTCCGGAATTCGGCTTTGGTCCAGGTGAAGCTGCCGTTTATGTACAGCGGCCCCCAGATTTGCCCTCGAGCAGCGACTTCCAGACCTCGCCGCCTACTGGCGCCTCGAATTTCCGTGGTGCCATCGTCGCCGACGAACACGAGCTCCGATTGTAGGTCCAGCTGCCAAGCCGTCGCGATCAATTCGAGGCCGTCAGATCCCCACGGCTTCGAGCGCACACCGACCTCGTAGCTCCTCGCGCGCGCGAGCGGCGCAGCGCCCGGTGCCACGGCCGAGCGAGCGTCATTACTGTGATAGCCTTCTCCGTAGTTGACGAAGAATTCCGTGGCAGCCCAGGGACCGAGGATCACGTTCATCTTGGGCAACACAATATCGGTGGTCGTCCTGCCTGCCGGTCGATCAGTACAAGCTATACAGCGGTTCCGAACGTCGAACGTAAACGTTTCAGCACGCAGACCTCCGGCTAACCGCATCCACGTTGTCGGCTGGATCTCCGCCTTGACGAACGGCGCATAGGATGCCTCAAGCACGTCGCTGTCCGTGGTGGTGCCGATTGGTGTGCGCTTCGTTTGGGTTCCGAGCCGCGCATGGATGTCGTCTACTCTCGTTTGAAATCCGATCGTGCCAATGGTCGGCATGCTCAGCAACTCCCCGCGTTGCTTGTATCCGAGGTCTCCGCCATACACGATGCGACGATCGGATTGTTGAATGCCGTCCCCGTTGATGGGGTCGTTCAGGAAAAACGTAAAATTCGTAAACAGATCCAGGCGGTAATACTGGCCGTATGCATTCGCGAAGAACTGGCCGCCGGACGACGTATCGTAGTGATAATTCAATCGGGCAGTGCTGCGGAGCGTCTTGCCTCCTTCCGAGGGATCGATGGCGCCGAACCGGTCGAGCGTGCCGTCCTGCACCGCTCGAAGAGGAATCTCACCCGAAGCATTCCACTCTGACTTCAGAAAGGTGCCGGTCAGACTCAATTCGTCCCGGCTGGTCAAGTTGGTGGTCATTTTTCCGAACAGGTTGGCCCGAAAGTACCGGTTGTCGTTCTGGAATGGACCATTGGTGTAATAGCCTTCCGCCGCGAACAAGGTGCGAACCTTGTCCTTGGTGGGGGAGAACATGAGCAAATATCGCTGAGTATCGAACTGTCCACCGGCTGCCTGGACAATCCCCTCTTGCACTACTTGTCGGGTCCTGAAATTTACCGCCCCCGCAGTGGCAAAGTCGCCGTACTCTGGGAGATAGGCTCCTTTGTACACGTCGAGCCCTTCGATGGTTTCCGGAATAATGAAGTTGAGATCGGTATAACCTTGCCCGTGCGCATGAGTGCGCAGGTTGATAGGCATGCCGTCGTTAAAAAATGCAACGTCGGTACCGTGGTCCGCATCGAACCCACGGAGAAAGTATTGATCGGCTTTCCCCGCGCCCCCGGAATGTTCCACCGCGATGAAGCCCGGAATCAGACGCAGGACCTGTGCGGGCCGTCCTTGCGGTTGCAAAAGAATTTCTTTGTCAGGAATGAACTGCTGGGATGATGCGGCAACGGGCCGTTCGCCGACCACCGACACCTCCGGGACCTCAACGACCTCTGCATCCGGGTCATGAGCGAAGACAAAAGATGGCAGGATGATGAGGCAGACCACAACCCACGCGGCAACGAACTGAGCCATACCAGGGCTCAGCTCAATCCCTTGCCGCTCGTCGTCATCGTGAGCTTCCCATGCTTGACACCCTTGACGCTGATCAGGGCATCTGCAACTTTTCTCACCTCAGATCCCTTGCCTTTCACAACCAGGACTTCAAGACAGTGCTGATGATCGAGATGGACGTGCATGCCTGCCATGATGTGACCCTGGAAGTCGTGTTGGATGTGGGTGAGCTTCCGGCTGAGGTCCCGCACATGATGGTCGTAGACGAAAGTAATCGTCGCAACCGCTTCACGGTCCGTATCGCTGCGCCATTCCTCACTCACGAGCTGACCGCGGATGAGATCGCGAAGCGCTTCCGAACGCGTGGCATATTTCCGACGCCTGACGATCCTATCGAAGTCGTCCAGAAGATGACGGTCCAATGAAACACCAAAACGCACGAGCTTCTTCATAGCAGTGATGCTACGTTTATAAAATTCGTGCTACGAATATAGCGACAGGGCCGGGACGAGTCAACTCGCTATCGCGATGAGAGGACAGGATGAAGGGGCCGGCCTGCTTATTCGCCCCGAACGGGGATGTAGATGATGGTGCCCTGCCGATTGACGAGCAGAAGGGCAAGATCGCTGGATTTCATGGGATCGGCGAGGCGCTGAAACGTGGAAAAATTAGAGATCGGCTGACGGTTCAGTTCTAAAATGATGTCCCCGGGCTGAAGACCCGAGGATTCTGCCGAGCTTCCCTCCTCGATATCGGTCACGACGACGCCGCTATTGACCGGCAAGTCCATTTGGCGGGCCAGCGGAGGCGTGATGTCGTCGAACACGACACCGGACAAGGGATGAGCGCCCGACCCCGACGCGGCTTCAGTCTGGCTCTTCTTAGCGCGTTCACGCGGCGCTTCTTGCACCGTCAGATCAACTTGAATCGTCTTGCCGTCCCTGACGAGATCCAGCCGGTGCTTGCTGCCGATCGCGGCGGCGGCGATCAAGTTGCGAAGATGCCCGCTATCCATCACATCGCGTCCGTCGAATCGCTCAACGACATCGCCTCGTTTGAGTCCGGCTTTTTCAGCGGACCCCTTCGCCTGCAAGTCGGTCACGATCGCGCCCTTCACGTCGGGCAATCGGAAGACTTTTCCTAACAGCGGCGTGACGTCCTGCGTCGAAGCGCCAAGAAAACCGCGTACGACGCGGCCGGTCTTGATAAGGCTCTGCATGGCCGCCCGAGCCATGTTGCTGGGGATGGCAAACCCGACGCCGACACTTCCTCCTGTGGGGCTCGCGATAGCCGTATTGATGCCGACTAGTTCGCCATTCGTGTTCACGAGCGCACCCCCGGAATTTCCTGGATTGATCGGCGCGTCCGTTTGAATAAAGTCTTCGAAGTCAGCCACCCCGACATCCGCCCGCCCGACGGCGCTGACGATCCCGAACGTGACCGTACGGCTTAATCCCAGTGGATTCCCGATTGCCAGCACAAAGTCTCCGACAGCAAGGTTGCTGGAATCTCCCCAAGGCACCGTCGGTAAATTTGTGGCTTGAATCTTGACGACCGCCACATCGGTTTTCGGATCGGTGGCGACCACCTTTCCCTTGAACTGCCGCCGGTCGGCTAAAATCACTTCGACATCCAAGGCGTCGGCGACAACGTGATTGTTGGTGATGAGATAGCCATCGGACGACACGATGACTCCTGAACCTTGACCATATTGACGCCGCGCGGGCGGCTCTTTGAACAGGCCGAACGGCAGTGTTTCATCGCTGAAGGCCTGGTCGCGCACCATCACCGTCGAGGCGATGCTGACGACGGCCGGGATTACCTTCGATGCCGTGCTCTTGACCTGACTTTGGAGATCATTTCCGCCCACGACAGGAATCAACCGGCCGGACGCCCAAACAGAGCCATTCAGAGCGAGCGTGAGCAGCCCTGCAATCACCACTCGCAGCATCGGGAACATAGGGACCGGCATACAACCCTTTCTACTGATTCATGAGTGAGGGAGAAAGAAATGTCGTAGCCTAACATGTGGGCGGAGAGGACGCACTCATAATTCTACATGGCGCAGCCGGAGCGCATTAGCAATCACGGACACGGAACTGAACGTCATGGCAGCACTTGCTATCATGGGATTCAACAGCAGGCCCCAGAGCGGATACAGCACTCCCGCCGCAATCGGCACGCCCACCATATTATAGACAAACGCGAAAAAGAGGTTTTGCCTGATGTTCCTCATGGTCGCCTGGCTCAACCGTTTGGCCCTCACAAGCGCCCGCAGATCGCCCTTGACCAATGTGATCCCCGCGCTCTCCATCGCAATGTCGGTGCCGGTACCCATGGCAATCCCCACATCGGCCAGCGCCAATGCCGGGGCATCATTGATGCCATCGCCGGCCATTGCCACGACGCGGCCTTGAGATTTCAGCTCGGCTATGATGCGTCCCTTTTGATCCGGTAACACCGACGCATGGACCTCTGCGATCCCCACCTGCTTCGCCACGGCATCCGCCGTGAGCTGGTGATCTCCCGTCACTATCACCAGGCGTACGCCCTGTTCCTTCAACAGACGCACAGCCTCCACGGTCGATGATTTCACCGGATCCGCTACCCCCAAAAGACCGGCGGCCTTGCCGTCGATCGCCACAAAGACCGTCGTCTGACCGTCTCCCCTCAATAACGCCGCTTCTTCTTCCAAGACCGCCAAGCTCTGGTCGGCCACCTCCAGGCGTTCTCTCAATAGCGCAACTGTGCCGACCGCCACGTGATGTTGTTCCACGACACCCGACACTCCGTAGCCCGTCAGCGAATGGAATTCCTGGACTGGACTCAATGTCAGCTGTCGATGTTCCGCTCCGGAGACGACGGCGGAGGCCAACGGATGTTCGCTCCGTCGCTCTAAACTTGCCGCGAGACGAAGGACATCGACATCTCGCCAGGGTGGCACAAAGCGTATGGAAACGAGTTTGGGTTTTCCTTCGGTCAATGTACCGGTCTTGTCGAACACGAGGGTGTCCACCTTTCCAAGCACCTCGAGCGCCTCGGCCTTCCGAACTAAGACCCCCGCTGTCGCTCCACGCCCAGTTCCCACCATGATCGACATCGGCGTCGCCAACCCCAACGCGCAGGGACAGGCGATGATCAACACCGCCACTGCATTGACCAACGCATAGGCCAGTTTGGGCTCCGGTCCCCACACCGCCCACGCTACTGCAGTTACGATCGAGGCGGCGACCACAAGCGGCACAAAGTACGCCGCAGTCACATCGGCGATCCGTTGGATCGGTGCCCTCGTCCGCTGAGCCTCACTCACCATTTGGACGATGCGCGCCAGCAAGGTCTCGCGTCCCACCCGCTGCGCCCGCATGAGGATACTGCCGGTCCCATTGATGGTTCCGGCTGTCACGAAAGCTCCCACCGTTTTTTCAACCGGCAAGGGTTCTCCCGTCACCATCGACTCATCAATGGCTGTCGTGCCTTCGATGACGACACCATCGACCGGCACCCGTTCGCCTGGACGAACGCGCAATCGATCACCGACCCGCACCTGATCGAGCGGCACATCCGTCTCACGACCATCTTGTTCCACTCGTCTGGCAGTTTTCGGCGCCAGGCCAAGTAACGCTTTCATTGCGGACGTGGTTTGACTGCGCGCCCGCAATTCCAACACCTGCCCCAACAAGACCAGCACCGTGATTATGGCCGCCGCTTCAAAATAGACCGCAATCGATCCATCGTGTGCGCGGAACGAGGCCGGGAGCGCGGCAGGCGCAATGGTCGCTACCGTACTATAGAGATAGGCTGCGCCGGTTCCCATCCCGATCAGCGTGAACATGTTCGGCGCCTGATTGACAATCGACATCCACGCACGCTCGAAAAATGGCCACCCGGCCCACAGCACGACCGGTGTAGCCAGCAGCCATTGAATCCAATTTTTCGCTGAGGCAGAAACAATCTGCTGAAGCGGCCGGCCTGGAATCATGTCAGCCATTGCCAACATCATCACGAGCAAGGCCGGTCCCAGACTGATCCAGAACCGCCTCGTCATATCTTGAAGCTCTGGATTCGGCCCCTCCTCCAACGACACAACTTTTGGTTCCAGCGCCATGCCGCAAATCCGGCAAAACCCCGGCTTGGTTTCGAGGACCTCAGGATCCATCGGGCAGATGTATTCGACGGTGGCGCCGGGTGGAACGACCGCTGGTTTTGGCGTTCGCCGTGCAGGTGGAGTCAGATAGCGGGATGGGTCGTCACGAAACTTTGCCAAACAGCCTTGCGAGCAGAAGTAGTAGGTCTTGCCCTCATGCACGTGAGAGCCAGCGGCCTTCTCCGGCTGCACGGTCATGCCGCAGACCGGATCGATGTGTCCGACTTCACCGGTTGGAGAAGACGGCATCATCATCGAAAGGGTTTTCTTCTTGCCGAGTGTGATCAACCCTGGCGCTGCCGATTGTATGGCTTGTTCGGGATCGGATTTGAACGTCTCAAGGCAGGAGGTGGCACAGAAGTAGTAGGTGACTCCCTTGTAATCGTATTGTCCGGCGGCGGTCGCCGGATCGACAGTCATGCCGCAAATGGGGTCGATGGCCATTGTGACGCGTCACTTCTTTTTGTCCGCATCGAGGATGCTTTGAATCACGAGTTTCAGGTTTTCCGGATCGATTTTTTCAACTTTGATGTTGCCATCGAGGAGCAACGTGGGAGTTTGTTGCAACTTGATGCGCTCACCCCACTTCTTTCCGTCTTCAAAGAGTTGAGCCGGCTTGCCGCTGGCCATGCCTTCTTCGAAAGCCTTGGGATCCAACCCGACTTCCCTGATGAGCAGCTCGCGCAACGAGCGGTCCAGCACACCCGTTACCTTGTCTTGGTGAATTGTGCGGAAGAGCACCTTCTTCATTTCATTACCCTTCCCCATCATCTTCGCCTGTTCATACATGTCAAAGGGCGTCGGCAGTTTTCCTCTGATCACCGGAAATCCCACCATCGTCGTTTCAAGCTTGTTCCCGAACTCTTTTTCGAGGATCGCCAATCCTTCTCCGTCAAAATGGTGACAGTGCGGGCAGTAGAAATCCGCGAACTCGACCAACTTCACTTTTCCCGGTTGATGGGTGGACGGCTCGTCCTTCAGGATTTCAAATTGGCCTTTTAAATTGGGAGAGGCCGCCTGCGCCGAAGTCCCGTCCGCAAGTCCTACCGCCGACATTATCACCGCGCCCATCATCCACACCCACAACACGATCCTCGCCATATCCACTCCTTTCTCGCTTGATAAGCCAACGGCGTATTATATCGAATCCAGCCGCAACCTGCTCTTTGTTATAATTACGCGATGCGTTCGAAATGGATGGTCTATGCGCTGGCTCTCTGTTTCTTTATCACCGGCTGTGCGTCATCCCAAGAAACGGAGGAAGGTTCAGCAGCCAACACAGTTTCATTTCTTCAAGTCAAAGCCGCTCCGGACTCCTTCAAAGGACAATCCGTCGTCTTTGGTGGACAAGTGCTGAGCGCCAGACGGTTGAAGGAGGGGACGCGAATTGAAATTCTGCAGTTACCGCTCGACCGTTCCGGTTATCCCGGAACTGATCTGATGCAATCTCAAGGTCGTTTCGTCGCCATGCACAAAGACTTCCTGGACCCCGCAACCCTCCCCTATGGGACTCGAGTCACTGTGACGGGTGGCATCACAGGATCCGTCACGCTTCCACTCGATGAGACGGAGTACACCTATCCCGTTGTGGAGACCAGGCATCTTCAAGTCTGGAGCGCCGCGGACAATGCCACGCAGCACAACCGGCCCTATGCGGGCCCCGGCCCCTATTGGGGGCCGTATTACGGTCCATATGGGCGGCCCTGGCCGTACCGCTGGTGAGCAGGGTGTTGAAAAAGACCGTCAGGTTCGTTCTCGCTTCATTCAGACGCTCGACGTACCGAACAGCGTACGCCTCGCCTCTTCATTCTCTGTGGCTTCGCTGAGCGGCCTTTTTGAACACCCTGCGAATATTCTCGTTCCTCTCGCCGCTATCTCCCGCTAGTCCCGATAATCCGCTCGACACGATCATCCCGCCCGCCAAGATTGCGATACTTGTGATACTGCGCCAGCGCGCGCGGCATGTCTTTGCGATGCAGTTCATAGAACACGCCGAGGTTGTAGTGCGCTTCGGCATAGTCCGGCTTCAATGCAACAGCCTTCTCGTATTCCTGTTCCGCTTCTTCCAGCTTGTTCATGCTCGTGTAGATGACGCCAAGGTTCATGTGTGCTTCGGCATATTCGGGCCGATAGCGAATTACTTCGAGAAATTCTCGTTCTGCCTCGGAAGTCTTGTTCTGGCTGCGAAGAATAAATCCCAAGTTGTAGTGGGCATCGACCAGATTCGGTTTCGCCGCAATCGCCTGCCGGTACGCATAGGCCGCTTCGAGCAGATCGTTGTTCCGCTCCGCCAATCGACCGGCTTGATACCACCCATCGGCGTGGCCGGGATTTGCTTTCGTCAACCGCGCGAGCATGTCGCGGGCCGACTTATTGTCACCTTGTCCTTCATGCAGCATCGCCAGCCCGAAGAGTCCCTCCGGACTTATCGGCCGAAACGCCAGCAAACGCTTGTACTCCTCCATCGCGGCCGGGACTTCGTGCCGGCTCTCATAGAGCCGCGCGAGGTCGATGTAGGAATCTTCGTGCTTCGGATCGACCTCGATCGCCCGCTTGAGGGTCTGCTCCGCTTCCGCAGTCTTCCCTTGCACAAGGTACACTTCAGCCAAATCGTTCAGAGCGTCAGGATAGGCCGGCTTCAGTTTCAGCGCATGTGTAAAGGCTTCGGCTGCTTCCTGAGGCTTCTTTTTCCCCTTGAGGTAGATTTGTCCGAGGAGATGATACGCCTCGGCGGAAGAAGTACCGGACTCCGTCGTCTTATGCAAGGCGGCGATGGCGGCGTCGGGGTCCCCGGCCTTGAATAATTCCGAGGCTTGCTCGATCGCGCGCTTCCCGGAGTCCGCGGAGGTTGCGGCATGGGCGAATGAAGGAGGAAGAAGCCCCAAGGAGACTGCGATCACGATAGGAATGAGTCGTGCGCGTGCCTTCAACAGAGCGCTCCCGGCCAGAAAGAAGATGGCTCAACTATACGGGGAGCGCGAAACGAAAATCAACGCGAGGAGGAGACTCCTGGAGCGATGTCAGGGTAGAGGGGCCTTCACAAGAAGGCTCCCTCCACCACGAATAGTTATCGTAACGACGCAGCCTTCACCGGTTCTTGTTTCTGAATACGAGCCACCACGTCATAAATCTTCTGCTCAGTGAGAAGGCCGCCCTTGATGTACTCTCGGACCACGCCTGATCCATCGATGAACACGCTGACCGGAAGTCCGAACACGCCAAATTGGTTGGCAACTCTGTTCTCCCGATCCATCAGCACAGGAAAAGTATGGCCATACTGTTTGATGTGCTCCACAACCTTGGCATCGTCTTCCAACTCATTGACCGCCAGCACGATAAATCCGTTCTCGCGCAGCTTGTCATAGGTCGTTTGCATCGCCGGCATTTCGGTCGTGCAGGGTTTGCACCAGGTCGCCCAAAAGTTGAGCAGGACCACTTTGCCCCGATGCTCGCTGAGGCTGTGGGTTTTCCCGTTCAGGTCCGCCAGCTGGAAATCCTCCGCCGGCGTCCCCACGACCGGCACACGCGAGCCCATGCTCCAACCGTTGAACGTCCAAGGTCCGAGGAATGCAGCCACGAGAATGGCGGTGACAATTGAGACTTTCATGATCGACCTCCTACTATGAGCTTACGACGGTGTCAGCATCTGGAACGACCGCGTCAGGCCAAAGATAAAACTGGTTCCTTGAGCAAGACTGTTGTTGGAATCTCGCACCACAGGGATCTGAGAATAGAAATAAGCCGAAGTCATTCTTGTCCAGGCAGAGTTGATCATCCCGTCCAGGCTCAGTTGAAATCCCGGTGTGAAGGCCAGGAATGTCGAGCCGGTGGTGGGCACCGCCCGGTTTTTAATGTTTGGGTCAATCACGACTGGTTCACCAGGAAACTCCGCGTCCGCAGGGGTGGCTGAGCGTAATAGGGAACTACTGAAGTTATCGTGAACCATATATCTGTAGTTGAGCTGCGCGGTCAGCACGAACCAAGGGACTGTCACGAGATTGAACCCGCCATTGAGATCCCACTGATCCCCAAATTGGTACCCCACATTGTTTCGGAAGGTGTGTCGATAGCTCACAAAAGCGAACTGGTTCAACCGATGGGGGATCAATTCGTAGGTCTGATAGATCGTGGGATTCAAGCCGACTTGCCCACGCCCAAGCTGGCTGGTCGGTTCCATCAATGCGCCAGTGCTGTCCTTTGCACCGGTGACGCCGGTTGGAAGGTAGACTCCAAATCCCAACACCACCATGCTTCTCAAGGTAGGCAGCACATTGTATTTCAGGCCTACACGCATATCCCCTAGTCCGTCTGACGAGAAATCGGTGGACTGGCCTTCGCCATTAGGTCCGTCTTCTCCTATTCCATCGATATGCTTGTGCGTGCGCCACATATAGGGAATCGTAATCTGTAGTCCCCACCGTTCCGTGATTCCATAATTGACATCAAGCGTTGCCATTTGAGTGATGGTCCGCGTCTCTTGATGGTGATCCAGGATCAGCTGCCGCTTATCCGTGTCGATGCCGGGGATAACTCCATTTGTTCCAGGCAGCAAGCGCATCGGTGTGTAGCTGTAAATGCCGTTTACCGTCAGTAGTCCTTCCATGGCGACCTGTTGCTGGGAACCGATCGTGACAAAACACGACACGGCCCCACAGGAAGCTGCGGCCTCGGACGCGAAGAACAACCCGCCCATCAGCCCGGCAAGAAAGACTGTGGCAATAACTCCGTGACGAATATCCGTGTGGTCCATGATTCCTTCCCGCTCCTTGCGATACGTTTTGAACGAACTGCTTCATGCAGAACGCCTCTTTAACGTGAGAAGCTGACACCTCTGGAAGCTGATGGAACCGAAGAAACCTTCGGTTCGGTGCTCATCCTGAGTGATCAGCGTTCAACTAGATGGAGTGGGATGGAGGACCGCGGGATGTCGGACTGTCAAGAATAGTACGCGGAACCAACTGACATGCCAGTTGCTCGACAACCGCAACCGGTGAATGTTCGACGAGATACGGAGCGGCACTGCTATCCAGCACCTGTCCTGCCGCGCACATCCAGGAACAAAGCACCGTGCCATGTGTGGTTTTTTGATGGTGCGAATGTTGGGACTCGTGGTTGAGCGATTGTGCGGCGGCCACACCGCCGATCACGATGAGACTGACGATCAAGAGGCAGGCGAGGGAACGTTGAAGGAACCCGTGCGTCATATCGTACACTCGAGCAGGAACGGCGATGAGATCGTACTGGAGCGTGAGTGCCTGAGTCAATCCTTTCAAGTCCATGTCTTCACGATAGGATTCAGAAAATGTTTCCGGTATACTGGGGAGATTAGGTCGAAGCATCGACCTCAAATCCCATTAGTAAGCCGATATGCTGACACAAGTACTCAATCTGATCTTCGGCAGCAAGAACGACCGTGAAATCAAGGCCTTGATGCCGATCGTCCAGCGCATCAGCGCCCTGGAACCAGGCCTGACTCCCCTCTCCGATGAGGCCTTGGCCGACAAGACCCAAGCGTTCAAGAAGCGGCTGGCCGGCGGAGAGCCCCTCGACGACATCCTTCCCGAAGCCTTTGCCGTCTGTAGGGAAATGTCCCGGCGCAAGCTGAACATGCGGCACTTTGACGTGCAGCTGATCGGCGGCATGATCCTCCACAAAGGCCGTATTTCGGAAATGAAAACCGGCGAAGGGAAAACCCTCGTCGCCACGTTGCCGATTTATCTGAACGCCCTGGAAGGCAAAGGGGCTCACCTGGTTACGGTCAATGACTATCTGGCCAAACGGGACGCGCAGTGGATGGGCCAGCTCTATTATGCGCTGGGGCTGTCGACAGGAGTCATTCAGCACGACGCCTCGTTTATCTTCGACCCGACCTACGACGCCTCCGACAAGCGGCTCCAACATCTACGTCCCTGCACCAGGCCCGAAGCCTATCGCGCCGATATCACCTACGGGACGAACAACGAATACGGATTCGATTATCTCCGCGATAATTTGGTCGTCACCGACTTGAACCAATGCGTACAGCGCGACCTGAACTTCGCAATCGTAGACGAGGTCGATAGCATTCTGATCGACGAAGCGCGGACGCCGCTGATTATCTCCGGGCCGACCGACCAAACCACCGACCTCTATTACCGCATCAACGCGATCATCCCGCAACTCAAGCCCGAGCACGACTATACGATCGAAGAAAAAACAAAAACCGCCTCGCTCACGGAAGAGGGCAACGTCCGCGTCGAGAAATTGTTGGGCGTCGACAATCTTTATGATCCGGCCAATATGGATCTGGTCCACCACGTCGTGAAGGCGCTCCAGGCCTATGCCCTCTACAAACGGGATGTGGACTACGTCGTGAAGGACGGCGAGGTCATCATCGTGGACGAATTCACCGGCCGATTGATGCCGGGCCGCCGCTGGAGCGACGGACTGCACCAGGCCGTCGAGGCCAAGGAAGGCGTGAAAATCGCCAACGAGAATCAGACGCTGGCCTCGGTCACGTTCCAAAATTATTTCCGGATGTACAAAAAGCTGGGCGGCATGACCGGCACCGCCGACACGGAAGCGGCGGAGTTCGCCAAGATCTATAATCTCGACGTGAACGTGGTGCCCACGAACCGGAAGATGATTCGGCTGGACTACGCCGACGTGGTCTATCGCACGGAGAAGGAAAAGTTCGCCGCCATCGTGGAAGAGATCAAAGAGTGTCATGAGCGGGGCCAGCCGGTGCTGGTCGGCACCATCTCGATCGAGAAATCAGAGAAGATCGCCGGCATGTTGAGTCGAAACGGCATCAAGCACAACGTGCTCAATGCCAAGCAGCACGAGCGCGAAGCAGAAATTGTGGCACAGGCCGGACGCAGGAGTGCCGTGACCATCGCCACGAACATGGCCGGCCGCGGCACCGACATTCTCCTCGGCGGCAACGCAGACTTCACGTTCAAACAGGTGCTCTATCGGGAAGAGAACCTGCCGGACGAACGCAAGCTCACCCTCTATGAAGAGATCCGGGCCGATTGCGAAAAGAACAAGCAGGAGGTCATCGCGCTCGGCGGGCTCCATATCCTTGGCACCGAGCGGCACGAGAGCCGCCGCATCGACAACCAGCTTCGAGGCCGCTCCGGCCGCCAAGGCGATCCCGGCTCATCACGGTTCTATCTGTCGCTTGAAGACGACCTCATGCGCATCTTCGCCTCCGAACGCGTCTCGCAACTGATGCTCAAGCTGGGCATGGAAGAAGGCGTGCCGATCGAACACGGCATGGTCACCCGTGCCATTGCCAACGCGCAAAAGAAAGTCGAAGCGCATAACTTTGAAATCCGTAAACAATTGCTCGAATACGACGACGTGATGAATAAGCAGCGCGAGGTCATCTACCAGCACCGGCGGGCAGTCTTGAGTGGCGAAAACCTGACCGAGGATTTGCGCGACATGATGGCGGGGCTGGTGGAATCGTCACTCAATGTCTACGGTCCCGCGGAACAGTACCCGGAAGAGTGGGACATGAAAGGCCTCGTGGAAATGATGCAGGGTCAGTTCGGCCTCGACATCACTCAAGGCAAGCACGACGGCGGAGACTCATTGCGGGACGTCGGACGCGATGCGCTTCTGGAGGATTTAAAAAACCAGGTTCGTGAAGCCTATGAACGGAAAGAAAAGGAACTGGGTTCTGAACTGATGCGGTTCCTGGAGAAGACGTTCATGCTCCAGGTCATCGATCACCACTGGAAGGACCACCTACTCGGGATGGATCACTTGCGGGACGGAATTGGCCTCCGCGGCTACGGGCAGAAAGATCCGCTCATCGAGTACAAACGGGAAGGCTATGATTTGTTCGCCGGCATGATGGAACGTATCAAGTCCGATACGCTGGACCGGCTCTTCCGCGTTCAAGCGGTCAGGAACGAAGGCGAACAGGCCACCCCACCTCCGCCGCCTGTCATGTCGCGCCCGCAGCCGAAGCTCACGCTGAACCGCGGCGAGGAACCGGTGGCGACCCAGACCGTCCATCGCAATGATGACAAGGTCGGCCGCAACGACCCCTGTCCTTGCGGCAGTGGAAAGAAGTATAAAAAATGCCACGGCTCGTAGTTTAGATCGCTGCGCCTCCATCCATCCCCTGGCTATTCCCCCTGATATCACCTTGACTTAGAGCGGCTTGCAAGGCTACCCTACGCCTCTTTTGGCACTGCGTAGGGGTGGGTGGGGTTTGCCCATCTGCTATGGGTGTCACTTTTTTTATTTTTGACAGCTGAGATGGAGTTCCTTGTGACGACAGGGCACCCTGAACTCGTTGCTGCCATTGCTTCCGAGATCGCTGCCTCGGGTCCGATCTCCTTCGTGCGTTTCATGGAGCTCGCGCTCTACCATCCTCAGTTCGGCTACTACATGCGTCCACCGGAGTCCGGCGCCGAGCGGATTGGCTGGGACGGCGACTTTTACACCAGTTCCGATGTCCATCCGATTCTCGGGCAAGCCCTCGCAAGACAAGCCGCTCAAATCGATGCGTTGCTGGGACATCCTGACCCGTTGACTGTCGTCGAGATGGGACCGGGTAAAGGTCTGTTGGCTCAACATTTCCTGTCGGCCTGTCAGCTGGGTTCGAACTCGTTAGGCCAGCGTCTTCGCTACGTCTTGATCGAACGCAGTCCCGCCATGCGCGCTTTGCAGCAACAGCAGCTGAAGCCGTGGTTCGGGCACACCGGCCGCGTGACCTGGCTGGAAGATGTGAACTGCCTCGCTCCGGGCAGCGTCACCGGCTTGATATTCAGCAACGAATTGCCCGATGCGTTTCCCGTCCACCGCATTCAGAGAATTGGCAACGAAACTCGAGAAGTCTTCGTGGATGTTCGAGACGGCCGATTCGTGGAATGCCTCAGGCCCTTGTCGAATCGGACGATCGAGGCCTATTTCCGGCGGCTCAGGCTCGAGCTTCCCGATGGTTATCGAACGGAAGTGAATTTACTCGCACCCGTCTGGATGAAACAGGTTGCAGAAAGTCTCGATCGCGGCGTGGTCATCACCATTGATTACGGCCATTCAGCCCAAGACCTCTACGGGCCTGATCGATCCAGGGGGACGTTTCTCTGCTATTACTCCCAAATGGCTTCCGAAGATCCCTATGTTCGAGTCGGCTATCAAGATATGACAGCGCATGTGGACTTCACGACGTTAGCCACGGTCGGTGAGCAAGGCGGATTGTCCGTCACCGGCTTCACCAATCAAATGAGTTTTTTGATGGGACTCGGTGTGGAAGAGATGATCGGGCAGTTGGAACCGGAGAGCCCCGAGTTTCGAGCGGCCCTTCATCTCTTGAAACCGGAGGGAATGGGCCGGACGTTCAAGGTTCTTGTGCAACACAAAGGCATTGAGCAGCCGACGCTTGATGGATTGATGTTCAAACCGTTTTTCGGCTCAGCTTTGAGCCTGCATGCTGCGGCGTAGAAACCAAGGAGCCTGATGGGGGACGAAGCTGTTCCGCTGAACTATGTGCCGATCTTGCTGTTCATCGGCATTACGATTGCCTTTGCAGCCATCCAGCTCCTGGCCGGGCGTCTGGTCCGCCCAAGCCGCCCGTACCGCGCCAAGTTGAATCCCTATGAGAGTGGAAGTCCGCTGTTTTCTGACGCGCGCATCCAGTTCCCGATGCGGTACTACATCATCGCGATGCTGTTCGTCATTTTCGACATCGAAGTGATCTTCATCATTCCCTGGGCGGTGCGCTTTCAATCACTCGGTCTCTTGGGTCTGGTTGAGATGCTGGTGTTCATTGCGATTCTGTTAGTCGGCCTCTGGTACGCCTGGAAGAAGGGGGCGCTAGAATGGGATTGATGCTGTGCGGATGGAAGGCCTGGTCGACTCCTGCGCTCGCCGACCGCGCACGATCAGAATGTGCTCGGTCGATGCGCGCGATTGGAGTCAACCAGACCATCCATCCCACTCTCTCGCTGGGCGAACGTAGAGAGGGAAAATGAGTTTTTTAGAACGGCAATTCGAGGCGAACATTATCACGACCAACCTGGACGCGGTCGTGAACTGGGCCAGGAAGTCGGCGCTGTGGCCCATGACGTTCGGTCTCGCCTGCTGCGCGATCGAAATGATCGCGAGCGTGTCGTCGCGTTATGACATCGACCGGTTTGGCGCCGGGGTGTTCCGCGCATCGCCCAGACAATCAGATTTGATGATTGTGGCAGGGACAGTCACGCGCAAAATGGCCCCCGTCATCCGCCGCATCTACGATCAAATGCCCGAGCCGCGCTATGTCATTTCGATGGGATCCTGCGCGACTTCCGGCAACCACTACAACAGCTACGCGGTCGTGCAGGGCGTCGACCAGATCGTACCGGTCGACGTCTATGTGCCTGGTTGTCCGCCTCGACCGGAAGCCCTGTTGGACGGTTTGTTGAAATTGCAGGAAAAGATCCAACGCGAAAAGGTATTCGTGAAATAGGCCATGCAGCCTCTGCTCGAAACCTTGATGACGAAATTCCCCCAGGCGGTGCTGTCCGTCGAAGCGGATACGGCGCGGTCCGAGGTGTCGGTCGTGGTGGCCGCCGCTCGGATTCTCGACGTGGCGCGATTTCTCCACGATGCGCCGGAGGCGTCCTTCAATCATCTGACGGATATCTGTTCGGTGGATTACCCGGAAGACCGGCAACGGTTTGAGGTCGTCTACCACCTGCATTCACTCTCTCATCGCCGGCGCCTGCGCCTCAAGGCCCGCCTTTTGGAGGATGACCCGACGATCGCCTCCGTCACCGGCATCTGGAAAGGTGCTGAGTTCCTGGAGCGAGAGGTCTACGACATGATGGGCATCAGCTTTACCGGGCACCCGGATCTCCGGCGCATCTTGATGCCTGAGGATTACGCGGAGGGATATCCGCTGCGAAAGGATTTCCCGACTGAAGGCCGTGGCTGGCGCAGTCAGTTCGATTTTATTCCGCGATTGGACGAAGCGCCGGTCGAGCAGGCGGCGAACGAAATTCCGGAAAACCAGAAGCAGGCGTTCAGGGCCGAGGCGGCGCCGACTGCCTCGCGACGCCGCGAAGAACTCTTGCTCAACATGGGCCCGCAACACCCCAGTACACACGGCGTCTTGCGCGTCGTACTGGAGTTGGACGGCGAGCGGATCGTAAAGGCCACACCGGACTTGGGCTACCTCCATCGAGGTGTCGAGAAGCTTTCCGAGGGCCTGGCTTATATGCAGATCATCCCGCACACGGACCGGCTCGACTATGTGTGCGCGATGGCGAACAACTACGCCTATGTGCGCGCGGTCGAAAAACTGCTGGGCATCTCGATACCGGAACGGGCGGAATACATCCGCACGATCGTCGCGGAGATGCAGCGGATCATTGGCCATCTCTTCTGGCTGGGGACGCAGGCGCTGGACATCGGCGCGATGACGGTCTTCTTCTGGACATTCCGAGAACGCGAGAGCTTGCTGGACATGTTCGAGAAGCTGTGCGGCGCCCGGCTCACGCTGAATTACTATCGCATCGGAGGCGTCGACAGCGATTTTACGCCCGATCTCGTCCTGCGGCTCAAGACCTTCCTCGACACCTTTCCGGAGAAGGTCAAGGAGTACGATTCGCTCATTGCCTCGAACCGCATCTGGCTCGGCCGCACGAAAAATGTCGCCGTCATTTCAGCGGAAGATGCGATCAACTTCGGCTGTACCGGCCCGGTGCTGCGCGGCTCCGGCGTGGCCTATGACGTTCGCAAAGAAGAACCCTACGGAGTCTACGACAAGGTGGATTGGGAAGTGCCGATCGGCAAGAACGGCGACACTTACGACCGCTACTGGGTCCGCATGGAAGAGATGCGTCAGAGCGCCAAGATCATCAAGCAATGTCTCGACCAGCTGCCACCTGGTCCGATCATTGCCGATGCGCCCCAATATATTCCCCCGCCGAAGCAGCAAGTCATGCGGGATATGGAAAGCCTGATTCACCATTTCATTATTTTCACCCAGGGCTTTAAACCGCCCAAGGCGGAGACCTATTGTGCGACCGAAGCTCCGAAGGGCGAGCTGGGCTTTTTTATCGTGAGCGACGGCAGTGCCCGGCCTTATCGATTGAAAATCCGCTCTCCATCGTTCGTCCACATGGGCGCATTCGACCACATGGCCCGGGGCTATTTGATTTCCGACATCATCACCATTTTCGGGACATATGACATCGTGATGGGGGAATGTGATCGATGACGCTCAGGAGGCAGGTGTCCGCAGTGCTCGCCGAACGCGCGTCTCGGAACGCCTCGTTCGAGCGCGCACACTAGGACACACCGGCTCCAGCCTCATCTTGGTTGGATAGAGAACATGCTGAAAGAGAAGTACCAGAAAGAAATTGACGAGATTCTGAGCCGCTATCCGGTGAAGCGGTCGGCCCTCATTCCCTTGCTCTATCTGGCGCAGGAGGAAAACGGCTATATCACCGAGGCTGCGATGATCGAGATCGCGGGCATTCTCAAATTGACGCCCCCGCAAGTGTACGAAACCGTCACCTTCTATACGATGCTACATCTGAAGAAAATAGGGAAGTTTCACATTCAGGTGTGCAAGTCGCTCATGTGCGCCCTTGTCGGATCGGATACGCTCATCGGTTGGATCAAAACGAAACTCGGTATCGGTCCCGGTGAGACAACTTCCGATGGAACATTTACGCTGACGACGGTCGAATGTCTGGCCGCTTGCGGCACCGGCCCGATGATGCAGGTCAACGACGACTATTACGAGCGGTTGACGGAAGGTAAAGTCGATCGGATCTTGGCCGATTTGAAGTCAACCGGCTCCTGTGCATTGAAGACCGGTCCATTCATGTGGCCTGAGCCGATTGCAGGGAAAAGTGAGAAGTAAATGGTTACGCACGAACCAATCTTGCTGAAAAATATGAGTCAGCCCGGCTATACCGGGTCGTTGGCGGACTACGAGAAAACGGGCGGTTATCAGGCGCTCAGAAAAATACTCGGCAAGGTCGCTCCGGCCGACATGACACAATTGGTCATCAAGTCCGGCCTGCGCGGCCGCGGTGGCGCCGGCTTCCCAACCGGCGTGAAGTGGGGATTTCTCCCCAAGGAGTATCAAGGGCCTCGCTACCTCTGTTGTAACGCCGACGAAAGCGAACCGGGCACGTTCAAAGATCGGCAGTTGATCGAGCGCGACCCCCATCAGATTCTCGAAGGGATCGTGCTGGCCTGTTATGCCATCGGAGCTGAATCGGCCTATATTTATATCCGCGGTGAGTTTGTGTTGGGGTCGAGGATTCTGGAACAGGCCATCGGCGACGCGCGGGGGGCCGGCTACATCGGGAAGAACATTCAGGGCACCGGCGTGACCGTTGATGTGTGGGTGCATCGCGGCGCCGGCGCGTACATCTGCGGAGAAGAAACGGCTTTACTGGAATCGTTAGAAGGCAAACGGGGTCTGCCTCGCGTGAAGCCGCCATTCCCCGCCACCCATGGACTCTATAACCAGCCGACGGTGGTCAATAATGTGGAAACGCTCGCGAACTTGCCGCACATCGTCAACCGCGGTCCCGAATGGTTTGCGGCGATCGGATCCCCGCCAAAAAGTACGGGCACGCGGATTTTCTGTGTCAGCGGGCATGTGAAACGACCGGGGAATTATGAAGTCCCGATGGGCATCACGTTTCGAGAGTTGATTTACGAACATGCGGGCGGCATGCGGACCGACAGACCGTTGAAAGCCTTCATTCCCGGCGGCGCCTCGGCGCCTTTTCTCACACCGGCCCATTTGGACGTGAAAATGGATTTCGAATCGGTTGCAGCGGCAGGCTCCATGTTAGGCTCGGGCGGCGTGACGATCATGGAGGAAGGCACCAGCATGGTGTGGGCCGCGCTCCGGCTGATGGAATTTTTCTATCACGAGTCATGCGGCAAGTGCAGTCCCTGCCGGGAAGGCAGCTCTTGGCTCGTGCAGACCATGCGCCGCATCATGGCCAAGCGAGGCCGGGCGCAAGACCTTGAAACACTGACCGATCTGTGTAAGAACATCGCCGGCCGCACAGTGTGCGCGTTCGGCGACGCCGAAGTCGCACCGATCATGAGCACGTTAAAGCATTGGCGGTCCGAGTACCTCGCGCTGATCCACGAGGCAGAAGCGGCCGATTTGATCCGCCCGGAACTGGCTTTAAGGCGACATTGAACATGGCTGACACGAATGAAACCGTTCGTTTAACCATTGACGGCATTGCGATCACGGTGCCGAAGGGCACCCTCGTGATCGAAGCGGCCCGTCGTATCGGTGTCATGGTCCCGCATTTCTGTTACCACCCGAAGTTGAAGCCGGATGCCAACTGCCGAATGTGCCTGGTTGAAGTCGAGAAGATGCCGAAGCTCCAGACCTCCTGCAGCACGGTCGCGACGGAAGGCATGACGGTACGAACCGCGACCACCGTTGTGAATGACGCCCACAGATCGGTACTGGAATTCATCTTGGCGAACCATCCGTTGGATTGTCCTGTGTGTGACCAGGGAGGCCGTTGCGACCTGCAGGATTTTTCCCATGAGTACACGGCAACCGCCGGCCGCTTTGCCGAAACGAAACGCATTTTCCAGAAAGAATATTTCAGCCCCCTCATCGAAACGCAGATGAACCGCTGCGTGCAATGCCTGCGCTGCGTTCGCTACTGCGACGAAGTGATGGATGTGAAGGCCCTGGCCCCCGCCGGACGCGGGACCATGACGGAGATCAAATCCTTCGGCCCGCACCCGTTGGATTGCGAATTTTGCGGAGGCTGTGTGCAAATCTGCCCCGTCGGCGCCATTACGAGCCGGCTCTCGATGTACGAATACCGTCCCTGGATGGTCAAACGCGCCGACACCATCTGTCAGTTCTGCGGTGACGGCTGCCAGATCACGGTCCAGACGAAGGACAACGAATTGATTGAGGTCAATTCGGAATATGGCGCCGGCCGCAACAACGGCGACCTTTGCGCTCGCGGCTTCTTCGGCTACCATGCGACGAGCCATCCGGATCGCCTGACGAAGCCTCTCATTCGACGAAACGGCATCCTGGTCGAAGCGACATGGGAAGAGGCGCTCGAACATACGGCCCAGCAAATCGCTCGGATCAAACAAGCCCATGGCGGCCAGGCATTCGGCGGATTGATCACCAGCCGCTGTACCAACGAAGAGTTGTTTCTGTTCCAGAAGTTCATGCGGCTGGCGATCGGGACGAACAACCTGGACAGCAGCGCGCGCTATGGCCACATGAACGCCATTGAGGCAATGCGACGCGTCCAAGGCACGCATCGCTGGCCCGTCACGTTTGAAGACATTACCGAGGCCGACGTGCTTCTGCTGGTCGGAACCAATATCACGGAAGCCAATCCCATTACCGGACTCAGGGTCAAAGAAGCGGTCAAGAAAGGCCGGGCGCGCCTCTTCACCATTGAATCGGCTCAGCCGGCGATCGGGACGATCAGCAATATCACGAATCTGGCGCAGCAGCATGTCTGCATGCCGACGGCTCAATTTGGGAACCCTCTGCTCGGTCTGCTCAAAGCGGTCGTCGAAGGCCAGCACGTCGACCAGCACTTCCAGAAGCAGTCGACCGACTATGTCGTAGCGTTGTCTCAGGCGCTCGCGGGCATATCATGGCCCGATCTTGAAACAGTGACGGGAGCTGCACGCGAAACCTTCGCTCAGATAGCTACCGAGATTGCCAAGGGCCGACGAGTCGTCATCCTCGCGGGGCAGGAACTTTTGCGCAGCGCCGGTGGCTATGGCGCCTGTCTCCAGCTCCTCGATCTCCTGCTGCTCACCGGCAAACTGACTGAGCCGGGTTGTGGTTTCGCTCCATTGGCTGAGGAGAACAACGACCAAGGCGCTGTCGAAATGGGGGCAGTGGCGGAACTCCTGCCGGGCGCGTTGGACCTCACGAGTCCGGAGCATCGCGCGCAGTTGGGCCGCGCTTGGAAAGCGGATATTCCGCCCATGGCCGGCGCGACACTCATGGACATGATTGATCGGGCTCAGTCGGGCTTGTTGAAAGGCATGATTATCGTCGGAGAAAACCCGGTCGGCAGCCTTCCGTCTCATGTGCGTCCAAAGGAAGCGCTGCAAAAACTTGAATTCATGGTTTGTCAAGAACTCTTCCTCACGGAAACCGCTGCCTTGGCCCATGTCGTGTTGCCGGCCGCTGCTCCATTGGAAAAAGCCGGCACGTTCACGAATCAGGAAGGCCATGTCCAACCTGTCCGTCCGGCCATCGAACCAGCAGGCGACAGCCGGCCCGATTGGGAGATCCTGTCCGCCCTCTCGGTCCTCTTGGGAACACCCTTGGACTACGGGGATTCCAAGGAACTGCTCAAAGAAATTCGCAGCGTGCTTCCTGGGTATGGGCAACTCGGCCCTGCGCCGATTCCGGGTAAGGTCGATACAGCGGCTATCGGACGTTATATCGCAGGGGGCTATCGCCAGGACCTTGCCGCTCGCTATACTCTGGCCCCTCGCGGATCGCAGACCGAAGGGTCGTGGAATATCGCCCTGACCCAGAGCTTGTTCCATTCGGGGAAGCTGTCGACGCGCTCGAAGGGTTTGATTCAGATCGAAGGACAGGGCGCGCTACGAATAAACCCCGCCGATGCGACCAGGTTGGCCGTCACCAACGGGGATCGAGTCCGGCTGTCCAACAAGCGAGGCACTCTGACGACGATCGTCAAGCTGGTGGAACGTGTGCCCCAGGGTTCGGTCTGGTTCCCTGATCACTTCGCCCAGGAGGCGGTGACACTCTTTGAATGCACGATCGACCCAGTCACGAAAGTGCCTGCGTTCAGAACGGCGTCGGTCTCAATCGTGAAGGTTGGGTGATAGGTACGAAGTGTCAGCGGATGTTCAAAAGTTGCTTTGTCACCCGTCCGACCCTGGCGCGCCTAGACGCGCCGTTGCCCATGGCAAGGCCGCAGCGGGAGAAAGGCCGAGGGTACTAATCAAGGAGCGTTGTCGTGACTGAATTGAGCTTGCGACTGGCAGTCTCATTAGCCCAAATCGCCGCGGTCATGGGCGTCGTCATGTTGACGGTCATGATCCTGACCCTGGCCGAGCGCAAAGTCCTCGGCTGGATGCAGGACCGCATGGGCCCCATGGAAGTCGGGCCCTATGGCATCCTGCAACCGATCGCCGACGGCTTGAAATTGTTCTTCAAGGAAGACATCGTGCCGGCCGGCGCGAACAAATTCATGTTCAGCCTCGCGCCGATCCTTGCGATGGTCCCGGCCCTGATCGGGTTCGCGGTCGTGCCCTTCGGCCCGAGTCAGAAATTCGAGATGTTCGGAATCTCGGTTGAACCGTTCGTGATCAGCGACATCAACATCGGGATTCTGTATATCCTCGCCTTTACCTCCATCGGTGCATACGGCATCATCCTCGGCGGCTGGGCCTCGAACAGCAAGTACTCTCTGCTGGGAGGGCTGCGATCGGCGGCGCAGGTGATCAGCTACGAACTGAACGTCGGCCTCGCCATCGTGGGGGTGCTGATCCTCGCCGGCTCGCTCAGCCTCGTCAAAATCACCGAAGCCCAATCCGGCGGATTCTGGCACTGGTACGTCTTTGCGCTGCCGGCGCCGCAGATTTTCGCCTTCGTCGTCTATGTCATCTCTGCCGTGGCGGAAACCAATCGCGTGCCGTTCGACTTGCCCGAAGCGGAGAGCGAACTGGTCGCAGGCTTCTTCACGGAATACAGCGGCATGCGCTTCGCATTCTTTTTCATCGCCGAATACGCCAACATGGTGTTGGTCTCTTGCGTCGCGGCCTCCTTGTTCCTGGGCGGATGGAACGCGCCCTACCCGGGAACCATCCTTGAGCACATCGGCCTGGGGCAATTCGCCTGGGCCGAGAATATTGCGTGGTTCACCGTGAAGGCTTATGTCTTCTTGTTCTTGTTCTTCTGGCTTCGCGCCACATTACCTCGGTTGCGCTATGACCAGCTGATGAAGTTCGGCTGGAAAGTCATGTTGCCGATCGCGTTGGGCAACATCGTGGTCACGTCGATTGCCGCGTACTTGTTTCCGAAAGGTTGAGCAACGCCGAGATGCAGAAACTCATTGCTTGGTTCAAGACGATCATCTTCTACGAGATCCTCGTCGGCATGAAGGCGACGATGTCGCATCTGCTTCATTACAAGCCGATTACGGTGCAGTATCCCCACGAAAAGCGCATCCTGCCAGACAACTACCGGGGGATGCTGGCCCTGCTGCGCTACGACGACGACACGGAAAAGTGCGTCGGCTGCGACCTGTGCGAAGCCGCCTGCCCCTCGCGCGTGATCCGCGTCGTCAGCGCCGAGGTGCCGGGGGAGCCGACCAAGCGCTATGCCAAAGAATATTATATGGACATGACGCGCTGTTTGTTTTGCGGAATGTGCGTCGACGCCTGCCCGGTGGATGCCCTCGGCATGACCCGCGAATTCGAATGGGCGGTGTACGACAAGCGCCAGCTGCATCTGAACAAAGAGCAGCTGCTCGCGATCGGCGGCCGCTCGTTTCCGGTTCGTGAGAAACGCCTGGAACTACAACACCCGAACGTGGCCTTCTTCAACGTCTCATTCGGCCACGTCCCACAGAAACCGAACTGAACGTGGAGCAACGAGCGGCCGGTCGAAGGGAGACCTTGACGGGCTGAGCGGGGGCGAAGATTGTCTTGATTTGAGAGAGGTTGGTCTAACATGGAACAACTCTTTTTTTTCTATTTTGCCCTGATCATTGCTGTGTCATCGGTGCTGGTTGTCGCATTGCGCAATCCCATTTATAGCGCCCTCTCCTTGCTGATCATGTTTTTCCACGTCGCAGGCCTCTATGTCACCCTTCATGCCGAATTCCTGGCCGCCGTTCAGGTGATCGTCTACGCCGGCGCGATTCTCGTGCTCTATCTCTTTGTCGTGATGCTGCTTAATTTGAAGCAGGACGAGCGCTACCACCGGCAATGGCCCGTAGCCGCGGTCGTTGGAGCGGCCCTGATCGTCGAGGCCGTCATGCTGACGCTGTTGAGAGGACAGGCTGCTCCTGTGGAACCGTCCGGTCAAGCGACTGCCGTCGAAGGGCTCGGCAACACCGAGGCCCTGGGCGACGTGCTCTACTCCACCTACCTGTTCCCGTTCGAAGTCGCCTCATTGATTCTGTTGGTCGCCATGATCGGCGCGATTGTTCTGGCCAAGAAAGACATCGGCGGAGAGGCGCCGCAGTCATCATGATTCCGTTGTCCTACTATCTGACGCTGAGCGCGGTGGTGTTTCTCACCGGACTCGTCGGCGTGCTGATCAGACGCAACATCATCATCATTTTGCTGTCGGTGGAACTCATGTTGAACGCCACGAACATCAACTTCGTCGCGTTCTCCCAGCACTTTCATAATGTCGTTGGACAGGTCTTCGTATTCTTTGCCCTTACGGTCGCGGCCGCGGAAGTTGCGGTCGGGCTGGCCATCATCATTGCCTTGCATCGAGCCAAGTCCACGATTAATGTCGACGAATTTCAGTTATTGAAATGGTAGCGTTTCACGATGACCTATGAACTCATTCCATTGTTGCCGCTGGCCTCGTTCCTGATCCTCGGGCTCTTCGGCCACTGGATCAAGGATAAGGCGCACCTCGTCGCGGTCCCGGCCGTCATCCTGTCTTTTCTCTTTTCCGTCTTCGCCTTTGTTGACGTGGCTGGCGGACACCATTCGACCTTTCGACTCTATACATGGCTGACCTCAGGCACGCTCGACATCCATATCGGGATCACGATCGACCGCCTCACGGCGGTCATGCTGTTGCTCGTCACCACCGTCAGCGCACTCGTCCACGTCTACACCATCGGGTATATGCACGGAGAACCGGGCTATGCCCGCTTCTTCAGTTACGTCGCCCTGTTTACCTTCTCCATGTTGATGCTGGTCCTGGCCGACAATTTTCTCCAGTTGTTCGTCTTCTGGGAAGCCGTGGGCCTATGTTCCTATTTGCTCATTGGCCACTGGTACGAACGTCCGTCAGCATGCGCCGCGGCGACAAAAGCGTTCATCGTCAATCGCGTGGGAGACTTCGGGTTTATTCTCGGCCTGCTGCTCGTCTGGACGACGTTTGGCTCGCTGGATTATTCCGAAGTCTTTTCCAAGGCCCACGACGCGACAGGGCAGGTGATGAACCTCCTCGAACCGCTGGGCGGCAATTGGGAGGTATCGGTCCTCACCGTGATGTGCCTGCTGCTCTTTACCGGCGCAATCGGGAAATCCGCGCAGTTCCCACTGCACGTATGGCTGCCGGACGCGATGGAGGGTCCCACACCGATCTCCGCCCTCATTCACGCGGCCACCATGGTCACCGCCGGCGTGTTTCTGGTCGCTCGACTCGCTCCGCTCTATAACCTGTCCCCGACCGCCATGACGGTTGTCGCGATCGTCGGCGGTCTCACGATGGTGCTTGGCGCGACGATCGCACTGACACAAACGGACATCAAGCGGGTCGTGGCCTACTCCACCATGAGTCAGCTCGGGTACATGATGATGGCCTGTGGACTGGGGGCTTATGCCGCCGGCATGTATCACTTATTGACGCACGGCGCATTCAAAGCCCTGTTGTTCTTGGGCTGCGGCTCGGTGATCATCGCCCTGCACCATGAGCAAGACACGCGCAGGATGGGTGGTCTGAAAGACAAGCTGCCGATCACCTATTGGACCTTTGTGGTCGGCTCGCTGGCGCTCGCGGGCTTTCCGCTCACAGCTGGCTTCTTCAGTAAAGACGACTTGCTCGTATCGGCCTGGTCGTCAGGCACACTCGGCCAGGTATTGACCGTATTCGGTCTGCTCACGGCCCTCCTGACGGCTTTCTATAGCTTCAGGCTGGTGTTCGTGACCTTTTGGGGCCCGTCGCACGTCGACCACCACCATGCGGTTCACGTGCGTGAGCCATCGAATACTATGACCATTCCTCTCATCATCCTCGCGCTGTTGAGCATCGTCACCGGCTACCTGGGCATCCCGGGGTTTCTGGAGCCGATGTTTGCGACCGAAAGCGGAGGATCGGCCCATCAGGGAAGCGGAACCATCGTGATTATGGTCCTCGCAACCGCCATGGGACTGCTCGGCATTGCCGGAGCCTATTATGTGTACGTGTTGAATCCCTCGCTGCCCGATCGCTGGGCTCAGCGTTGGCGAACGGCCTATCAGTTGTCTCTCAATAAGTGGTACGTGGACGAAACCTACGATCGGAGCATTGTCCGACCGACCTTGTCTGCAGCCACAGAATTGTGGAAGCACGTCGATGTCACCGTGATCGACGGTGCGGTGAACGGAGTTGCACGGGCCATTGCCTGGGGCGGCTGGCTGCTCCGGCTCGTCCAAAGCGGGCAAACCCAACACTACGCGCTGGGGATGGCGCTCGGCGCCGTCCTGATCTTGACCCTCTTTATGATGATCTGAGGCTTATGCAGACCGGCGGATTTCCGTGGCTCACTGTGCTGATCTTCCTCCCCGTGGCGGGAGCCGGCGCGCTCTATTTTGTCAAGGATACCGGCGCACGCATGATTGCGCTGGCCGTCACGGTCGCCGACTTCCTCCTGGCGCTGCCGCTCTGGTGGCTCTTCGACCCCTCGTCGAGCCACATGCAATTCGTCGAGCACGTGGCCTGGATCACTTCGCCGCCGATCCATTACAGCCTGGGAGTCGACGGGATCAGTCTTCCGCTCATTCTCATGACCGCCGGCCTGATGCCGCTCTGCGTGCTGATCTCCTGGGAATCGATCACCATGCGGGTGCGCAGCTTCATGGCCGTGCTGCTCCTCATGGAAGCGGCCATGCTGGGCGTCTTCGTCGCCTTGGACTTCGTGCTGTTTTACGTGTTCTGGGAAGCGATGCTGATCCCCATGTATTTGCTCATCGGGGTCTGGGGCGGACCAAACCGGCTCTACGCGGCAATCAAGTTCTTTCTCTACACGTTGGCCGGCAGCGTGCTGCTCTTGGTTGCTATTCTGGTGCTTTACTTCTACGGGGGACACACGTTCGATATTCTGGCGCTCAGCCAGGTGACCTATCCGGCTGCGCTTCAGACTTGGCTCTTTCTGGCGTTCTTTGCCGCCTTTGCAGTGAAGGTCCCCATGTTTCCGTTTCATACCTGGCTGCCGGATGCGCACGTGGAAGCGCCGACCGCAGGCAGTGTGATTCTGGCCAGCGTGCTGCTGAAGATGGGCGCGTACGGATTCTTACGGTTCAGCCTGCCGATGCTGCCGGACGCGAGCCGGGCGATGACGCCGTTCATGGCGGCTCTTTCGATTGTGGCAATTATTTATGGCGCCTACATGGCGCTAGCCCAAGTGGATCTCAAGAAATTGATCGCCTATTCCAGCGTCAGCCACATGGGATTCGTGACGCTCGGCCTGTTCGTGTTCAATCAACAGGGCATCGAGGGGGCCGTCCTGCAAATGGTCAACCATGGCATTACGACCGGCGCACTCTTTCTCTGCGTCGGCATCATCTACGAGCGCACTCACAGCAGGCTGATCGCTGACAACGTCGGCTTGGCCAAGCCGATGCCGCAGTACGCGACGCTGTTGGTGATCTTCGCACTGTCGTCGCTCGGGCTACCCGGCACGAACAGCTTTGTCGGCGAGTTCCTCGTGCTCATCGGAACGTTCCTCTGGAGTAAGGCGGCGACTGCCCTGGCTTCATTGGGAATCGTGCTCGCCGCGGTGTATCTGCTCTATATGGTTCAACGGGTCGCGTTCGGAGTCGCCTTGCCCCATCAACTTCCCCAATTAAAAGATCTAAGCGAACGGGAGTTCGCGACATTGCTCCCGCTCGTCGTGCTGGTATTCTGGATCGGGCTCTTTCCCAATCCTTTTGTCAGCCGCATGCATAGCAGCGTGACAAAGACGTTGGAGACCATGGCACGGACGAAAGTGGCGCCAGTTTCACATCCTTCCGCAATCAATTCCTCCTCGTTCGTCTTGACCTCGGCCGATCATGAACAGGATCGCCGGCCATGACGTCGTACGGTACCGACTTGCTCGTCATCCTTCCGGAGCTCATCATCGTCGCGGCCGCCTGTCTCGTACTGGTCCTCGATCCCATCACTCCCCCGGCGCGGAAGGAACTACTGGCCTGGCTCAGTTTGGGCAGCTTGGCCCTTTGTATCGGCCTGACGGGAGGACAAATCACGGTCCTGAACGTGCGCCTGTCGGCCTTCAGCGGCCTGGTCGTAGTCGACGGGTACGCCCGTTTCTGGCAACTCCTTCTTTATGGCGTGACCGGCCTGACGATTCTCATGTCCTTGCCCTATCTCAAACTCGAACGACTCCATTTGGGGGAGTATTACGGCTTCATCCTGCTGGCCCTCTCCGGCATGATGGTCATGGTCTCGGCCGCCGATTTGCTGACGATCTATCTCGGCACCGAATTGATGTCGCTCTCGCTCTACGTCATGGCCGGACTCAAACGGTCTTCCCCACGCTCGTTGGAAGCCTCGGCCAAGTATTTTGTGTTGGGCGCCTTTTCCTCGGGCTTGCTGCTGTACGGCATCTCCCTCTTGTACGGCCTCAGCGGCAGCACCAGACTGGAAGCGATCGCCGGCGCCATCGGCACGAGAGGGTTCGAGGACCCTATGGTATTGATCGCGACGATTCTGCTCGCCGTGGGATTCGGATTTAAGCTGGCCGTCGTCCCCTTTCACATGTGGACACCGGATGTCTATGAGGGCGCGCCGACATCCGTGACCGCCTTCATGGCCGTCGCCTCCAAGGCCGCCAGTTTTGCCGCTTTTCTCCGGGTGTTCGTCGAAGGGCTCGGAGGATTAAAGGCCGATTGGTCGAACTTGTTTATCCTTCTCTGCGTCCTGACGCTCGTACTTGGCAATGTGGTCGCCATCGTCCAGACCAACATCAAACGCATGTTAGCCTATTCCAGCATCGCGCATGCGGGCTATGCCTTGATCGGTCTGGTGGCCGCAGGCCGCAGCGCAGGGGAGTCTGGAGGGACCTTGGGGATCGCCAGCGTGATGCTCTATCTGACGTTCTATGCGTTCATGACGCTCGGCGCCTTTGCCGTCATCGCCATGTTCCGCAAGGGCGGACTCGAAGGGGAAGAGATCGAAGATTATACGGGCTTGGCCAAGCGCCAACCGCTGGCCGCGTTTCTGATGCTGGTATTCATGGTCTCGCTGGCCGGCATTCCCCCGACGGCGGGATTCATCGGCAAGTTTTATGTGTTCATGGCGGCAGTCGAAGCGGGATTGACCTGGCTGGCCGCGGTCGCGCTGATCTTTGCCGCAATCTCCGCCTACTACTACATGCGGGTCGTCATGCTGATGTACATGCGCGAACCGGATGCCTCTCTCGGCGCCCCCGCGCAACTCGTCGCCTCGCCTGCGCTGTCGATTGTCCTTGCCTGCGCCGTCGCCGGCGTGATTCTCTGCGGTCTTTTCCCCGGTCCGGTGGTCAGCCTCGCGCTTCAGTCCGTCCTCTCGCTCAAGTAACAGCGTCAGCGTTCCTTTCGTGCACAAGACACGGACACGGACTCGTGCTAGGCTACCTCTGTCATGATTCCGATACTGATGTCATTGTGGCGACTGCTCCTTGCTGTAACCAAATCATTCTTGCGACATGGGTGCGCCAGCTTGGCGGCCTCCTTGGCTTTCTTCTCACTCCTCTCGTTGTTTCCCCTCGTGTTCATGCTCTTGTACGGCGTCAGCTTTATCGTCAGCCAGGACGTGATCGGCGGGCAGGTGCTGCTCAGCTTCCTCAAAGGATTTCTCCCCACGCTCGGAGAACGACTGGCGGTGGAATTGCAGCGGGTCAGCGAACTCAACACGGTGCGTTGGCTGGTCTTTCTGTCCTTCGCCTGGTTCGGCACGTTAGTGTTTTATGAACTGGACTATGCCCTCAACGTCGTCTTCGACAGCACCTGGAAGCGACACCCCTTGATCTCAACCGCCATCGCGGTTGCCTCACAGGGCGCCGCCGCCCTGCTGTTGATCGTGTCCTATGTCGCCACTCAAACGGTCAATTTCCTCACTGCCTATGTACCGCATCTTTGGGGGCTCGACTTGATCGCCCTGGCCGCGCACGATCTTTTTCTCACCTACACCCTCCCCTTCACCTTGGCTTTTTTGACGGTCGGCACGCTCTACCGCTACGTGCCGCGACGGCGGCCTCAATGGCGTGAAGCCTTGATCGGCTCGTTGACGTTCAGCCTCCTGTGGGTGGCCGCTAAGCTCATCTTTGTGACCTATAACGAGTACGCCACCGTCTACACCAAGTTGTACGGCTCGCTCCTTGAAGTGATCCTCCTGCTGCTCTGGATTTACTATTCGGCGCTGCTCTTCCTTCTCGGCGCCGTCGTCACCCACGCTCTTCAGCAACGGACCCAGGCCGTCGCGGCCAACAGTTTTGCCCAGACTGGCGTTCCCTCGCCATCAGTCCCCGCCAGTCGTTGATATTCTCCTGTCGGCTTCTAGCCTTTTTCTGGCCGAGACGTTCCTTCGCCGCTAGAATGAGTCCCTGAAACGGGAGGCCAGATATGCCTGAAGAAATCGGAAAAGAGCTGCTGATGCTAGGCGGGACCATTGTCGGCTTCATCGCGGCGTTGCTGACGGTGATGGAAAAACTGATGGATATTCAGCACCGGATGGGCTCGCGCAAGGATCGGAGGACGCCGGCCGCCCAGGAACGGCAGACGCAGGAATCCGTCTCGAGCATTGATTTCTTCTCGGCCAAGCCCTTCCGCGGCACTTCCTATCTCTTGATGTACGAAACAGGCGTCATCGTCGCTGCCGGACTCCTGCTGAACTATGTCGGCCTCACGCTCAGCCGGCACTTGGAAAGCATTCTCTTTCTCGACATGACCGGCACGGCATTGGTGGCATTTCTGTTGGGACCCTGGTGGGGAGCCATCGTCGCGTTGCTCTCAAATTCGGTCGTCAATTGGCTCCTCTTCCCGGAATCCGGCGCGGACGTGATCATTTTCCCCTGGTCACTCGTCAGCATGACCGGCGCTCTGTACTGGGGGTGGATGTCAAGGCAGGCTGGGTTCCAGAAATATCTTCGTACCGGCAAGAGCTCCGCACTTTCACACGCCTGGTTCCTGTATATTTTCGGCGTCGGCGGTGCCATGATCATGAGCATCCCCGGCACGTTTATTCAGGCTGCCTTACACGAACATTCGACGTTCGCCTTGAATCCTGACGTTGCCGAAACGCTTCATGCCCGGGTGTTGCAATGGGAGCAGATGGTCCATGACTATCTCGAATCGCTGTTCGGACTGACCTGGGGAGAACACGTCGGCTGGTGGGTCGTCAACTGGTTCCAAAATTGGGTCCGCTACATACCTGACAAAACGATGAGCGCAGCCATTGCGCTCGTGGTCCTCAAGTACGGGTATCCGCTGTTCGAACGGGAATTGATCCATGGTGGCCCCGAGGGGGAACGGCCACAGGACCAGCGGGCGCTGCCGTTGGTCTTGGGACTGCTCTATGCTCCCTCATTCGCCACGCTCATCAGCAGCGAGACCTACGGAGACAGCACCTATTGGCCGCTCTGGGCCATGCCGTGGGCCATGATTCTGATCGGGTATGTGTATCTGCGCTATTGGGGAGCCAGCGAATCCACGTTAAACGAAGCCAGACTCCAACGCGCCGAACGTTATGCGCGGGCCTTGAAACCGATCGGGAAAGAAGCCTCTTACGAATTCTGCAGACGATTGACCTTCATGACGCTGATTGCGAGCCTGCTCTTCGCGCTCTGCCTGCCCATCATCCTGATGGACTTCTATCGGGTCACCTTCAAGTTCTTCTGCGTCGTGTACGGATTTCTCCTCGTCGTCCACCTTGTACGCATCGCCATCGCGCAGAATATCTCTATCGCGAGGGCGGACGGATAACACCGGTTTAGGAGATCTCCTTACTCTTCGTCAGCCTTTATGCAGTTGCAGAAATTGCGCGATGGCAGATCGCGTAACCAGACCTAGAGGCTGCCCCTGCTCCACGACGACTAACCGATCCCATCCGGTCTGAACCATCCGTTCCATCGCCTGCATGATCGACCAATCAGGCGGAATGAACAGTTCCGGCGAAGCTGGACGCATGACATCCCGAACTGTTCGCCAGGACCACAGGCCTTGGGGAACGGCTTGCACATCTTCGACGGAGATAAGGCCGATAATCTCCCCCTCATCTGCGACAGGGAAGCCACCGTAACCATACGCCACGAAGAACTCGTCCACCACGGTCTGAACCGCCAGATGTGGAGCAACCGTCACGACGGCGCGAATCATGACATCGCGAACGGCGGTTGCCGACAGTGTGATGCGAAGCGTGACTTGCTTCCTGGTGCTCCAGGCCGCACCGAAGAGGAACGCGCCGATGAACATCAGCCAGCCTCCGTTGCTGGCCGTCGACTGCTCGAGTGCTCCCGAGATGGCGCCGCCCAGTAGAACGGCACCAAGCCCCGCGAGCAGCACTCCGAATCCCAGTCCAATCAGCGCCGCTTGGCTGGTGGCCCGATGAAAATTGTTGCCCCAAGCCCAGAGCCCAGCGCGCAGCGCCCGTCCACCATCCAATGGAAAGCCTGGAATCAGATTGAAGAGGCCCAGCTGGACGTTCACGATGCCCAAGAGCCCTCCCAGCACGACAAACCCTTGTCCCCCGGACGGCATAGGCAACGACTCCGCAGCCACAGCCAGACCCAGACAACACAGGCCGAGGGCAAAGCTCACGAGCGGCCCGGCCATGGCAATGAGAAATTCGGCCTTCGGACTGGGAGGCTCTTTTCTCATTTGAGCGATACCACCGAAGAGAAACAGAGTAATCTGGCCGATCGGAATGCGATACCGTTGCGCCACATACGAATGACCGAGTTCGTGCAAGAGCACGGAGAGAAAGAGCAGCAGCGCCGCTACGGCACCCATGCCCCAATAGCGCAACCCCGACAGGCCGGGCAGGGCTCCGGGCAAGTACCCCGTCGCCAATGACCAGGTCATGAAGACGAACACAAGGAACCATGAGGCATGGATGCGGATCGGAATCCCCAACGCCCGCCCGATTTCCCAAGCCGGCACATTCATAGGATCACCGTAGCAGCGCACAAATCGCACCGTCAACTGCTGCCTGCCTCCAGACATTTCGCACAGTTAACGCCGGGAGTCTTCGGGTATACTAAAGAACATGCGTCAACAACTCGTACCTTGGATCGTGATCGCTTGCTTTTTTCTAATGCTGAGGGGGCCGGCACAGAGCCAAGCGCAGGTCATTAAATCGGGCCCATCCGCCTGCCCTGTGATCGCGCTGACGTTCGATCTCTGCCCGGTCCGCAAGGGCACCGGTTATGACAAGGCCCTTGTTGATTATTTGGTTGAACACAAAATCCCTGCGACCTTCTTCATGTCCGGCCAATGGATGGCCAAACACGATCCCGAAGTCGAACAGCTCCTGGAGATCGGCTTCTTCGAAGTGGGCACCCACGGGAATGTCCATGCTCATCTTCCCATGCACAACGCTGAGGAGCAACGAACGGAAATACTCGGTCCCGTCAGGCTACTCAGCGAACACTATGCCCACGAAGCAGTACTGTTTCGCCCGCCCTACGGGGAATACAACAACGTGACGATCGATGTGGTCAGGACCTTGGGCCTCCAGTTTATTCAATGGAATATTGAATCGGGCGATCCGGACCCGAGTCTCTCGGCAGACCAGATCGTGGCCCGCATCGATAAGCGCGCCAGGCCTGGAAGCATCGTGGTGTTGCATGCCAACGGGAAAGGCAAGCACACGCGGCAAGTCATTCAACGGCTCATCGCCGACGTGTTTCCGCGTAAAGGGCTGAACCCTACGACCGTGAGCGAACTCCTGTCCTGTAAACCATCGACCCCATGAGCAGCCAGTCAATCAGACCTATGCGGCCCGACGACCGCGATACCGTCATCGCGCTGCTCGGCGACTCCGATCCCTGGAAAACGCTTGGGTACGATCAAGAAGATTGGGGGCGGATTTTTTGTCCGACCCCCCAAGGTCGAGAAAGTTTCGTGGGCGAAATCGAAGGAAGGATCGCTGCCATTGCGATCGTTCGCCCAAAATTTTTGCTCGGGGACTATTTGGAACTGTTGGGCGTGGCAGTGTGGGCCAGAGGCAAGGGAATGGGGAAGCAGTTGCTCACGCACGTTGAAGCATCGGTGTTTGCAAGAACCAAGAACTTGTTTGCCTGCGTGTCGGATTTCAATCAGGGAGCGCGCGAATTTTACATGAAACAGGGCTATCAAGAGATCGGCCCTATGCCGAATTTCTTGATCCCCGGCACAGCCGAGATTCTGTTGCGAAAAACCATTGGACCGTCCAGGAAAAACTAATCGCCATGCTCCATTTCTCTTGCTACCAGCCCTACGCCATCTGCTATAAGTTCCGAGTATGAAGGTTAAAAAGCTCCTCCACACCCGTATGCGCGTCAGCGATATGGACCAGACCATCGCCTTTTATACAGACGTGCTGGGCCTTGAGGTGTTGGAGCGGAAGACGTCTCCTCGCGGTTCTCACCTTGCGTTCCTGCGCGTGCCGAACAGCGATGAATTGATCGAGCTGTGCAGTTTCCCTCCAAGCGGTCCCGTACGAGTCCAGGAAGATCTCGTGCATCTCGCCTTCCAGGTCGAGAACCTCGACGACACCATCGCGAGTCTGAACAAGAAAGGCATCAGAGTCACCGACGGTCCGACCAACACGTCGTCGGGCAGCCGTTTCATTTTCATCGATGCTCCGGACGGGTATGAAGTCGAACTGATCGAGCGGCCGGCCGGTGTGGCTATCGTGTAGACCCGGTCCGACCTCACAGCTCCTCTCTCGTATCATGGACTATTGACCAGTGCCCCTTGACCAAGTACCCTCTCACCCCGTTTAACCCAGTGAGATGACTTCTCAAGGAGACTGGTATGAAGAACGGATTCTTCCGCGGCCACGGTTTGGGCAACGACTACATTGTGGTTGACCCGAAAGTTCTCAGCTTCAAGTTGACGTCCAAGAACATCGAGCTCATCTGCAACCGCAACTGGGGACTGGGCAGCGACGGCATTCTTGCGCTCGCGCCCTCCAAAAAGGCGGACTTTGGCCTGCGGATTTTCAATCCGGACGGCAGCGAAGCGGAAAAATCCGGCAATGGACTTCGCATCTTCGCTCGATATCTCCATGCGATGGGCAAGACAAGGAAGAAACGCTTTACGGTGGAGACGAAAGGCGGCCTGGTCACGATCGATCTTCACCTCGATCGACAGGGAGACGCCAGCGCCGTCACGGTCGAAATGGGTCGGGCCACGTTCAAGCCGGCCGCCTTGCCCTGTACACTTCCGGCGGATGAGTTGATCCAGCAACCGATTGAAGCGGCCGGGCGCTTACTGACATTCACCGGCGTCAGTGTGGGAAATCCCCATTGTGTCGTCTTCAGGCAGGCGACCGAGTCCTGGTCGCGAGAGGATCTGCTTGCCCTCGGCCCGGCGTTGGAGCATCACGCGATCTTTCCCAAACGTACCAACGTACAGCTCGCAATTCCCACCGGTCCCAAAGAACTCTTCATCCTCATCTGGGAACGCGGCGCCGGTGAAACTCAGGCCTCCGGTTCATCATCCTGTGCCGCAGCCAGCGCCGCAGTACGCCTCGGCCTGGTCAAAAGCCCGGTGACGGTGAAGATGCCTGGAGGGACGCTGAACATCGATGTCGCACAGGACTTCAGCCTCACAATGACGGGGCCGGTGGCCGAAGTGGCCAGAGGCACGCTGAGTCCGTCGTTCGTGCGTTCGCTCAAGTAACCACGGCTTAACCTTGCCCAGCACGGCGAAGGCCTCGTAGAATGAGGCATGCCTACGGGAACTCCAGCTCTCGAATCCAAACTCGCGCACCTGCCGGACCAGCCCGGCGTCTATCTGTTCAAGGATAAGGCTGGCGATGTCTTGTATATCGGAAAGGCGGCAGTATTGGCCGACCGTGTGCGTTCCTATTTCCTGAAGAGCGCCGATCACTCCCCGAAAACATCGCTGTTGGTAAGCCAGATCGCAGACCTTGAGACGATGGTGACTCGATCTGAGCTGGAAGCGCTGATTCTTGAAAGCAATCTCGTCAAACGTCACAAGCCTCGCTTCAATGTCGTGCTCCGAGACGACAAGCAGTACCCCTATCTTCGCCTGCCGGTCAAAGAGAACTTTCCCCGGCTCTCGATCGTCCGCCGCGTAAAAAAAGACGGCGCGCTCTATTACGGTCCCTACACGCCGGCCGGCGCGCTCCGAGAAACGCTCAAAGTCATTAAAAGAGTATTTCCGCTCGCCACGTGCACCATCGACATCAACGGGAAAGCCGAGCGGCCTTGCATTGAATTCGAGATCAAGCGCTGCATGGCGCCCTGCACAGGGAATCAATCTCAAGAGGACTATCACCAGATCGTTCGGCAGGTACGCCAATTCCTGGAAGGACACGACAGGGAACTGCTGGACGAACTTCGCGCTAGAATGGAAGCCGCCGCCGAACACGAGGAGTTCGAAGAAGCGGCCAGATTGCGTGATCGCATTTTTAAGATCGAACGCACGCTCGAACGACAGCGCATCACCCAGACCGCCTCCGTCGATCAGGACGTGATCGGCATCGCCCGTCAGGGATCGGCCGTCGATCTGCAACTGCTCTTCGTGCGAGGTGGGCTGTTGATCGGCCGCAAGGATTTCTTCTGGCCGCAATCGGCAGACGCTACAGACGAGGAACTCGTCCGCTCCGCCGTTGAACAGTTCTACAACAAGGAGGGCCAGCCTCCGCGCGAGTTGCTGATCCCCGTCGATATTCCGGACGCCGATCTCCTCGCCCGCTGGCTGTCAGGAAAACGGGGCGAACCCGTGCGCGTCCTGGCTCCGGAGCGCGGCACGAAACACCAGCTCTTGTTGCTGGCGGAAGAAAATGCCGCGGCGGCGTTAGACGACCATGTGCGCAACGAGGAGCTCGATCGTCAAGCCAGTGAGGACCTACAACGCCTGCTGCGTTTGAACATCGCGCCCCGGCGTATCGAAGGGTTCGATATTTCAAATACGATGGGCGATCAGTCGGTGGCGTCCATGGTCGTGTGGGAAGACGGCCGGATGAACAAATCCGACTATCGCCGGTTCAAGATTAACACCGTAAAAGGCGCCAATGACTTTGCCAGCATTCACGAGGTGGTCACCAGAAGATACGGCGCCATGGAAGATCTCGCCCGTCCGGACCTTGTGCTCATCGACGGTGGCCTCGGACAGCTCGCCTCCGCCATTGCGGCACTCAAACAGGTGGGACAGTCCGACCTCGCGATTATTGGATTGGCCAAGGCCAAAGGCGAGAAAAATGAACGGATCTTCTTACCGGGCCGCAAAAATCCGATCGTCCTGCGCGCGAACGCACCGGCGACCCATCTCCTGCAACGGATTCGTGACGAGGCGCACCGCTTTGCCATTACCTTTCATCGAAAACTGCGCGGCAAGACGCTGGTCTCGTCGCAACTGGATCAGATTATCGGAGTCGGCTCAATCACCCGGACCAAACTCCTGAAACAATTCGGCAGCCTGGCGAATCTCACGCAAGCCAGCGAAGAAGCCCTTCGTGAAGCGGGACTGAGCGAGACCATCGTGAAGCAGCTCCGCCGGGAGTTGGCATAACCCGCCTCAAACTGTGTCCGGCTTCATGCCTTTGTAAAGTCCCGATAGCCATTTTACCCCTGAGGGGACTAGCATTTCCGGGAGCAATGGCCCTATGCTATGCACCGGTCTTGATGGCGATCTTCCGGTTAGGGCTCCCTGTTCCGTGACGAACAGGGCCGCATGAACGGACCTCTTGAGGCATGCGCGATGGCTAACACCCCTGATGCTCCCTCTTCCGCCTCCGTCGAGCTCGAACGAGCCGAAGCTCGGACAACCGAATCGTCCGATGCGCAGGCACGAGCCGAGGTGCTTCGAGAAACCCTCGCGAACAGGAGCGACCGGCATCATGATCTCGTCGGTTTGGAGCGAGAGATTCGCCGCCGACAGGAAATCGAATCCACGCTGCGGGACAGCGAAGCGCGCTACCGACTGCTCTATGACAACAACCCTTCGATGTACTTCACTCTCTCGCCGGAGGGGACCGTCGTCTCCGTCAATCAATTCGGCGCCACACAGTTGGGTTTCCAGCCGACTGAATTGATCGGTCAGTCGGTCCTCAAGGTCTTCAGGCCCGAGGAGCATCAGGCTGTCCTCGGACAGTTGGTCGTCTGTGCCGCCAGCCCATTGAAGGTATTTCAATGGGAGATCCAGAAAGTACGGAAAGACGGCACTTCGCTCTGGGTGAAAGAGCGCGCGCAGGCCATCACGGATGAGGCTGGCCAGATCCTCGTCCTCGTCGTCTGTGAAGATATTACCGAACGCCGTCTCACGGAAGACTGCATGCGTGAAAGCGAAGAGCGATGGAGAGCGCTCTTCGAACATGCGGGAGTGGGCATCGCTCAACTGGGCTTGGACGGGCAATTCCTCCGCGTGAATCCCCGGCTCTGCGAAACGCTGGGTTATTCGTCGAAAACGTTATTGCAGCGGACATTTCAGGAGTTCACTCATCCCGACGACCTGGAGTTGAATCTTCACTTCCTCAACGAACTCGTGGCGGGAAAGCGCCCGTCGTTCTTGGTAGAGAAACGGTATCGGCGCAGCGACGATGTCTGGGTATGGGTCGACGTCACGGTATCGCTCGTCCGCAATGCTTCCAGTGTCCCAGTCTACTTCATCGCCGTCGTTCAAAATATCGACGATCGGAAACGGGCCGAAGAGGCGCTGCAGGAGAGTGAAATGCGTTTCCGACAAATCGCGGAGACCATTGAAGAAGTCGTCTGGTCTGCTGATCCTGCGATCGGCAAGACGCTGTACATCAGCCCGGCTTATGAGCGTGTGTGGGGACGAACATGCGCCAGTCTCTATGAAGATCCAAAGTCTTTTATCGATTCCATTCATCCTGATGACCGCGCGCGCGTCTTAGCCGGCCTCACTGAACACCGGGATGGCCTTCCGTTTGCTCAAGAGTACCGGATCGTAAGGCCGGATGGCACGGTCCGGTGGATATGGGACCGAGGATTTCCCGTGCGTGATCCTGGGACTGGAGATCTGACTCACTACGTAGGCGTCGCACTGGATATCACTGATCGTAAACAGGCGGAAGAGGCCCTTAGCGCCAGCGAAGAACGGTTCAGTAAAGCGTTCCGGTCAAGCCCTTATCCGATCGGGATCACCGATCTTGAAACTGGAACCTGCGTGGATATCAACGATGCGGCCTTGACCGTGTTCGGATTTACACGCGAAGAGGTACTCGGACAGAGCACGTTTACGTTAGGTATCTGGCCTGAACCGGAAGCACGACAACAGTTCATTGAACGTGTCAAGGATACAGGAGCCGTCAGAAACGTCGAGGTACCGCTCAAGTCGAAACGAGGGGATGTACGACGATTCCTGGGCTCATCCGAAGTGATCGTCTTGAACGGCAGACAATGTTTGGTGACCATCGGAACAGATATTACGGAACAAAAACGCGCGGAGGAAGCGTTGCGACGGAGCGAGCAAGCCGTCCGCCAGGCGTTCGAAGAACGGGAGCGTCTGAGCCAGGACCTTCACGACAACCTGCTGCAGTCTCTGTACGCCATCGGCATGGGGCTGGAACTGACCAAACAACGGATTCAACAAATTTCCCACACGAACGCGAAGCGGCTCGAAGATTCCGTCAACCAATTGAACAGCGTCATTCGCGAGGTGCGCAGCTTCATCCCTCGCATGCAACCTCTCATGACCCAGGACATGACGCTCGCCGATGCGCTTCGAGCGCTCACCGAGTCCTTCGTATCGACGGGAGCCGGTGAGATCGCGTTGAACATCGATGACGATGCAGCCATACGGCTGTCTCCCGAGCAGAGTACTCACGTGCTCGCGATCGCCAAGGAGGCGCTCAGCAACAGCATTCGACATACCAAAGCTGCCAAGCGCACCGTGAGGCTCCGTCGACAGCGCACGACGATTCGCTTGGAGATCGCCGATAACGGTCGAGGTTTTTCT
>CAMLHQ010000002.1 GCA_946479785.1 uncultured Nitrospira sp.
GAAGGAGATTGCGTTTCAACTCCAATTCTCCGGTTTCTCTGTCAAGACGCTGTATCGCTCCTTCCAAATGAGACATGCGGGCACGGTTTTCCGCCATGAGTGCGCTGTAAAAAATCTTATGCAGAAGCGAAAACAAGTAGAGATCGATCAACTCAGCCAGAAACACACGAGGGGCCACGTTCAGAAGCGGCGGATCCGCGAAGCCCGCCCTTCGGCCGGAGGACACCTCGAACGGCCTGAGGGTTTGGGTGTTCACGCCGCCTGTCTCAGAATCATGGGAGACCACTGTGATGCTTACCGGTCGGCCTGATCCATCCTGTCTCTGCAACCGGTGCACGTGGTCCATCACACGGGTCATCACCGAGGGGACTTCTTCGGCAACAGACACTCCCTCCAGACGTTCCGCCACGTAACGATTGTCAGACACCCGCGCGGCCAGCTTTCGCCCTACCGCTAAGAGGAGCGGATCTTTTTCTCCCACGACCTGCAAGCGTGCATGAACACTTGCAAGCACCTTCTCATTGTAATCACCGCAAAACCCTCGTTCCGAACCGATAATCAGATAGAGCGGTCTGCCCGGTTCTGCGCTCGGCAGTGCCTGGGGATAAAACGTGAGGAAATCCGTCCCAGCCGCTCGCATACTGGACACCAATCGTTCTTGCGCGACCAACAGTCGCGTGAGCTTTTGCGTCTCCATCACGGCGAGATTTTTCATGGCGCTCATGATGCCGCTGATCTCACCGAGCGAGCGGATGTGGGTCTCCATGTCACGTCGTTTGCTCATGGAGATCGGTACTCCCCGATCCAATGAGTCACAGCTTCCGCCCATTCCTCATCGCGACTTTCAAGTGTCAAATCACTGTCCTTCACGCGCGTCGCCAAATGATCGAGCAATGCGGGGATCGACGCCGGCGAGACTTTGTCGAACAAACCCTGATTGAACGCCGTCAACCAGGCCAACTGAAATTCGATGGGCAGAGGACACAGCCGATCCTGTTTCAGCAGCTCCCGTAACACACGGCCACGTGCAATCTTGGCTTCGATTGAGGCTTCGAGACGCGACCCGAAACGGGTAAAGACTTCCAACTCGAGGAATTGGAGATAATCCAGCTTCATCCGCCCTGCTTTGTCCTTGATTCGCGGGTGCTGCCCCTTTCCCCCGACCCGTGAGACGGACTTTGTCACATCGATGGCGGGAAGGATGCCCGACGCAAACAGGCGTTTATCGAAATAGATCTGCCCGTCCGTGATCGAAATCAGATTCGTCGGAATATAGGCGGCGATTTCTCCCTCTTTCGTTTCCACAATCGGCAAGGCCGTCATACTGCCCCCTCCGTGTTGTACGGCCAGACAGGTCGAGCGTTCGAGCAAACGGGAGTGGAGGAAGAAAATGTCGCCCGGATAAGCTTCGCGCCCGGGCGGACGACGGAGGAGCAGGGAGAGTTCGCGATAGGCTTCCGCATGCATGGTCAGATCGTCGTAAATCACCAGCGTATCGTGGCCCTGCCACATCCAGGTTTCCGCGACGGCGCACCCGGCGAACGGCGCCAAGAACTTCAGGCCTGGCAATGCGGTCGCCTCTGCGACGACGAGAGCGGTATAGTCCAACGCGGCGTACTGCCGGAGGGTCTCGATCGTGTCGACCACACTGGACCGCTTTTGGCCGACCATGACATAGACGCAACGCACTTCCCGCCCTCGCTGATTGATGACGGCATCGATAGCCAGGGAGCTTTTCCCCAGCGCGTTGTCGCCAATGAGCAACTGACGCTGGCCCTTGCCGATTGGAATCAGCGTGTCCACGATCTTGTTGCCCGTGTAGAGCGGTTGATGGACGAAGTCACGCGACGTAATCGGCGGCGACAGGACGTCGAGCGGGCGAGTGACCGAACAGTTCGGCCGGTCCAATCCGTCCAGCGGGGTTCCGAGCGGGTCGATGACCCGCCCAATCAGCGCATCTCCCGTTGGAATGTCCATTCGCCGTCCGGACAGATGGGCAATCGTACCGGCGGTCAGTCGGCTGGTCTGTTGAAGAAGAATAGCGCCGACGACCTGCTCCTCCAACTGGAACACCATCGCGCGGCTGCCATCTTCGAGATCCAGGATCTCGTCCATCGCCGCGGAAGGCAGTCCCTCGATCCAGGCCACGCCGTCTCCGACCGCGACGACGATCCCTTGTTCGGACACCCGCAGTTGGAAATGATAATCGCGGAGCCAGTCGGTCCGACCCGCCAGTAGCTGGTTCGGTGCCATAGGTTGTTCAGGCATGGCGCAATGATTCGGCAAAGAAACTCAATTCATCCTGCACGTTGGCGCGGAGAACCCATGAGCCAAAGCCGATCCGCAAGCCGGCGATGAGATCCCGGTCCTCAAGAAACTCACAGGTCACGTCCCGTCCCGCCAACGCCCGGCAGGCCTGGCGGAGATCCTCCCTCTGCGTCTCGGCCAGCGGATACGCGCTCGTAACTTTCATCGGAAGCTTCGTCGCAGGCGCGGTTGACCGAATGACCTGCATCTGATTGTCCGGCAGACGGGGAAGATCCTGCATAACCACATCGATGATCCTTCGTTCCAACTCCGGGCCGCCCAGACGAGACAGGAGTCGACTCGCGAACGCTCCTCCCTGGGCGATCGCGGTAACCTCGGCTTGCTGCATGAAATCCTTCATGCGCCGTTGATCGACAGCAGCGGCCTTTTCTCGTTCTTGATCGAGTTCCGTATGGAGTGCCTCCAGCAGACGATTCCGCTCGAGGCTGACTTCGTCGCGCAGCTGTGCACGCGCCTTCTCCCGCTCCTGTTCCCATTCGGTGAGACGATTCTCGTATTGGATCTGCAACGCCTGCGCCTCGCTCTTCGTCGCTTCTGCATCTGAAAGCGTTTTTTTGATGGCAGCCTTGCGCTGGGCGATGACATTCATCACCGGTTTATAGAGAAACCGGTTGAGAATCCAAACGAGGACCAGGAAGTTGATCAGTTCGAGTATGAACGTCGTCCAGTCGAGTTCCACTGTCATCCTCCGCAGCTTTTCACCGACACAGAGGCCATCAGGGCTTGAGCATGTACTCGAGCAACGGATTTCTGAATAGAATGATGAGGACGATCACCAGACAGTAGATTGCCAACGATTCGATCATAGCCAGGCCGATGAACAGTGCCCGGGTAATCGATCGCTCTGCTTCGGGTTGCCGCGCCAGGGCTTCCAAAGCCTGGCTGATGGCACGTCCCATCGCCAACGCCGGAACCATGGTTCCGGCGGCAATGGCCAGTGCGGCAACGACGGTCGAGGCGAGGGCAAACCAGCTCATGTCACGCATGATCACTCCTGTGCTTGAGGTTGTCGCGATTGCTGTGAGTGGATGGCGCCGGCAATGTAGATCAAAGCAAGCATGCCGAAGATGTAGGCCTGGATCAGGGCTTCAATGATGTGCAACATCAACAACGGGACCGGCACCAGAAAGCCGGCCACGAGCAGGACTAACAGCGCCGCCATTTCGAGGCTCATCATGTTGCCGAATAGCCGGATGGCGAGAGCCATGGTGCGCGTGAGTTCGCTCATCAGATGGAACGGCAACATGACCGGCATGGGAGCCAAATAATGGCGCACATATCCTTTGATGCCTTCCGATCGTACCCCGAACCAGTGAACCGAGAGAAATACCAATACCGCCAACGCCGCAGTCGTCGACAGGTTACTCGTCGGAGCGTTGACACCGGGGATCAGGCCGGACAGGTTGGCCACCATGATGAATAGCCAGAGGGTTGCAATGAACGGGAGAAGTCGTGCCGTTTGTGCAGGGAGCACGGCTCGAATCGCCTCATCTGCCGCGCTAACGAGCCCCTCCAGGACGACCTGTACCGGTCCGGGATCCAACCTCAGCCTCCTGGTCGCAAGCCATGATCCTATGCCGAGCGCCAGCATAATCCCCCACGTCGTCAGGACCGGCCCAGACAAGCTCACAGGTCCCAACTGGAGTCCTGTCTCTCTCAATAAGTCGGAGGAACCCATCCGCTACTCCTTCACATTTACATAGACGCTTACAGCGCCGACACCCACGCCGAGGACAATCAAGCTCAGAGTCCAGCGCATCGAATATCCAGCGGACAGACTGTCCAGCCAACGACCTACATACGCGCCGACAATGACAGGCACGACAAACAGCAAGCCGAGGGTCCCGAGATAGACGGTTTGCTTCAGAAGGGTAGGCCGGTCACGTTCCGCTTGCTGCATCCGGCGGATTTGTTTGGCCACTTCGTCCTTCAACTGATTTTCGCTTTTCACGACGCAGCGTGCTCCTCCCGGCCCAATCGCCAGAGACGCTTGAACATTTCCTCTTCCAGCCGATGTACGCTCTCTTTGATACTGCGCAGCTCTGTCTCTTCCGCGATCAACTGCTCTTCGAGTGCCTGGCTGATCCGGCCATAGTCGTCGTCACGGATGTATCGTCGCGCGCTCAGATAGAGGTTGTTGCCGACACAGTAGAGCAGGGCGCGTGGGACCGCGAGAAAGTGCCAACAGTCATCCGCGGTCCGATAGCGGGCGAGCCCGAACGCGAGCACCGTCATCATCCGTGCATGATCGGCGAGAATGCCAAACAGGCCGGAATCGTCCTGGCCAACGAAACTCAAGACTTGGTCGATGCGCTCATAGCGGGTGGTGTCCTGTAAATGGAGCACAAAAGACTTCATCCCTGTACGCCTTTCATCGACCCCCGCAAGTAGCACCGATCTTCCGGCACATCGTCGTATTCCCCGCGTAGGAACGCCTCGCAATCACGGAGCGTGTCGGCCAAAGGCACGGAGGTGCCCGGTATGCCGGTCAATTCCGCGGTAACATGGAACGGCTGGGTCAGATAGCGCTGGAGTTTTCTGGCACGGAGGACGATTCGCCGGTCGGTCTCCGACAGTTCTTCAATGCCGAGCATGGTGATGATATCTTCGAGTTCCCGATACCGCGCAAGATGCTCTCTCACGCCTTCGGCAATCCGGTAGTGGCGATCTCCCAATACATGGCGGTCCATCAGCTTGCTCATGGATTGCAAGGGGTCCACGGCCGGATAAATTCCTTTGCTGGCCTGGTCACGGGTCAAGATCACCAGCGTGTCGAGGTGATTCAGAATGCCGCTCACGGCCGGATCGGTCATGTCGTCAGCCGGCACATAGACGGCTTGCACGGAAGTGATCGCACCCTTCGTCGTGGAGATGATGCGCTCCTGCAGTTCCGCGATTTCGCTCGTCAGGGTCGGCTGGTACCCCACCGTCGCCGGCATGCGTCCCAGCAGACCGGAGATTTCACTCCCCGCCTGAACGAAGCGAAATACGTTATCCATGAGGAACAGAACGTCCTTTTGGAGCGTATCGCGGAAATATTCCGCATAGGTCACGGCAGCCAACCCCACTCGGAACCGAACGCCTGGGGACATGTCCATCTGACCGAAGATGAGGACCGTCTGAGGCATGACCCCGGCTTTTTGCATCTCGTGCCAGAGTTCATGACCCTCCCGAATCCGCTCACCAACCCCGGCGAATACAGACACCCCGCGGTGCAACGCGACAATGGCGTGCATGAACTCCGTCAGGAGAACGGTCTTTCCAATTCCAGCACCGCCAAATAATCCGGTCTTCCCGCCTCTAATGAACGGAAAGAGCAAATCCATCACCTTAATGCCGGTCTCAAGTACACCGCTTGCGGGTTTCGTTTCGTGCAGGGGCGCCGGCTTTGCCAGAATGTTGCGAAACTCACGTGTGTTGAGTGGCGGTCCACCGTCCAATGGTTCACCAAATAGGTCCAAGACTCGACCGAGACAATCTGGAGTAACGGGGATGTGCACGGGCGCACCCGTATCAAACACGGGCATACCGCGACGCAGTCCGCTCGTTCGATGTAATGTGATGGCGCGCACGTGGCACTCGTCGAGATGCTGATAGACCTCGAAGGTGTACGTTTCACCATCTACCCCCGAACGCAACGCTTGGTGCATCGGAGGAAGACGACTGCATGAGATGTCGACGACGGGGCCATGCACCTTGGCAATAACCCCGATGGGGCTGTGGTCATCGACCGGTTGGTTGGGATGGAGTTGTGTGTCCGCGTGTTGCACGACGGCTCTTTTGAAATTATTTTATCGGCTCATGTGCCAAGCGCAAATATCGTGAATCGCTTTTGGCGTCGGTATCTTGAACGCCGTTCACCGCTTCCACACGATAAGCGGTTCTTCCAGGGGGATCAATGCGTCCGGATGGAACGGTACAATTCTCGGCGTAAAGTGGTTGGCTGGACGGGTGGCGGGACAGTCCGCCAGATAGACATACCCATTGACCGTGCCGGGGATCGCCTCTCCTTGGGACATGACCATTCGGGTCGGTGGTTCGGTGTCGCCCAGAGGGTCTGCGTACAGTTCCACCCGCACTCGACGGGGTTCAAGGTCTCCGGAATAGACTTGTGCTTCAACATGCCAGTGTTCCTCAATCTTCGTAACGCGCACGCCTCCGAAACGAACTCCTCCCCACCCTTCTCGTAACTTCGACTGCCACTCTTCCAATTCCGTTGCCAGCTTGGCTTCATTGGCAATACGCTGCTGCAGTGCCGCCGAAGCCGGCAGGTAAATCTTTTCGACGTATTCCCTGACCATTCTGTTACTGCTGAACTGGGGGGTGAGGCGTGCCATGCTGGTTCGAATGCGTTTCAGCCAGTTTTTCGGCATCCCCGCCCGATCCCGGTCATAGAATTCTGGGATTACCTGTTGTTCCAGAATTTCATACAACCTCGTCGCCTCCACAGCGTCGTGCTCCGGCTCGTAATGTTCGCGCCCATCCCCGAGCGCCCAGCCGACTTCTGAGCTATAGGCCTCGGCCCACCATCCATCTAACTCCGACAGGTTGAGTCCCCCGTTCACGAGGACCTTCATCCCGCTCGTACCGCAGGCCTCCCACGGACGTCGTGGTGTGTTGAGCCAGACGTCAATGCCGGCAACGAGATGCTGGGCCAGCGCGATATCATAGTCCTCCAGAAAGACCACGCGATCCCAGACATCGGGGCGCGCAGCAAAACGGGTGAACGCGTGGACCAAGTGCTTGCCTACTTCGTCTTGAGGGTGCGCTTTCCCGGCAACGATCAACTGAACGGGGCGTTCGGCATGACACAACATCCTCGCCAGCCGATCGGCATCGTGCAGCAAGAGATTCGGACGCTTATACTCCGTAAACCGTCTGGCAAAGCCAAGGGTGATCGCATTGGGATCAAGGACGTGTCCGGCCTGCTGAATGAGATCCGGCGCCGCACCTCGCTCTCGCATCTGATGAATTAAGCGATGGCGCGCGTATCGAATGAGCGCCTGCCGCTGAGAAGCACGAAAAGACCATAGATCGCCGTCACTGACCTGCTCCATTGAGGCACACAACTCATCGAGTCTTCCCAACCAGCGTTCTTTGCCGCAGGTACACGTCCAGAGCGTATCCGCCTCCTGGGAATCCCAGGAAGGGACGTGCACGCCGTTGGTCACATGCCCGATCGGGACTTCATATTGAGGCCAATCCGGAAAGAGCGGCTGAAAAATGTGCCGGCTGACGGTTCCATGGAGCTGACTGACTCCATTCACCACACCACATCCGCGCATGGCCAGATAGGCCATGTTGAAGGGCTCATCACCATTGTCGCGATCCCTCCGCCCCAACGCGAGAAGATCGTGAATCGGTACATGCGTCAGCTCCGCGAGGTAGGTCGCATAAGGACGAATCAGTTCGAGTGGAAATTGGTCGAACGCCGCTTCGACGGGCGTATGGGTCGTAAACACATTGCCGGCCCTGGTTGCCCAGAGCGCCACCCGGAAGGGTTGTTTTGTCCGGCACATGTAGCTATATGCGCGTGCGAGCACTGCAAAAGCGGCATGCCCCTCGTTGAGATGGCACACTTCCACATCGAGTCCGAGCTCTTCGAGAACTTGCCAGCCTCCGATGCCAAGAATGATTTCCTGGGTCAGGCGGGGCTTTTCGCCCGCTGGGTAGAGAAGAGCCGTTGCGCCGCGGTCGGCGGGGCTATTCAGCAGGTCGTTGCTGTCGAGCAAGTACAGCGTGACTCGGCCAACCTGTGCTTGCCAGACTCTGACTAGAATCGAACGCCCCGGCAATTCCAGCCTGACTCTGAGCCATCCTCCCTTGCGATTTTGCACTGGTGTGACCGGAAGGCTTGTCGGGTCATTGTAAGGAAAGGCCTCCTGTTGCCTGCCATCCGGATCCAAGACTTGCCGAAAGTACCCCTGCTGGTATAAGAGTCCGACCCCGACAACCGGCACGCCCAAATCGCTCGCTGTCTTTAGATAGTCGCCCGCCAGAATGCCCAAGCCACCTGAATAGACCGGCAATGCTTCGCCCAAGCCGAATTCCATGCTGAAATAGGCCACACCTTTCAGCTCGTTCGCTCCTCGCTGTCGCCCATACCAGCCAGGATCCTGTAAATAGCGCTGCCGTTCCGCGACCCATTTCTGCAATTCCTCCTTGAAACCGGTCTCCGCGGCAGCCTCCTCGAGCCGAGCTTGCGATACATTCTGCAAGATAAAATAGGGATTGCCGGTATGCTCCCAAGCCTCGCGGTCCAGCGTTTCCCAAAGACGGTCAGTGAAGTGACTCCACGTCCAGCGGAGGTCAAGCGCGAGATCGGCCAATCCCTCGAGTCCCGGTGGCAAAGGTCGGTTAAAAAAATACGCAAGCATGCTTTATTCCCCGGTCACGCGTTCCGCACGGTTCGCCTCCCCGGAGGGAGCTAGGAAGTGGAAACGTGACAGGAACCGGAAACGCAGTCAAGCGAGTCGCCAAGCCTGTGTGCACAACTCATGGCGCATGTTGTATTAACAGTCTCACGTACCGACCATTGGAAGCCTTGACAGCACTGCCTGCGTCCATTAACGTTCGCAGAAGCTTTAAGGGTTCAGCAATTCCGACCAACCAAGATTTGAACCTCCGATGATCGAGTCAACATACTGTTTTCTCTCCGGCGTAGGACCAACCACGGAACGACGGCTGTGGGGCGATGGCCTGATCACCTGGTCTGATTTTCTATCTGCACCGGCCATTCGCGGGATCGGTCCTGCACGAAAGGCGCTCTATGATGAGGGCGTCGCACAAGCCCGGGAACGTCGCGCCCGGGACGATGCCCGGTACTTCGGCGTGGTGCTTCGCCAACGCGAGCACTGGCGGCTATACGAATGGCTACGTTCGCGGGCGGTCTATCTCGATATTGAAACCGATTCGTTCGGCCAGATCACGGTGGTGGGACTGTACGGGCGAGGCCGGTTCACCTCGTTCGTGCAAGGGGAGTCGCTAGATCGCGCACGGCTCTGCCAGGAATTGAGTCAGTACGATCTGCTCGTGACGTTCTGTGGAACGACGTTTGATTTACCGATGTTGCTCAGGCAGTACCCCGGTCTCCCAATCGATCAGCCGCACATCGATCTGTGCTTCCTCGGACGACAACTCGGACATCGCGGAGGTCTCAAAGCCATCGAAGTGGAGATGGGGATCGAGCGGGCGAATGAGCTTCAAGGATTGAACGGAAGCGATGCGATCTATCTGTGGAATCGCTGGCGATACAGTCGAGACGAAGAGGCCAGAGCACAGCTGCTCGGCTACAATGAAGCCGATTGTGTCAATTTGGAACAGTTAGCCGATGCGTTCTACTCTCAGATGGTTCAAAGGTCGCTCGGTGCGTTTCGCGAGATTTCATGAATTCACTGAGTCTCCCAGGAACCGAGTGATCGTCCGATAGAGATCTTCGGTCGCCTGCTCTTTGCTCATAAGAGAAGCCCCGCCCGCTTCGAGTACGGCTTTCAAGGTTTGGGACGAATACTGGACCGACAAGCCGATGACGAGGGTATTCGGCGCATTCTGCTTGATACGTCTCGTTGCCTCTACGCCACTGAGTTTGGGCAAGTTGATGTCCATGACGACCACATCCGGCTGATCTCTGACCGCATACTCCACCGCTTCCAACCCGTCCGCCGCTTCCGCAATCACCACCAGATCGGGATACGTTGCAAGAATACTCCGAAGCCCCTGACGGACCATGGCGTGATCATCCACGAGCAACACCCGCCAGCGTGATCGCTGCGTCGGTCTTTCGGCTTTGGACGCACGCGTGACCGTCGTTGAGAAATGAGGTGTGGGCTTGGCATCCGGAGGTGTAGCGGGCAGGCCCAATTCGACTTTGGTCCCTCGCCCGGGGACGGAATCGATGCGACACCATCCGGACATGGCTTCCATGCGTTCCTGAATGCTGAAGAGACCGAAATGCTCTCCTGAAGGGGTATAGTGGACCGTATTGATGTCAAACCCGACGCCGCGATCTTGCACCGTAATCAACCAGGTGTCGCGGTCTTGCTTGTCGACCGAGACAATGGCTTTGGGGACTCCCGCGTGTTTCACGACATTCGTCAATAACTCCCGGACAGCCTGGAAGAGGAGATCCGACTGGTTTTCACTGAAGTGCGGCTGTTCCTTGGTGAGAACCTGGACATCGACCTTGAGCTCTTGTTGGGCCATCTGCTCCGCCAGCCAGTGAAGGGCTTGGACAAGTCCTAAATCATGCAAGACCGATGGACTCAACTGGGCCATCAAGGTCCGAGTATAGTGCAGACACTGTTGCAGGAGATCATCCATCTCCGTCAGCGAGGACTCGGCGCCTGCCCGGTCCCCGCTCAGACGCTGCGTGGCTTGCCCCAGCTTCATTCGTGCGAGCGCGAGGAGCTGCGCGAGGTAATCATGCAGATTGGCGGCCAGGCGCCGACGTTCCCGTTGCTCCGTCAGATTGAGTTGGGACGCCAACGCGCGCAGCCGCTCTTGGGAGTGGATCAGTTCGCTGGTTCGTTCTCTGACACGAGCTTCCAAATCCGCACTCCAGCGCTGCACCTGTAATTCCAACTGCTTTCGCTCTGTGATGTCCCGGAAGACAAGCACGACACCAACCAGCCGGTCTTCACTGTCTCGAATCGGAGCTGCGCTGTCATCGATCGGCGATTCCGTACCATCCGGCCGCAATACGACCGTGTGGTTCGCCAACCCGACCACGACGCCTTCCCGAATGACCCGGTCGACCGGGCTGTCGACGGCTCGACGGGTCTCTTCGTTCACGATTTTGAAAACCTCTGCCAACAGGTGGCCGATGATGTCCTTGGCTGGCTTCCCGAGCAACTGGACCGCGACGGCATTGACGAATGTGACGACCCCCGCGGCATCTGTCGCCACCACCGCGTCACCAATACTCTCTAGCGTCACCCGCCAGCGCTCCTCGCTTTCATGAAGCGCGCGCTGGGCTCGTTTCTGCTCGGTGATGTCGCGGGCAATCTTGGAGGCCCCGATGACATTTCCGTCGTCATCGGTGAGCGGTGAGACGGTCAGAGAGATGTCGCAGAGCCGCCCGTCTTTCTTTCGCCGGACAGTTTCATAGTGCTCGACCCGTTCGCCGCGACGGAGCTTGGATAAGATCGCGGCTTCTTCGGCCTGGCGATCAGGAGGAATAATCCGCAAAATGGACGAGCCGATCATTTCCTCCGCCGTATACCCGAAGATGCGCTCGGCGCCACGGTTCCAGCTCGTCACGGTTCCTGTGAGATCTTTGCTCAGAATGGCGTCATCGGACGAGGCTACAATCAAGGATAGGAGCGCGGCCTGGCGCGCGGCGTTATACCGCTCCGAGACATCGCGAAACACAAGGACGACGCCCAACAGCTGGCCATCCGAATCTTTTATAGGGGCCGCGCTGTCATCAATCGGCAGTTCCGAGCCATCGTGACGCAGAAGCAGGGTGTGATTGGCCAATCCGACAATGATTCCCTCCCGCAAGACCCGCTCCACCGGACATGGCACCGGCTGCCGCGTTTCTGCATTCACAATCCGGAAGATTTCCTCGAGGGGATGCCCGATCGCCTGCTGTGCCGTATATCCAAGAAGCTGCCCGGCAATCGGATTGAGAAAGGTGACCCGCGACTGGAGGTCGGTCGCCAGCACCGCATCCCCAATGCTTTCCAATGTGGTCACCAGGCGGCCCTGCGCTTCGGCGATGGCCCGCTTTGTCTGCTTACGCTCGGTGATATCGCGGGCGATCTTGGAGGCCCCGATGATTGTTCCCTGAGCGTCCCGAACGGGGGAAACGGTCAGGGCAACATCGATGTGCCTGCCATCTTTTCTCCGCCGCACCGTCTCGTAATGGTCGATGCCGTCGCCCTGACGGAGACGTGCAAGGATGGTCGCCTCCTCGGAATGGAGCTCTGGAGGAATAATCAGCAGCATCGGCTGGCCGATCGCTTCTTTGGCTGTATAACCGAACATGCGTTCCGCTGCTTTGTTCCAGGTTTGAATAATGCCGGAGAGGTTCTTGCTGATGATGGCGTCGTCTGTGGAGTCGACGATAGCAGACAAATACGCAGCGGCCTCTGTCGAGTGGGGAGTTGAATCGGACATAAAGGCGATTTCGGGGGCCAAAATTTTTCAATTCTCGCGCCATGCCACTTTGAAAATCAAGAAACCTTTTTGGCCTAGGGTTCTCCCTCAGACTTCCACGGCATAGTCGACAATGCGACCCGATTCCAAAGCGCTGGAAACCATTAGGGTTAAATCATATAAGGCAGGATCGCAGATGGGGTGGCCAGCTCAATGAGCACGGAAAATGCCCGAGGACCGGTTGAGCCAAGTCCCCGGGCACAGCCGCGATTATTGTGCAGACCGAGCGGTTTTGTCTCCACTCGGTTGGGGAACCTCGTAAAACTCATAAATGACGACCTGCTGTTGGCTAAAGTCCGGCCAGTTGTTCTTATCAAATCCTGGCGCATCCTTCAGATCTTTCTTGTGCAGGTCCAAGGCAAGTTTCTTATTGTCCTGATCTAAACGAAGAGCCTCCCAGGGCACAGCAAAATATTTGTCGCCGATGCCGGCAAATCCACCGAAATCCAACACGGCATACTGAATGTCGCCATCGTCTTGATCAATGACGAGATCTTTGATGCTTCCGAGGTTTTTGCCATCCGTGCCTTGCACTTTCATTCCTATCAGATCACTGGCCTTTAACACGCCGCTTTTGTCACGCGCTTCGGCCGGGAGCCAGAGTGCGAACACAAACATAAAGACGAGAGTTCCCAATGCCACTTTCGAAAACGCGTTAATGCGTTCCATCATGATGTACCCTCCTTGAATGAACGGTGGACTCTTCCAACTCGTGTCTATCTCATGTGTAAGAAGCAATAGAGGGACCACAAAAGACAAATGGGAACAGAAGAGAAAATAGATTCATCACACTGAAAACATGGACAACTTGTCCAAACTATCTAAACCAGGGGACAGAATGGACCTGGCTGTGAGAATTGTCTGAGAGACCGCCGCCAAACTATTCTTGTGTGCCTCACGAGCTGCTGTTTCCCTTCGTTTCGGCCCACGTTTTGCAGTTTCTCCAAAGGTCACGCGGGGCCTCGCGATATGCACAAGCCACTAGCCTTTTGGCATTTAATTCAGGATGTCCTCTTGTGACTCAGACACCTCTCTCTTTTCGCTCCCACCTGTTCAATGCCATCCAAAACCGACTGTGGTATTGCCGCGAACTCCGCGTGTATAGCTACCCGCTTCGAGACCTGTCCGGGCTCCCAAGGCCATGCGTCTTTCAACGGGACTCTTTGGAAGATCTCCGACACTACGAACGTTCGTCAAGGGAACAACGGCCACATGACGCCTACCAGAAGATGGCGCTTCAACGGATGGCACAGGGATACCACCTATACACGCTCGTCGTGCAAGGGCGACTCTTGCACTACGGGTGGCTGATTGAGCGACAGGTTCGAGGTGTAGACGGATGGGTGGACCAAGCCTATTTCCCGCCCCAGGATACCGCGGTCCTCTTCGATCACTTCACTCATCCGTCGGCTAGAGGGCGAGGCCTCTACTTTCAAGCGCTCTGCCAACTCTTACACGATGCCCGTGACCTGGCGCAGGCTCGGCAAGCGCATGTGACGGTGTTCGGGAGCAACGCCCCCTCACGGCACGTGATCGAGAAAGTCGGCTTTCAGCATGAAGGCAGCCTGTACAAAGAGAGAAGACTCGTTTGGTCGAGACGATATGCGGTGGCTGCTCGCGGGGAGTTCCGGACTGCCTTACTGTGACACGTGCCTCATGTCTTCCTAATCGCAGCCGCCTTCGTCAGTCCAAATCAGGTGATCCGACTCGCAGCTTGCGCGACGCAGGGCTGTTTGAGTCAACTCGGCAACCGTTGGATCCAACACAAAAGTCGAAGAGGCGCCTGTAGCCGTGACGCTCCAGCGTGTGGTCGAGGTATCAATTCCGAGGCTGCGCACGGTGACAATTGGATCAAACAGGGTGGTAACCCGGGGATGACCCTCTTTATAGCCCGAATACATAATTGTCAGGGGATGTGACTGACGGATGACGGTGGCAAAGAGCACACGATTGGCTCTCACAAGACTGCCGAGATGCTGAAGAACGTTCTCGACTCCTGGCTCCGGTTCTATCACGACGTGGTGCCGAAGCATGGTGTCTTGAACTATCGCCGGTTCGATCACCTCTGCGCCTTGTTTCTGAACCCACTCGGCAAGTAGAGGTTCGACTTTCGGGTCGTTGCTCCAGACAAGAACCCGCGCATGATCCCAGGACTCGAGGCATTGCGAGACACAGACCGCTTCCGTGATGGGATGAGTCGATGCACAACCAGAGAACAGCAGCACCATTGTAGAGAATAAACATAAATAAGTCGCGGCGCAAAGGGATGGTCGTCGCATCAACTCCATAACGGGTCTTTGTTGAGTTTCGATTCGTCAATTAACGTTTTTGCTCTTGCTAGAGCGGCGGATTCGGCTTCTTCGCGGGAAGAGTAAGTATTGCCAGCAAACCCGTCCATCTCAGTCTTGCCTGATTTCAGGATCACATACTGGCATGCCCACATATACCCTTCCAAGCTCGGAATCAATGTAATGTTGTGCCCTTTGTAAGTATGATCGCTCATGTTTCTCAATGCGTTCATCCCGCTCTGCTGAATACGTTTCCTCTTTTTAACCTTTTGGCTGTAAACCAGCTTCTTTAGTTTGATCCAAATTGGAATGGGTCGGTCTTTCATCATACATATCGGTTTTCTACTGCGCCTCGTGAGAAGTGGATCGATATTATTCAACGAGGGCGCGCAGGTACTCCACTCGCCTGGCATGACCGGCTGGCATCAAGGACTGAAACCGGTTTTGCGCGGCAGCCTCGAATGCCGGTCTAGCTCCTTCGCGCACTCCTAACAGAGAGCCAAGAGAGGCAAGGTATTCTCCCTGACCTCGGGCGATGTCTTGTTCCAAGTTGGATGGATTGTACGTGGCGAAGGCGATGGCCTTGTGCTCGGGGTTCAGCAATCCATCCGCGTTCCACCAAATGCGCCCAGAGGTGGAAACCGTGATGTTACTTGTCGTGTCGATTATCTCTTCAGTCGTGCCCTTGAGGGTGCAACCGGTAACCTGAGTCAGAATGAGGCTTATGAATGTTAGTAACCAGAATGTTATTCTTGGCATTGTTTCGCCTCCTTCGATTGGAATGGAGAGACTCCAATATGTTGCCAATACCAGAGGGCGAGAGTCAAACGACCTCAGAAGGGCACTAGGCAAGTCCGGACCGGCGCCTCTTCATGGTTTCTGGCCACCAGGAACAAGGGTTCATGCGAGTTCTTGCAATAATTTCCGTGGGCTAGGATGTAAAAGGATCAGTCTCAGAAAAGGAGGTATCGAAATGGCTTACATGGAAAATAATCCCACCTACCATGCGGTGAAAATCAGAGGGATGCTCAATGATGTGATCAGACATTGCCGAGAAGACATTGAAAAAGTCAGCGAGCCAAAAGCTCAAGCGATCTTTGAGACTACAGCCGAAGTGCTTACCGGATTAATGACGGCCTATAATCATTATGAAATGCAGGTCGAAGAAGCTATGAGGCACTGAAATTCTGTAAGGGGTTTCATATGAATGCAAGAGAACCGCGCTCTCGATAAGGGGCCCACCGTTCGCAAATCTCCACACACCCCCAGGGATTAGGTCAACCATTATTAGGTGAAGTCCTAGTTTAACGATAAGGTAAAAGGAGTGAGTGTCGCTAGGGAAAGCCCCTAATGAGGGCACAGCTTCTCTCCAAAGACTTTGTCATGCCTGTGATGGAATCAGCGATTGCGAGGCTCTACCGCACTTCTCCAGCCGAGAGACGCAAGCTTCGAATCGGTCTGATGGTAGATACGCCACAGCTGATGGCGTGGTCTGTCCGGATCCTGGAAGATATTCGTGCGTGCACCTTCGCAGAACTGTGCCTGGTCGTCTATAACTCGTCTGCACCCCAGGCACAGACTCCGCTACGGTCCTTGCCTCTTCGTGCCCTGCGATTTTTGAAAGACAAACCAGCGCGGCAAAGGTTGTTCTACAGCCGTTATGCTGCCTGGGATGCTCACCACGCACAGAAAAAAGAGAACCCGCTCGCCGTCTACGATCACTCAGCGGCCCTCAGCCACATCCCATCACTCCAAGTCACGCCAATCACGCACAAATTTACGCACCGATTTTCACCAGAAGTCGTTGCCGCCATCAGGAGCTACGATTTGGACGTCCTGCTCCGATTCGGTTTCAACCTGATTCGAGGCGATATTTTACAGGCAGCTCGGTACGGCATTTGGTCCTTCCACCATGGCGACAATGATTATTACCGAGGGGGGCCCGCGCACTTCTGGGAGCTCGTCGAACGCCATCCGACTACGGGCGTGATCTTGCAGGTACTTAATGAGGAGTTGGACGCCGGTCTTGTTTTGGCAAAAGGAGTCTTTGCCACTGAGCAGGGGATGTTCTTGAGAAGGAACCGCTATGGGCCCTATTGGGGCACGACATATTTTGTGATTCAAAAATTGTACGAACTCCACCGATATGGCTGGGACTTCGTGCGGTCGAAAGCTGTTCCGCAGGTCCCCTATAAGGGGAAACGGAAAATTTACCGCACGCCAAACAATTGGGAGACGCTGAAATGGTTATCACGGGAATGCTTGACTGCGGCGGGCCGTATGGTCGCTCGTCAGGTACGACCGCGCAAGATGTTGTGCTGGCGGACTGGAATCCGATTCTCTAAGACGCCTCTTTTTCAAGAGGGAGTCCACGCTTTAGCATCCTTCCAGTGGCACGATGCGCCCCCGGGGCATTTCTTTGCGGATCCCATGGCCTTCGAACACAATGGGCGTCGATGGCTGTTTGTAGAGGATTTTGACTATGGCATGAATAAGGCAGTCATTTCCGTCGCCGAAATTGCGGGCGATGGAAGAGTGGATGTCTTCATCCCCTGTCTGACCCGGCCCTACCATCTTTCATATCCGCTAGTCTTTGCTCATGAGGGGGAGATCTTCATGCTGCCGGAAACAGTGGCTAATGAGCGGGCGGAACTGTACCGCGCGGTGAATTTTCCCTTTGAATGGAAATTCGAAAAGGTCCTTGTGGACCTACCGGCCGTCGATACCACACCCTTGTACCATGAGGGTCGATGGTGGTTTTTCACGACGATCACAGAGCCAATAGGTTGGGGGGCCTCGGCCTTCGGCTTTCTCTTCACGGCGAACACGCTGACCGCAGAGTGGACTCTTCACCCTAGTAACCCGATTAGGTGCAGTGTTCTGGATGCGAGAAGCGCAGGCCCCATCCTCAAGTGGGAGGGACGTCTTCTGCGGCCCACCCAAAGCGCCTGTCCAAACTACGGCTACTCGTTTTCGCTTCATGACATCACCAAGCTTGACCTCGAAGGATTCGAACAGCAGAGGCTCGCAACAATTGATCCGGTCGGAATTCCACACCTCGTCGGTACACATTCGTATAGCCGCGCAGGCGACTTGGAAGCAATTGACGGCTGCATGGCGACAAGAGAGCGCTTTCTGGATTCCCTTTCTCACTCCCGTGAGGCCCGACCGAGGCCTCTGACTAACGCGCCTCACGTGTATAAGCCCACTTCTGCAGACGACATGGGCCGTATGCCGTATGATGAGACTTCCTGAACTCACGATGCTTTAGAATAACCACTGCTTCTACGAGCAGCCTCGCGCCATACGCTACATTGGTTTGTGTCCCCCAATGTCTTTCGAAATCTGAAGTCACCGCATCCTTTTGATACAAACCACTTCGTCAGCTTTGCTTCGACTCTGCTGACCACTCTGACGCCGTCAATAATGGACCGATGAGTGACATTTTTTGTCGCCCTGCGCTGGTCGCGGACTTCTCTATCCGAGATGCAGGGTCGCCACGTATGCTCATTTGTACGTAAATCCCGAGAGCAGCAGAGCGTCACAAATGATCGCAGATTGAATCAACTATGGCATCAACATTGCTTTTTGCTTCGACCTCATGAGACCGCGAACCACACGCGACGCGGCGCTCGCAAGGAATGTCCAAAACGAGGACCGATCGAAGGCGACGATCGTTGGAGACCCCCGCCAACACGGTTCAGAGCGGATGTCATTTGCCTCCTGGCAGGTGGTCACTCAAGAGCTACTGGCTGGTGGGCGTGCTCCTCGGAGTGTCGTGGTTTACGATTCCCTCACAGGCCCGGGCACAGGAGCGGCTGGAAATCCTGCCGTTACGGCCCTTCAATATCGATATTGCTCTCCGGCAAGCATTCACCCCCAATGGGCGTGAAGTCGGGTTACAAGCAGGTCTCACGGCGCTCACCTATGGGAACTTCGAGGTCGGGGCGACCTACCAATACTTCGGCTTTGCTTCGAATGATCAGAAAGCGGATCTGCATTCAGTGTATGCGAATCCGCGCTGGAATAACTTTCTTGACGTACTAGATTTTCCGAGCGGCAAACCCATCAATCGAATGCTGCGGCATTTGCTGTTTGGCCCACTAGAAGATCGGGCTGTCCCCTTTGTCGGACTGATTGGTGGTGCCGTGCTGGCGGGACCGGGGAAACATGCCCCGACCTATTTGTATGGTGCGGATATCGGCGTGCGCTTCCCGGTCGGCCATAGCATTTCGTTGGAACTGACGCTGGGCTACTTCATTTATGGTCTGAATTTCGAAGGACAAGGCGGCAACGAGCAACAGCTCTTGTTTACCACCGGCTTTTTCTTCTGATCCCATGAACGACCCATCAAGCATCTGCATGAGACAATCCCACGACAGCACTAGACGATGCTTTTTCTTTGTCCTTGTCATGCTCAGTGGCTGGCTTCAAGGATGTGGCCTGCTCATGGATGCCGCAGAACTGATCGCTCCAGTGGTTCCCGATCTTCCGGATGAAGTCGACGTCATCTGTCGTCACCGGGAGTTGAAAGTCGGCATTTCAGTCGAACCCTATCCTCCATTTGTCTTTCCTGTCGTGCAGACCACCCAAGGGTCACAGGTGACCGGCTTTGATCTGGAACTGGTCCAACAGATCGCGGCGGGCTTATCCAAGCATTGCAATGGAGGCGCGATCGTTGCCGTGCCCCACGTGGTGCGCTTTCGTGATCTCTTCCGACAGTTGACCGAGGGAAAGCTTGACCTGTTTGTATCATCGGTGGCGTACAACGTGCCTCATTTGAAATCGGCGGGGCTGGCATACTCTGCGCCATACTATGATCCGACCGGTCTCAGTGGAATCGCGAGAGGACCGGAGGTCGTCGAACAGGTCCGCTCAGCTCTAAATCGATCTGGAAAAGGATCTCTCGAAAGGAGAAGAAAGGCACTGGATGGCCTGATTGTGGCAGTGCAAGAAGGACGGTCGGCACATTTTTATGCGCAGGCAAACCTCAAAGGCGTCCGACTGTTGGCCTGCGATTCCCTCGCGGCCGCGCTCGAAACTCACGATCCGCCTGTCGACGTCATTCTCGGGAAACAACCCGTTCTGGATTTTATTCTCAAGCGAGAGCCGAAAGGGAAAAGCTGGCGACCGCTCGTTCTGGAGGACGGGCGGCCATTCTTACTGAACCGCGAGCTATTTACGGTGGTGATGTCGGAGAGAAGCTTTCATCTGCACTGGTTGGTCAATGATCTGCTGTTTGAATTGGAGGAATCTGGACACCTAGCGGCCATGCAACACCGCTGGTTTGAGGAAGAGTATGCCTTCGTAGACCGAGCCACCAGCGAAGGGCTTCTCGCAGTAGTTCCACCCTCTGTAGATCCGTCTTCACCCGGTCGATGTCATTCGACACAGCCGCAGTAACCTTCGGACCCTGCTATAGGCTCAGACGGTCAGTGACATTGCCGCCAACCTGATCCTCAACCTGTACGAGGGCGGCAGGTGAATTCCCGGGTCACTGGAGTTGAGGAGCTTGAACCAGATTGGTTCCTCGAAAGGTGATAAAGAAGAGGAGAGTATATTGGTTGTAGTACGCTAACCCGTCGTACCATTGGTTCGGCACGTGCCATTGTTGTGTTCGGACGTCGTAAATTTGGAGGCGATATCGGACATAGGCGATTTGGCGTTGCGCCTCATACAGTACGAGCGCCGGGGTGGCAAATGGAATAACCGAACTTTGGATGGCGGGCATGCCAAAGAAGCTCTGGCCTTGATCCGTTCCCAGCGCCAAAACGATCACACGGATCCGGAGGTTCGCGTCCTCCTGTCGATCGACCGGCGTATAGCCCAATTCGGCGAGACGACCTTCGACAAAGCCCCGTACCATTCCGAGATCAGGGCTCATGGGACGAACCATCGGTATGTTGGATTCTGTGGACGCCGCCACGTTCCCCGTAGCCGTATTGCTGTTGATCATGGGTCCGTTTGGCAAGAAACCTGGCTGTAGCAGTTGACGATCGCCTACAAACCCCATTACCTCAACAGCAATACGGTCCGGGGGAGGTGACGGCAGATCCACAGCATCCATGCTTTTTTGAAGCGCATGGCTGAGGAGGAGTTGTTCCGTGCTCGTTCTTGCCGTTCTCGTGTACTCACGATTGCTGCAGCCCACACCCCACACTATTACCAGCGCCAGTAGGATCCCGCCAACCTTCCTCATTGTTACAGAATGACGGCTTAGCTCAGACTACTCCAGTGGGAATTCCCCTTGAAAACGAGTAGAGGAAACCACGCTGGAGCATTGTTTGATCATTTCTTCGTGAAGTACTCGGTGGACTTTTTTCTCAGATTTTCGATGTAGGCCTGCCATAGCATAAATCGCCTATCTGCTTCCGTCTCCGAACTTGAAAAGACTAACCCTCGAAAGGCCGTAATGATATCCGGGAAGAGGCGGGTAATGCGGCGAGCCTCATCGACAGAATGATTGGCTTCATCTATCTTGGGTTTTACATCAAATCGTTGGATGCTTTCTCCAACGGCAATCCAAATCGCACCGGCGATTGGTATAGCAACCGCAGCCGTGGCAAAAATGATAGCAGGCGAGGCGATACCAGTCAGGCCACCGATGACGGCTTCTGAAATAGCATATTGTTCTTTTACTTCTTCATTGGCCGCGATATTCGTGTCCAACGCGCCGATATAATTTTCAAAACTGGTTTCAGCCGTATGAAAAACACTAAGAAGCTCTTCCCCTATTCGCTTCTTGTCTTGAGCAAGGTTCGCTGTTGCAAGCAGGTCGAGATCAACCGCTAAACCCATTTCGGATCTTGGAACCTCGTGATAGAAATCGCCGCGTGGCGGCACCGGTGTGGCACAGGATGCCATGAACAACGCGACTGAGACATACTTCACCAGTGTCACGGGCAGGTCGCACTGTAAGGACGATTTATCGCTCACCGCTAGCGTTGCGCTCCTGTGCGGGCTCCTTGGACAATGTGGGCAATCGTTTTACAGAAAGAATCAATTGCGCCTGCCTGATGGCATCCAACAAGGCTTGGCGCTCCCCTTCCAGCCGTTTTGAGCGGGGTGATCGGTTCACGAAGCGTTCCGCGGCATCGGCTAATGCGAGAAAGGCGTCCCAGAGATCCTGCGATCGCTGACGTTTCATAGCTCTAAATCCTACCTACTGTAAGACCCCAAAGATACTGAAAGATTCCCTGGGCCAAAGAGGCTTTTCGTTCCTACTCCAACTTTTTACAGATATTTTACGGCTTACGAACACGCTTCAGCTCCAATTTTTTACCGATATTTTACGGCTGATGAACACGCTTCAGCGCCGCTGGTGCTATGGTCTCCGCCGCACGTTGGCTGGGCAGCCTGTTCGGAGGACACGCCATGCACTACCAAAGGTCGGTATGCGCCGTAAGCGCGCTGGTGATCGCTTCGCTACTGGGTCTCGGCACATCGCTTTTCGCAGCCACCGCTCCCACCACCTATTCGGCCTACACAGGAACCGATGCCAAAGTGATCCCGCCCGCGCCGGCCTTGGGTGCGGCTAACTCGATCATCAATGATCCGACGTTCGGCTCGCGCATCCTGCGAGTGACCGATACCAATACCGCTAGCGGCAGTTCCTTGATTCCCGAAGATGCTGGGTACTATCGGACCTGGAATGTCAATGCAACGGCGCTAAAGCTCGTCAATACCCACGGGATATCCTATTGGCTTGAGTTCAACTCCTCAAATTTCAGCGTCGGGGATGGGTCCGCTCGGCCAAGCTTGCATCCCCTGAGCTTCAACTGGACATGGGAATGGTCCGCTGTCGATCCCGACATTATCTACTTTTTAAACGGGAACCAACTGGCGAAGTTCAACAAGACCACTAATGTGGTCACCAACCTCGGAGGTCCGCCTAGCGGCGATCCGGTCGCCTATCATGTCGCCATAGTTGGGCCAGACACTTGGGTCTGCTCGGCGGCGGGGTCCGGAACCCAGGATACCTATACAAAGATTTACTGTCTGAATCCCAACGACACATCGCAGAGCAAATTCATCGATGTCGTGAACAAGACGATCAACGGTGTTTCGCAAAGCGATCCTAATTGGCCAACCTCGGCTGCCGGCCAAACCATCGGTATTCATTCAGTGTATGGCAGCGCCGCCGGGGCGTGGCTCGGAGTAATCTTCCATCAACAGAGCTGGGGAGCCAATGGCGATTCTGTGCTCAATCTTACGACCAATACCTGGTCCTTGGTGACGAATGCTGACAGCCGTTGGTCCGGGCACTCGTCGATCGGCAATGGCATGTACGTCAATGGCTCAGGATCGATCAATGGGATGGACTCTCGAGGCGCTCTCCTCCGAGATCCGAACAACCTCATGAATGCCACGCAGTACTCCTTTATCATGCAGCCGCCGTCGACGATTGGCTGGTATGACGGCGAACACAGTTCGTGGTTCAATTCGTCAACAAATCCTCAAGCGCCCGTGCTGTTTTCGCGATATAACATCATCACGCCGCCGGAACCACTTACCTGGTATGGAGAGATCATCGCGGCCGCGACCGATGGCTCCAATACGGTCTGGCGCTTCGCGCACAATCACAATGGAGGGATTAACCTCGGCTTTTACGCCTGCAGCTTCGCCCAAATTTCGAACGACGGGCGGTGGGCTATTTTCTCCAGTCCGTGGGATGGCACACTGGGCACATCCGGGGGCGACTTTGGCATTGGAACCCGCATCGATACATTCATTGTTGATCTGGGTTCTTCGCAATCGAGCGCGCCCAAGGGAAAACGACCCCACAGGTGAAATTGACCTATGCGCAGAATGAAATTGTCTGCGGAGATGATTACGGCAAAACACCTAAGTGCAATCTTGATATCACCTGGCGCTATTTTATTTGGACGACGAATATCTACAGTCCTCACCTCGAAGCCTTCGTGGTGAAAGTGCCTTCTGAAGTCCTGTTTGGCCAAGCCCCCGTTCCACCTTCGACCTCCTCCCCGACCCCACCAGCGAGAGGGAAAAAGAAACCTCGCTAGCCGATTCTCCCCAGCCGGAAATTGAGGGATGTGCCTAGTAGCCCTGATGCATTCCAAGGCACTAGTCTCAAGAGAGGCTGACTAGCCGCCTGCAAAAAGTAAAGTGGCGGCAGCCGTCACGCCAGATTCGTAGCAGAACATTCTTACATCAGCAAATGGAGGTTTCCATGACGAACGTCAACTGTATGAAGACCGTGATGGGCGGTCTTTCTCTTCTTCTCGTATTGTCAGCCTGTTCGTCCGGATCGAAAACCCGTGCTGCAGCCAATCCCTCGGTTCGCAGCGATACGGTCACCGACCGCAGAACAGTCGACGATCGCGGCACATCCTATGATCCAATGGATCGGATGACGGCAAAGGACCAGATGGCCACAGAGCGGCCGGTGCCACATGATCGATTGGGAACTGGTGACGGAAGGGTTGTCCCCTGTGCCGACGACAAGGGCGATATGACCGCTTCATCGGACTGCGCTCCGCGGAATCGTGATCGCGTCGGCGATCGGCAAGCGGACATTCGCGCAGGACTGGCCGCAGCCTGCTCCTCACGGACCGATGCTCAAGGGAACTTCGTGTATGACGATCCGGCCTGTCCTGACCGGTATTATCAAGATCGTGCGGCTTACGATCGTACCGCAGGAGCCTGTGCGTCACGGACCGATGCCAAAGGAAATATCGTGTACGACGACCCTGCCTGCCCGACTCGGCGGCGCCAAATGGGGAGCAGTTTTGAAAACGTCCGTTGGACGCAAGAGAGTGCCTTCTATGATCGCTATGCTGATAAGGCGGTGAAGCACGCCCGGCAAGCGGAGATCGCAGGCAACCAGGGCCACGTGCCAGAAATGCTGCGACATGCCGAGTTCTCGTTAGACCAGGCAAAAGAAGCCCAGCGAGTCGGACATCAGCCGGATCTGGATGCAGGCATCGTGGCCTTGCGAGAGGCCATTACGTTTGGACAAACGAGCCAGGCGCCTGCCGCAGCCGCATCGGTGAGAGACGCTCGAATTAAACTGTCACGAGCGGCTGGCATTCAAGCCCGGGACACCCGGCCTCCTGATGAGCTGGCTACAGCGACGAGTACCGCTGCACGTCGGACACATACTGTGAGGGGTGAACTGTCTCGGAACACGAGACCGACGGCAGGAGGAGTGACTGGAGGAGAACCTTATATCCTACGAGATCGTGAGAACCGAGAAGTGCCTATTGCATTGTCACCGGAAATGAGCAGGCAGGTGCAGGTTGGTGATGTCGTTGAGGCCCAGGTCGATTCCAATGGACAAGTGACATCCATTTCGAAAGCTCAGTAAACACGTCCGGAGAGGGGAGCCGTATTGCACGGTTCCCCTCTTTCCGGTTCGCCAGACCCCTTCCGGGTTTATTTCTCTGCTCCGAGCGGCGGCAGGTTGATGCCGAACCGCTCCAAACCCATGATCACGGTCAGAGCAGACGGCGAGTGCTGGACGATTTCTTTTTGCACTTCGATCCGGCGCAGGTCCACGAATTCCGGGGCGGTCAATCCGAGCGATTCCCGATAGGCTCGATCGGCAATGCCGCGCTGCTTCTCGGCCTTCTCACGCGCTTCTTCCGCCTTTTGGAATTCCACCATCGTAATCTTGCGCTGTTCTTGTATGATCGTTTGGGTAGTCTGTTCGACGACGCCCTTGGGGGGGAGAATGCTTCCGACGACGACCCGATTCAACCGGATCGGGATCGTCTGTTTTTCAATGAGCTTGGATTGTACTTCCCGGGCAATCACATCCTGTAACTTGGTGCGCGTGGTCGGATCGGTGGTCAATTGAAACAGCGGATACTTCTGCACTTCCTCGCGCACGAAGGTGCGGAACGCTTCCTTGACGTTGTTTTGATACCAACTCGGCCCGTAGCGAGAGATCAATTCCGGAGAACGGCCTTCCACGACGTTGGCAATCATGAACGCATCGAACGACACCGGCGCGTTTTCAGCCGAGATGATGTCGAAATGTTCTGAGTACTGGACGGGCCGGATATCCACATCGATCACTTTCGTCGTCGGCGACACGACCACCCGTCCTGTTTTCGCGGGAACCGGATCGACGCCCCCGTGACCGAAGAAGAACGGTTGCTCGACTAGCACACCTTCGTGGCCCGCTTCGATCGCCACGCATCCGGTCCCCATCAGCACCACCACGACTGCGAGCACAACCCCCAGAGCGCCTTCGATTGGTCTCTTCATATGCCCCCCTCCTCTGCTACCTCCGTCAGGTTGAAAGACGGCATGGGTGAATGGCTAGTGCCCACAATCCATTTTACAAACTCATGGGTTCACCTTACGAAGCGGCCAGGAACAAAGTCAAACCGCGCGCGGTCTTGGCTTACTTGCTCATGCGTCGGTTCACAAAGGAGAAAGGAGGAAAAAAATGGACGAGGAGAGGTGTTAGAAAATACCGGCCTGCCGCTGCAGCCAGCGAACATATTGGATAATCTGGTCGACGTCGGCAGGAGTAACGGATTCGACCTTGGGCATGTTGCCGAACTCCCAATGATGGGCTTGGACTCCGAAAGCCGCAGCGCGCTGGAATGCCGCATCGCCGTGGTGATTGGGTTCATAGATTCTATGGACTAGCGGCGGACCCTGTTGGCTCCCCGTGCCTTGCGTGCCGTGACAAGCTGAGCAATTCGCGTTGAATTTGGCCTCACCCGCTTGCAATTCCGCTGGAAGAGTTCCACCGCCAACGGCTGGTTTTGGTTGAGATGAGTCGCACGCCGCGAAGGAGGCAAGTGCAATGGTCCATACAAGAATATGCAGCCGCGTGTGTGGAATCACCTCCATTAACGAGCTCCCTTGTCCTTCTCGCCCGGCTGGCCGAACTGCTCGCGCAGCATCCTTTGCGTCCGTTGCAATGTCGTCCGGCGGTAGATGCGGGCGACGATTGGTGCGATCACGATCAATCCGATCGTCAGGTACATGAAGAATTCTTCAGGAGAAATGTCGTACATGGCGTTACGTTACTGCATATGAAGTCGGATCCACAACCCCGGCCTTCGCAAATCCTTCTCGCCTGATCAAACAACTATCGCACCGCCCGCAAGCGAGCGTCCCGATTGGATCGTAACAGCTATGAGTCAGATGCAGCGGCGCCCCCAACCGCATGCCCGTTCGGATAATATCGACTTTTGTCATCGCGAGTAACGGCGCTCGAATGCGCAAGGGGCTCCCTTCCTGACCGGCCCTGGTTCCTTTGTTCACGGCCTGCTCGAACGCCTCAATAAACTCCGGCCGGCAATCGGGATAGCCTGAATAGTCCAACACATTCGCACCGAAATAAATCAGTGACGCGCCCACGACCTCCGCATGGGCGGCTGCGAGGGATAAGAAAATGAGGTTTCGTCCTGGCACATAGGTGATGGGAACGCCCTGACTCCGCTCGGCGCTCGTTCGATCTTTCGGAACGTCGACTTCGCTCGTCAGCGCCGAGCCGCCGATCGCCCGCAGATCCAGTGAGAGGACCGTATGATGAGCGGCGCCTATTGCGGCAGCCACCCGGCGAGCCTGTTCAACCTCGATCACATGCCGTTGGCCATAATCGAAGGTTAGAAAAAACAGCTCGCAGCCGTCCTGTTTAGCCATCGCAGCCGTCACGGTGGAATCCAGTCCTCCACTGGCAAGGACCACAGCGCGGCTGGACGTCGACATGCTCGTCATGGGTTGTGGTCGTGGAATAACCGTACCAGGAGCAGGGAAAGAACACCAGCACCATGGTTCCGTGAGGGATCAAAGGCGGTGGCGGCCAGATCACGTCACGCTTGGGCGGGCAGGACTAGTCGCGCTCTTCTTCCTTTTCGATTTTCTCGAGGAGTTCTTCTCTAGACTGACACTCGACACAGAGTTTCGCAAAGGGAACCGCCTCCAAGCGCCGCTCGCTGATTTCTATGCCGCACTCTGCGCAGATGCCATAGGTGCCTTCATTGAGCCTGGTGAGCGCTTCGTCGATCGCCTGCCGCCGGCGATTGCGCATTTCCATGAGAGAAATCCCCAACTCACGATCCAAATCCATGAGCGCCTGATCGCCCACATCCCGGGCAGATTCGAGCCGGCGCTGCTGGTCTTCCGTCAAGGACTGGCCGAGGCTCCCTTCGATCTCTTTGAGAATCTCCTGACGTTTGCCCAGCAACATATGTTGCAAGGCCTCCCGCCGTCGCTCTCGCGCTTCCCGTTCCTTGACGGATTCTTTCGGCTTCGCGGCAAGCGGTGACACAGCCATACTGATCGGTTTCTCGACGACCGCGGCAGGGGCTGGTCGAGCCTTGGCCGCCGGTTTGGCAGGCGCTTTTGAATTGTTCACAGTTTTTTTCTTTCCGGGTGTTTTCGTGGTCGCCATCGCGTTGTCCTCTCTTTGGGTAAACGCCGGACGGCAAAAAAGTTCGGCATCTATAGCACGGGTGCTGAGAGTTTGACAAGGGGTTGTAGGAGGGGGGCTTGAGGCCCCTATGGATAGAGGATCATGGAGCGCACCGGATGGCCGGCAAGCTTCTGGCGGCCGTTCAACCCCTTCAGCTCAACCAGAAAATCAAGCCCGACGATTTCGCCGCCCAACTGTCTGACGAGGGATACCGTGGCGGCTGCCGTGCCGCCAGTAGCCAGCAGGTCATCAACGATGAGTACCCGTTCGCCCATGCTGATGGCATCCCGATGGATCGCAAGCGAGTTCGACCCATATTCGAGACTGTATTTGACTTCGAAAGAGTCTGCGGGCAATTTGCCGGGCTTGCGGACGGGAACGAACCCGGCGTTCAGCCGCTGCGCCAGCACTCCCCCATAGATAAAGCCTCGGGACTCAATCCCCACCACTTTGGAAATTCGCTGGGTCCTGTAATATGCGGTCAACTCGTCAGCGATGGCTGAAAAGGCCTTGGGATCCTTGAGTAGCGTGGTGATGTCGTAGAAGAGAATGCCCGGTTTGGGGAAGTCCGGAACTTCACGGATGAGGGATCGATACTGGGCAGCGGTCATTGGCTCAGAGCAAGTCCGATTGCGTCAGCGTTTTTCGTTCGATGGTGTGACGGAGGTGACCCAGCGCCGTCATTTCGATCTGGCGGACGCGCTCGCGGGTCAGTCCCATCTCGCGACCAATTTCTTCCAGTGTTCTCGCCTCGCTCCCATCAAGTCCGAACCGCGACACAATAACAGTTTGCTCTTTCTCAGGCAACTCTTTCACCCAGGCCATCATTTCGGTCCGCCTCATGACCCCTTCCGCCGTATCGGCAGGCGAGACGCACATCGGATCTTCGATCACGTCCCGCAGGAACGTATCGGCCCGGTCGTTGATCGGGCTGTCCAGCGAGCAGGTGGTGCGAACGATCTGCTTGAGATCGAGCACTTCCTCCTCGGTCGTTTTCATCTTCTTCGCGACTTCTTCGGCAGTCGGTTCCCGTCCCAGTTCCTGCACCAGCCCCTCGGTTCTATTGAGATACCGATTGAGCCGCTCGACGACATGCACCGGCAAACGCACCAGCTTACCTTGGTTGATGATGGCTCGCTCGATGTACTGCCTGATCCACCAAGATGCGTAGGTACTGAACCGGAACCCGCGCTTGTAGTTGAATTTCTCGACGGCCTTGATCAGCCCGAGATTGCCCTCTTCGACGATATCCGAAAAAGGAAACCCGCGGTGGATATAGCGCTTGCCAATGCTGATGACGAGCCGCAGATTAGATTCGATCATCTGCTGGCGCGCCTGCTCATCACCGGCCATCACGCGCTTGCCCAGTTGTTGTTCTTGCTTGAAGGTGAGAAGGGTCGAGCGGCGAATCTCTCGCAGGTAGCTCTTGAGCGTATCGAGGCCTTCAGACCGGCCCCGCGACCTCTCCTCGTCAGCGGATGCGTCCTCTCGCTCCGTGCCGTCAGCCGCATCGTCCTCATCGTGGCTGGAGAGGTGCTTCCGCGCTTCGCTCTGGTCTGAGAATTCGTCGTGTCCTCTCGCCATTCCGACCTCAGAACGTTAACGGCTCGCTAGTACCACACCTGAAAGCCTGTATCTCGACCCGTTGCATTTACCCATTCCACTTGGACTGCGGTCACACGTGAAGCCGGCGGGCCGATCTTGAGTTCTTCAATCAGCGACAATATTCGGTCCTGGGGACCCTCCGCTTCCAATTCAACGCGGCCGTCATCACAATTTCTGACGCCCCCTAGGAGTCCGCGCTGCGTCGCCACACGGACGGTGAAGGCTCGATAGCCCACGCCTTGTACCCTCCCTGAAACGGAGATCCTGGCTCGAACGGCGGTGGGGTCACTCGCATCGATCATCGTTCAGCCATGCGGCATCCGATGTAACGAAGGGATACTCTCATACCTGAAGAAACGCGTCACGTGATTTGCAATTCTATGCGCAGAAATAAACCGCGTGAGGATTTTACGCGGGCAAGATGCGTTGAGCAACGAGGGGCTTTATCTGCCACCGCCAACTACATACGACCGAAGAGGCGACGTACGCACGACGTGCGGAAAATAAAACGAAAAGACAACGGAGGTTTGTATCCGGCACCGACAAGAGGGATGGCTGTCGCCGACGGCGCCGGCACGAGCAAGCATAGAAAAGAAGAAGTCACTTGAGGGCTTATCCGCCCGCGACAATTCGAATAGATAATTAGCAGATGGTACGCACGAAGTGCGGAACATTAAAAGAAAAAACACTGGTGGTTTGTATCCGGCGCCGACAATGGAGATGGCTAACGCCGATGAGGCGCCGGCACGAGCAAGCTTGGTTTGGTCGGGGCGAAAGGATTTGAACCTTCGACCCCTGCGTCCCGAACGCAGTGCGCTACCGGGCTGCGCTACGCCCCGACCTGGTCTGCCTCTCACGAAGCGAGGGGCGATTGTCTTACATCAGAGGGTCGAAACGCAAGCCGTGGGCATCCGCCACTCCCCGGCAGGTGACTTTCCCCTGGAAAAGATTTACGCCTTTGGCCAACCCTGCATCCACATGCACAGCAGCGTCCACACCGGACGAAGCCAATTTTAGCAAATACGGCAACGTGACGTTGGTCAAGGCTTGGGTCGAGGTGCGAGGGACGATCCCCGGCATATTGGCGACACAATAATGCACTACGCCATCCACTATATAGACGGGATCGGAATGGGTCGTCGGCCTCGTCGTCTCGATACATCCGCCCTGATCGACCGCCACATCGACAATGACGGAACCTGGCTTCATCTTCGCGACCAGCGCGCGTGATACCAGTTTCGGCGTACGAGCACCCGGCACCAACACTGCACCAATCAGCAGGTCCGCTCCAACCACGGATTCCTCGATCGCAGCCTGCGTGGACGCGCGAGTCACAATGCGACCTTGATATACGTCGTCGAGATGTCTCAACCGTTCGATGTCGAGATTGATGACCGTCACCTGGGCTCCCATGCCGACGGCAATGCGTGTCGCGGCGCTGCCGACCACGCCAGCCCCAAGTACCACCACCTTTGCCGGCTCGACGCCAGGCACGCCGGCCAATAACAGCCCACGCCCACCTTGGGTCTTCTCCAAATATCTCGCGCCGACTTGCACAGACATACGTCCCGCGATTTCGCTCATCGGCTTGAGCATTGGGAGCGTGCCGTCCTTGGCCTCAATCGTTTCATACGCGATGGCTGTGACCTTGGCCTCCAACAGCGCCTTGGTGAGTTCCGGTAATGAGGCCAAATGCAGATAGGTAAACAATATCTGACCCGGGCGAAAGAGCGGACATTCGGAGAGCTGCGGTTCCTTGACCTTCACGATGATCGACGCCTGACGAAAGAGCTGTTCTTTCGACGCGGCGATCTGGGCTCCCGATTGTCGATACTCCTCATCGGAATAGCCGCTGCCGATACCAGCCGAAGTTTCAACGAATACCTCCTGACCGGCCTGGACCAGGGCGCGCACCCCTTCCGGCGTGACACTGACCCGATACTCATGGTCTTTGATCTCTTTGGGAACTCCGATCATCATGTGGCTACCCCTTTCACCTTGATGCGCTGCTTACGTCCATTGTATCGACCAAAGAGCCGAAAGAGAACCACCTTCCCTAGAACGAGCCGAACATCGCTCTGTGGACAGTGTTCCGAACGCTGGTGTAAGATTTGCCGCGTACTGAGAAGTGATCATGCCAGAGGAGGAATCATGGATGCATCGGGATCTTGTAATGCCTGCGGAGCCGCCGGAACTGCGCTCATGAAACTGTCGCTCGGAAAAGACTTCTTCGGCCGAGCCTACGATCGGCTCTCTCCCTCTACCGACCAAAGTCCCAAATGGTATTGCGAGCAGTGCTCGATGCAGAAGAATCTTCAGCGTGACTTCCGCGACATCCGGGCCGAGTTCGACAAACTCGCTGCCGGACAGGGCTCAGAGCTCTCGAAAGCCGAAACGTTCCAACGGGCCGCCATCCGGCTGCGTGAAATCGCGGCCATCCTCGGCAGTATCGCAGGGCACTCGCCGTTTCTCGCTGCTCCAGACGTGACACAACTGATTGAACGCTTTCAGACCACGACCATGCAAGCCTAAGAAAACAGGAACCACCATTGCCGCCGTTCCAACGCCATATTTTCGTCTGTACAAACGAACGCAGCCCCGACGACCCGCGGGGGAGCTGCTCCAAATTGGGCTCTGAAGCCCTGCATGCGCATTTCAAGCAGGAAGCCAAGCGTCTCAACTTGAAGGATATCGTGCGCGCCAACAAGGCTGGCTGTCTCGATCATTGTGCACAAGGACCTAGTGTGGTGATCTACCCGGAAGGCGTGTGGTACAGCGTAAAATCCGCCTTCGACGTCACCGAAATTATGGAACGCCACATCATCAAGGGCGAAGTCGTGACCCGCTTGCTCATGCCGGACCACCCGGTTCCGACCAAACTCCCTCCGCTGACTTCATAGGATCAGATGGCCACGGAAGACAAATGGAAGGCCAATCTGGAGAAGGTGGCCTTCATGAAACAATTCCCAGGATTGTTGGAAACCTGGGAGGCCTTGAAGGGGAAAACCATCGAAGCCGTGATTCCCCTTAAGAGTAAACAAGGCTCCGCGGCCATCATCTGTAGCGACGGAACATTTACCGTGGCTCCCCCGATGATGATAGAGCCCTACGAGTTAGGCGAAACGTTGGCAGCCGGCCGCTCGTTCCTCGAACACAAGCATCAACAGGCCTATGTGGAGTATGATCGGCTGGCAAAGAACGATAAGGACGCGCTGAAGACGGCGCGGCTCGAAAAGATTATCGGGGCCATCGAAAACAACCTGGAACAGATTCCCGAGTTGAAAGAGCGATTGAAAGCCCTCGTGAAGGACTGGAAGTGAGCAGCATTCCGAAAAAGAATATGTTCGAGATCTTCTCGCAAGGTCTCTTTGAAGGAGTCAAACCCATGATGGTCATTCGCGATCACCTCGTCCGTCATCCGGACCGTTGCACCCACAAGGGCATCTGTATTCCCATCTGCCCTACGAGCGCCTGGCTGTCGACACCCCCGTACAAGTTCGATCCGTCCCGCTGTCTGGAAAGCTGCCGGCTTTGCCTGGACGCCTGTCCCTCGCAGGCGATCTTCGGTGTGTTTAAAAAAGGGGATAAGTTGCTGGAACCCCAGCCGAAGAAATAGGCGCAGGCTGCAGGAACTAGCTTCCCTTCCCCGCTCGACTTGACCGCGCTGTCTCTCGTCCGCCTTTAATAAAACCAAAATCTAGGTCCTTCTGACAGCAGGCCGTGGCCCGCTGTCAGAAGGCACTGGCTCACGGAGTCAAAGTGAAGTTCTGAGTTTGGTTGGCAACAATCGTAATGTCCTTTGCTGAAGGCGATGGGGTCTGGGTTGTGTAAGCAGTCGTGGGGGTCTGGGCGGAACTCTGGACGGTATACATTTTTGCAACCGCAGATTGCGCGGCAGCGGTCGGTGTGATGGGCGGTGGGATGGCGCTGTACGAAGCGAGCGCGGGCGCTCCAGTGGGCAGCGTCATACTGTATCCATAGTCACCAATTGGGAGAGCAGCGTCCAAAACAGCGGCGACTACCGATTTCACGGTCACCGTTGGCCCACCAGAAAGCGACTGCTTCGCGGCAACAATGACGGTGCCATCGTCGTCCGCCGGGTTCAACGTCACCGTGCCAGTAATCGACTGGGTCGAGGAATTCGCTAACGAAAATGAGGTGCCGCTAGTGCTTATTGGTGTGACGCTAGTGTCATTCGGAACCGGTACTCCAGAAATGACTGCCGTCGCATGACTGTCTGCGGTGATCACGACATCGTAGTTTCCCGGCGCGAGATGGGCAAGAAAGAATTCGCCGGTCTGCGTGTTCAGCATCGTCGCACGAACGATATTCCCGCTCTGCTGGGCCGAGACTATGACATTGGGCAGGGTCTTATCGACAAAACCGTTGATACCGTTCAGTACAGTCGGAATGACTTTGATCACAGGCTTCAGTATGTACTTGCCGTTCCCAGTCTTCACAATGGAGTGGCACGCATCAAAATCGAGCAGCAGATCGACTCGTTGCCCGGAATCCACTGTGAACTGGTGGATCAATTTAATCCCCGATTGAATCGCACTGGGGGTATCAAGCGCGATCTCTCCGGGGATGCCCGACAGGACAACCGAATTGGCCAATGACTGACCAGTGTTACGGTCCAAGACCAGTCGCAGTTGCGTGTAATGGCCTGCCGCCAACGGTGCTTGGCCAAGCGTTAAGAGAGCGAAATTCGGTTGCGTTGGATCGTTGAGATCGAGCAGATTGATTTTCCGTGAGGGGTTGAGCGTGATCTCAGTCCAGCCAGGGGTATTGTCGTCCGCAGTGTCGCTTTGATGTATCCGCACCTTGCTGACGGTGACATTCACTGCGTCGAACCCACAAGCCGGCGCATCGGTTAACGAAACACTGACCGCACCGGGCTGTCCGCTCATCCCGCCACCGCCCCCGCCGCTTCCACAAGCGGTCGCAAATGCCAGCATCACGAATGCCAGACAAGACAGAATCCGCCGAGGACGAACTTCTTTATTTTTCATATGTCACCACCTGTTGATGTTATGACTGCTTAAGTCCCAAGACGACCGCTTGATCGGATGAGGCTTCTACGATCGAGCAAGTTTCATGCTATATCACTCACTTCTCGGCTAATCGCTCGAGCAAAACTGCCCTTTAGCTTGACTCTCTTGCCCGTTTTTTTAAACCGCCTGGCAGAACAAGTGGTTATGGCCGCTGATCGGCATCCCTCATCGATTGTACTCATCTGCTACTCCGACCTTTATTTACAATTCCACTTTCGTAGGTGTAACCATGCATGCGCCTGCATACAGATCAGTTTCCTAGGGTTAACCCTAGTCGACTTCCAAACCCGGAGCCGAAGGCCCCGAATATTTCTGCACGAGCGGAAGCCTTGGATGCAGCTCTTATGGAGCCGCGACCTAGGCTGATGTGGTGACAAAGGATGCTTCGAGCAGCTCGCAGCTAAAGCCGGGGTGATGATACCGAGTTTGGCGTGGCGATACTGAAGGACGTCTAAAGAAGTTTATCCGGTCTCAGCGGTCTCAATTGAGCTGTTTACGCAGCCGGCCCCAATAAGCCGTGCCGATATAACCGCAGGCTCCCGTGAAAGTCGTGAGCGCCATGATTTGATAGACCTTGCCCCGGGTAATCTTAACCTTCACGGTAGGATCGAGGAGGTAGGGCGACGATAAAACCAGTTTGAGGGATTCGCCTGCGGAAAGAATCGGCCACATACAGGAGAGACGCAACCTGGTTTCATGGCGCGGGATCGCCATCGTGTAGAGCCAGCCCTGATCGAGATGCTCGACAGCAGTATGTACCAGACGAACTAGCACAGGCCTGAAGCGCTGGAGATTGCGTGCTTCGAGCAAATCGCGAGGCTTCAATCCAGCCTCGGCCAGCATCGGTTCGGGCACATAACAACGTCCACGCTGGAGATCGTGCGCAATGTCTTTCACGACATTCGTCAATTGCAGCCCTTTCCCGAAACGCACTCCAACCTCGGCCATGTGACGGACATCCCACGAGGCAAGCGCACGCCGGTGGGCGCACATCAAATCCGTCCAGAACTCTCCGACACAGCCGGCGACGTAATAGATGTAACGATCCAGGTCGCTCACTGTCTTCAGCGCAGCGAGACCGTCAGGCGACGTTCCTGGAAAGACTATCAGATCCATTTCCATCCCCTGCATGAGCGTCGTCATCAGCCGCTGGACGCGACGGCGATCGTCAGGGGAAAAACTTTGCAGGACCTTGAAGCAATCCTCCAATCGTCCGAGCAATTGGCGCTCGGCAGAATCTTGCTGCAATGGCCCAATGGCCTGCTGAAGATCCCGTACTTGCGTCCAAGAAATCTGGTCGCTCACGAATTGCGTCCTGAGTTGATTGAGATAGTCGAAACGGCGCGGACGGTCGATTAATTCCGTATCGGCGATGGTATCGGCCGCACGCGCAAAGAGATATGCGAGACCGACTTGATCGCGCACATCCGCCGGCACGACGGCCAACGTCGTATAGAACAGACGGGAGACTCGCTTGAGGAGATCACGGAGGAGTGCTGGCTTCGAAACATCCGTACTCGTAGCGGCACCTTTAGATGTGAACGGCCGGCAGGCTATCGAACTTCCAGCTTGCCTTCCATCCCTTTATCCCGATGGCTTGGCAAGGGCCACAGACGTTTATCGCAGTAGATGGGAAAGGTGCCAGATTGAGTCGGAGTGAATTTGACGACGACTGTCTTGCCGGCGCCGACATCCTGCTCGACCGTCAGACTCCCGGCCGGGTCCTTGATGATGAAGTTGTGCGGGATAATCGTGGTCACGCTCGTTAATGTCAGCTCGACAGGCTTTCCCCTTTCGACGATCAGGTGGTCCGGTTGATACGAATAGCTATCGAGAATGACGGTAGCACGCTGGACGCCATCGGCGGCCACCGGCACGACGAAGGGAGGACCAGGATGAGGAGGGTCTGCGGCCAAAGCCACGGCGACAAGTACGAGCGACAGTCCAAGAGTTCCTGGCACTTGACGTAGCCACATAGATACCTCCCCAGGTGAGAAACTTCTAACAGGAATGGCTGGAATGGGTCAATGTGGGCTCCGAAAATCGCGGACTTGGGATGCCTTGACCTTGTCTTAGACGAAGTTATTGTAGAATCCCACGTGTCACGGTTTGTTATAATGACTTCCGGTCATAATATGTACACAGCGGTCGGTGACTCCAACCGCTTTGAAGGAGGATCTCGATGAAGTGGATTAAAGGTATCGGTCTGTTCCTGATTGCGAACTTTCTCATCTACATTACGCTCTCCGTTACTGCCAATCTATTGATCAACTTCGTGTTGCCGGCGTTCGGCATCGACGTGCGCGGGGTGTTCAGCCAGCAGCTGCTCGTGTGGTCGCTCGTTATCGGCTTTGGCGGCGCGTTTATCAGTCTGTTGTTTTCTAAACAAATGGCGCGCGCCATGCTCAACTGCCAACAGATTACTGACCCGCGTTCTCACGCAGAGCAGGTCATTTATGGTTCGGTGCGGGAAATCGCACAGCGTTTACACATCACCATGCCGGAGGTGTGGGTCTACGATTCTCCAGACCCCAATGCCTTTGCTACCGGCCCCAGCAAGAACAATTCGATGGTCGCAGTCTCTACCGGCCTGCTCCAGAACCTCAAGGAAGACGAGGTAAAGGCCGTACTCGCTCATGAAATGGGGCATGTGTATAACGGGGATATGTTCACCACGACCGTGTTGGCTGGGCTGATGAACACGTTCGTCTATTACATCAGCAACTTTTTGTCTTCACTGGTCGGTCAGTCCCAAGCAGATCGTGAAGAGGGAGGGGCAGGAAACCCCTTTCTCGCGTTCATCGTCTATATTGTGCTGCAAGTGGTGCTTTCGTTCCTGGCCATGTTGGTCGTGAGCTGGCATTCACGCCGCCGCGAGTACGAAGCCGATGCGTTCTCCGCTAAGGTCTATGGCAAGCAGTCGATGATTGCTGCATTGCAAGGGATCGATCGGTGGGTGAATCGTGCGCAGTTCGAGTATTCCAACCAGGATGCGTTGGCGACGATGAAGATTTCCGGCACTTCGGCAAGGAATCTCTTTGCCACCCATCCACCGATTGAGGACCGAATCGCAGCGCTGCAACAACTCTAACGTCCCCAGGAGGCCGTCATGCTCAGACACCTTCTCGCCATATCAGCCTTTGGAGTCACCCTCGGTCTGTCGGTCGGCATCTCCTCCGCACAAACCGAACAGGAAGGACTGCTCATGGCCGGGAAGACGACGAGCCTCTATGACTTCACGATGGACGACATTGACGGGAGGCCGGTGAACTTGGGCGACTATAGAGGCAAGGTCCTTCTGGTCGTGAATACCGCAAGCCTCTGCGGGAACACTCCACAGTACACGGACCTGGAAAACATCTACGAACAGTATCGAGACAAAGGCTTTGAGGTGCTGGCGTTCCCCGCAAACAATTTCGGTCAACAGGAACCAGGGACAAATGCAGAGATCAAGGGCTTTTGCCTGACGAAGTACAGCGTGAGCTTCCCGCTATTCAGCAAGATCAGCGTGAAGGGGTCTGATAAGCATCCACTCTATCACTATTTGACCGAGCAGAGCCCATTCCCGGGCGAAATTGAGTGGAATTTCCAGAAGTATTTGGTGGATCGCTCAGGGAACGTAGTGGGACGCTTTCACCATCGAACCAAGCCGCTCGCGCCTGAAGTCGTGAACGAGATCGAGCGCGTGCTGGCGTCGAAGTAGATTCATTAGGCCTTTCGATAAAACACGATGTGCTGGCGGTATTCCTGAATGGCTGCGCCCAGCGCAGCCGAACCCCTCGAAATATTCGCATCCAACGTCTCTTCGATCGTCTGGTCATCGATCTCCACGTCATATCGGTCCTGCACGTTCGTCCGGACAGGACCAGCCGTCACGTCACGCGGCATGAAGATCTCCTTCCAGACCTCTTTTTCGACGAGACAGACGTCGCGAAACCGTTCGTAGAGCAGGGTGAGTTTCTCCGGATCAGTCACTCTGATTCGTTCACCCATGGCATGTCCTCTGGATTCGAGACTACTTCTGCGTGGAGGGCTGAGCGGCAGGAAGAGATTCGACGATGGAGAACCGCATCGTGCCCACTTGATTCGCCGCATGAAACGGTTGTTGTCCCAGGGGGGTGATGAAAATCTTGACCTGGTATTTCCCGACCGGCCACTTCTCCTCTTTCTTCTTCAATTCCAGAAATCCATACCGTTCATGGCCAGGAACTTCAAGACTATCTTTCCCGATCGGCGCGGCGGACAGCTTGCCTCCGGCGTCTTCCAAAAACCACTGCGCACTGAATTGAGCCGGATCTTCGAGGGGAGCTACTTCGAACACAATATAAATGGCAGGCGTCTCAGGAGTAAAAACCGACGTGGGATCGATGGGCTTGAGTCTCGGATCTTGGGTGTACCATCCCTTCCGGCCGAAACTATCCCATTCCACTTCGTAACCCTTCGCCATCTTGATCCAGGTAAACAGCGACTGAGGAATCCCTTTTTTCTGCTCGTCGAAGGAAGGACTCTGGGTTGGATCGATTTCCGTCGTCGATTGTTCTTTCGGAGCCACCAGATCCCTGGCATCCGCTGGCCACCAGCTACCGGAGATTGGACTGGTCATCGCGATGAGGCAGGCGAGCAACAACTGGTGCTTGGGTCGAGTGTGTGTCATAACCTCGTCACGTCTCGTGCTTTTATTCGTATCGAGACCTCCAAATGGGTCCATAATGCCTCCTTCATTCAACACCTATTTGTTATCGAACACAAGCTGCCTGTGGTACGCTGAGCTACTTAATAATCTACGGGTCTTACTGTGAGTCTCTCACCATTTGCTTCCTCAGACAGTGAGCCGCCTGGACAGTCGGTCCAACAGGATCTCAGCGAACTAAGCCGCCGGTACGGCCTTCGTGATGGAGCCCTCCAAGCCATTACCCAGGGAAGCGGTGAGCAGTATCTCTCCGCCTTTGCCCTCCTATTCCATGCCAATGCGTTTCAGCTCAGCGTCCTCTCCGCCCTCCCACAGCTGATCGGCACCGGCGCCCAAGTGGCGTCAGTAAAGCTGCTCCGATGGTTTCCCGACAGAAAGGCGCTGATCCGCATCGGCACCATCGGCCAAGGCCTGGCTTGGGTTCCAATTGTGCTTTTTCCTCTTCTATTTCCTGAGCTCGGTCCCTGGCTGATCATTGCCGGCACCGCGCTCTACTTCGCCTGTAGTCAGTTCACCATGCCGACCTGGAACAGTTTCATTGCCGATCACCTCGACCAACACGAGCGGGGCGCCTACTTCGCACGGCGAGCCACAATCATGGCCAGCCTCAGTTTCGTCGCCCTTGGTATGGCAGGTTGGCTCCTCAATCTGTGGCAACACCATCCGTTTGCCTGGATCGGGTTTGCCCTCACCTTCCTCGTTGCCGGCAGCGCACGATTCCTCTCGGCGATGGCGCTTGCCAAGGTCGAAGACGTTCACCACACGTTACATCGCGAGGGCCAACCAAGCTTCCGCAATTTTCTGGCTAGAACCAGCTTGAGCTTCCGCCGTTTCCTTCTATTCTCCGGGTTCATGCACGCCGCCGTGCTCATTGCCGGGCCGTTTTTTGTGCTGTACATGCTGCGAGATTTGCACTTGTCGTATTTGGGCTATGGCATGTGGTTGGCCGCAGGCATTCTTGGCCAACTTGTCACACTCGGAACGTGGGGACAGTTCGGAGATCGATTCGGAAACAAGGCGCTCCTTTCCGTCACGGGGCTGATGGTCCCGTTTCTCCCGATGCTCTATCTTGCAGGGACAAACCTGGTCTTTCTGCTGTTGGTGAACTTTCTCGGCGGTGTGACCTGGAGCGGGCTGGCCCTCGGACTCCAAAACTATGTGTTTGATGCGGTGCGGCCGGAAGATCGCACGAAAGCCGTAGCCACGTGCAGTACGATCAATGCATTGGGCTGGTGTCTCGGCGCATTCATCGGGAGCTGGCTGGTGAACGCCCTTCCATCACGGATAGACGTCGGACGGTTTTCTCTGCAACTTGCTTCGAACTTGCCGTTGGTATTTTTTGTCTCGGGGACCCTGAGACTGGCGGTCTCGACCAGTCTCCTGAGAAGCTTCCATGAAGCGAGGGCTGTGGAACAGGCACCCTTCAGTCAACTCGTTTGGGAATTGCCACTGCTGAAACCCATCGCTCAGTTCTTGGTCAGCCCGCTCTTACGGGCGAGCAAATGAGCAACTAATCCTATTCATGGTGAGACCGGCGGTTGCGCCGCGCGTTCTTGTTCTTCCTGCTTGAGTTTGTCAAAACCCCGGTCTGCATGGCCCCGCACCTGATCAGGGGTCGGCTGCGCCATCGGTTTGGTCTGATCGCTCGAGCAAGCCGTCATCGTCACGAATAGGAATCCTGCGGCCATGCCCTTAACAATGCTTCTTGTCCAATGCATTCCAGGTTCGCTGCACCCCATACTTTCCCCTCCTTTGTAAAAGCTCCTGCGCTGTCCTGACCTCCGGTCCATTCATGGGCTCCCTTTAGAAGAGCAGGATCCATGAAACCGCCGCCAACGAACGGTTCGGCATCATAATACTCTCCCCTTGGTGGCAAAACCACCGGGACACGTTGAAGACCATGAACCCGGCTCTGCAATTGACTGGGACGGTGCGACGCGCTATCCTCCGCTACTGTTCAAACTTTTCAAGGATTCCATGTCCCTGCGCGACCGCCTGTCCGAAGATCTCAAACTCGCCATGAAGGCACGCGACCAGTTGCGGATGGATGTCATTCGCATGATCAAGGCCGCCGTGCTGAACAAGGAAGTCGAGATGAAAAAAGATCTCGACGACGCAGAGATGAGCCGCATCATGACCACCATGATCAAACAGCGCAAGGAATCGGTGGAACAATACGAGAAAGGTCAGCGTGCCGAGCTTGCCGCCAAAGAACGTCAGGAAATTTCCATCATCGAAGCCTACCTCCCGAAAGCCCTCTCCTCCGACGAACTCATCCAGACAGTAGACGCCGTGATCCGCGAGACCGGCGCCAACTCCGCCAAGGACATGGGCGCCGTCATGAAAGCCGTGATGGCCAGGCTCGCCGGTCAACCGGTCGATGGCAAACAAGTCAGCGACCTCGTGCGTTCCAGACTGAAATAGCGCGACATGTCATCTGCTATACTTGGGGCGTGCCCCTGCGGTGCAGGCACTACGAACCTACACGTAGGAATTCTGTGAGCATTCTCATCGTCGACGATTCCCCGGATCAGCAGGCACTCCTCCGTTCCATTTTAGGCAAAGCCGGGTATAACGACGTCTTGAGCGCCGATTCGGCCCGATCCGCCTCAGCGCTGCTCCACCTCGATGGTGAAACACCAAGTCAGAGAATCGATCTCATCCTCATGGATGTGCTCATGCCGGAGCAGGACGGAGTGGAAACCTGCCGACAGATCAAACGTAGCGCCCACTTCCAGGACGTTCCGGTCATTATGGTCACGGCTAAGAACGATTTGAGCAATCTCAAAGAGGCTTTTGCTGCCGGCGCCATGGATTACATCAGTAAACCCGTCAACAGTGTTGAACTTCTGGCGCGAGTGTCTTCCGCTTTGCTCTTAAAACAGGAAATGGACCGCCGTAAGAATCGCGAACTCGAACTGCGCCGCAGTAACGAAGAATTGCAGAAAGCCCTCAAGGAAGTGAAAGTGTTGCGCGGATTGATTCCGATTTGCGCATCCTGCAAAAAGATTCGAAATGACGGCGGTTTCTGGCAGCAGCTGGAAGAATATTTGGGCGAACATTCCGAGGCCGAATTCAGCCATGGCCTCTGCCAACCCTGCATTAAAAAGCTTTATCCTGGTGTTTATCAGGATTAGCTGTTAGGATTTCGTCGATCTTACCGCTCCATTCAAGTCAGCCGAGGCGCCACCTAGCATGAGCATTCTGATCGTCGACGATTCTCCGGACGACCGGACTCTCCTCCAGTCGATCCTGACGGCCGCGGGCTATGAACAGATTCTCATAGCCGATTGCGCCGCTGCGGCATTTCGTCTACTCGGGCTCGAAGGCGGCAAACAGGGAGCCGCTCGCGTCGACCTCATCCTCATGGACATCATCATGCCGGAGATGAACGGCATCGAAGCCTGTCGGCAGATCAAAGCCGTCGAGCGTTTTCGCGAAACGCCGATCATGATGGTCACGGTAAAAACCGATCCGGTGGATTTGCAGTTGGCCTTCGCCGCCGGCGCGCTCGATTACATCGGCAAACCTATCAACAAAATCGAGCTGTTGACGCGCGTGAGGTCAGTCTTGCGGCTGGTCCATGAGATTGAACGGCGCCGGGCGCGCGAGCAAGAGTTGCTCGAAGTGATGCGCCAACTCCAGGAAGCCAACCAGATGCTCCTGCGTCTCTCCTGTCTCGACGGCCTGACCGGCATTACCAACCGCCGACAGTTCGACGATTTTCTGGATCAAGAATGGCGACGCGCCGTCCGCGAATCGACGCCGCTCTCGCTTATTATGCTCGACATCGACCGGTTCAAGATCTACAACGATACGCATGGCCACACTGCCGGCGATGAATGTTTGCGGCAGGTCGCCAATGCGATTTCCGGCGCTGTCAACCGACCGGGGGATCTCGTAGCCCGCTATGGAGGTGACGAATTCGTCGTCGTCCTGCCGGGCACCGCGACGGATGGTTCGGCGCAAGTTGCCGAAACCCTCCGTAAACGAATCGAATCGCTGGGCATCACCCACTCCGAGGGCGACAATATGACCATCAGTGTGGGGTACGCCAGCACGATTCCGAACCGCAATGCCTCACCGACGGATTTGATTAAGGCGGCGGACCAAGCCCTCTATCAAGCCAAGCAAGAAGGTCGTAACCGAGCCAAGCAGGCCGGCATTCTCACACTCGTTCCCCACTCGGACGACGACTAGGCCTCTGGGCCGCGCCTTCGACGCGCACTGACCATGCCTCGACCTCACGCGCCATCCCGACGCAAGACCGTCCACAAACCAGCCCGCCGCACACTTGCACAGGCGGAGACCGAGCTTCGCCTTGAACGAACCGCTCGCCGACGGGAAGCGATCGAACGCCAAGAGACGGAACAAGCGCTGGTCGTCGCCAAAGAAGCGGCGGAAGTGGCCAGCAAGGCCAAGAGCGAGTTCCTGGCGAGCGTCAGCCATGAAATCCGTACTCCCATGAACGCCATCATCGGGATGGCCGATCTGTTGTGGGAAACGAACCTGACGCCCGATCAGCGCAAGTACCTCCGGATTTTCCGACGCGCCGGCAGCAGTCTGCTGCACTTGATCAATGACATTCTGGACCTCTCAAAAGTCGAGGCCGGTCATATCGAACTCGAGTCGATCGAGTTCGACTTGAGCGACCTGGTCGAAAAGGCCATTGAAATTCTCGCAATGCGGGCGAATGAGAAAGGTCTGGAGCTGGCCTGCCATTTGTCACCTGACGTGCCGTGTTCGCTGGTCGGAGATCCGAACCGCCTGCACCAGATTCTCGTCAACCTCATCAGCAACGCGATCAAATTCACCGACAAGGGCTCCGTCGTCGTCGAAGTCGTGAACGACCACGAGCATCCCATGCCGGGCGCCATTCGGTTCTCGGTCACGGACACCGGCATAGGAGTTCCCCCTGGCAAGCTGGCGACGATTTTCGAACGCTTCACCCAGGCCCATGCGTCGATCACCAGAAAATACGGCGGCACCGGCTTGGGCCTCACAATCTCCAAGCAACTGGCAGAACTGATGCACGGCAAGATCTGGGTCGAAAGCACATTAGGAAACGGCAGCACGTTTCACTGCCTCCTCAGGCTCGGCGTGAATTCCAGCGTGAAGACGCAGCCGGCAACCGTGTCGATCGATCTGCAGCGCCTTCGCACGCTTGCTGTGGACGATCATCCCATCAATCGCAAGATCCTTGTGGAAACCTTGTCTTCCTGGAATGCAGAGGTCACTGCTGTCGGTAATGGACAGGATGCGTTAAGTGAGCTGCGGAAGGCTGCACATTCCGGATGGGCCTATGGTCTTCTCCTGCTTGATTGTCGCATGCCCGGCATGGACGGATTTCAGGTCGTCGAGGAGATCCAGCGCTCTGCTCAATTCAAAGGACTCACAGTCATCATGCTGGCCTCGGATCACTGGGCTGACGACATTGCCCGCACCTATGACATGGGACTCGGCGGCTATCTCACCAAACCCATCAGACGTTCTGATCTGCTGCAAACCATCGGCATCGCCCTAGACCGTTCGCGCGGCATACCGACCACGCCGATTGTTACACCCTCTGTTCCGGCCCCCTCGAGGCCGCTGCACATTCTGCTCGTCGAAGATTCACCGGACAATCAAGTACTGGTCCGTTCATACCTCCAGCACACGTCCTACCAACTTGACGTTGCAGACCATGGCGGAATTGCCGTTGAACAATTCAAGAAAGGGCAGTTCGACCTGATCTTGATGGATATGAATATGCCCGTGATGGACGGCTATGAATCGACGAAAACCATCCGCGCGTGGGAACAGGAACATGATCTACCACGGACCCACATCATTGCGCTGACAGCTCTCGCGTTAAAAGAAGAGGGAGAAAAGATTCTCGAAGCCGGTTGCAACGCCCACATGACCAAACCGATCAAACGGCAAACGTTGCTTGAAGTGCTTAAGGCCTGTGAGGGAAACCGACGGCAATGACCCAACCATCCAACAGCAACGTCTCGAACAAATTCACCGTCTACATCGATCCGGATCTGGAAGCAATCGTTCCCAAATTCCTGGAGAATCGCCGGAAGGACTCGGCCGCTCTGACATCGGCGATCCAGGGAAACGACCTGAAGACCGTGCGCCTCCTTGGACATCGCATGAAGGGAGACGGCGGGGGTTACGGATTTAATGAGATCAGCAGGATCGGTGACGTCCTCGAACAGGCCGCGCTCAGAGAAGATCGCGCGGCCATGCAGCAACAAGCTGCTGCCCTTGCCCATTATCTCGCCCAGGTCCAGGTTGTATATCGGCGGTAAAACCAGCAGGAATCTCTGGCAACTTCACTCAAATTGATCCTCTCTGGGGAATCCCTAGTCGGACTGGCCTAAGGAAGGGGTATGATAACTAACGTGTAGGAGACACCGCTATGCAAATGGTCATGATGGTGTTTCGAACATCACTTGAACAGGAAGTCATGCCTTTGGTCGAAGAAGAGGGGTTATCCTTTACCCGGCTTGACGGTCTACAGGGGAAAGGGGAGACCGGTAGTGTTCCGGGCTCTGTCACCTGGGGAGGGGCCAATACCGTCCTGCTGTTAGCGGTACCCGATGACCGCTTGAAGGGCTTTCGCGACCGGGTTCATCGATTTCAAGACGAAAAGAAGGTGCATCCGAAGTCCGTCGGAGTGCCGTTTCATATCTTCGTGCTTCCTTGCATCCAGTGGCTATGAGGTCCGAATCTCGGACTTACACCACCAAAATGGATTGCGAATCTTGTACCTGGATAAGGCAAAATCAGAAGATTGGAAGTTTGGTGGAGGGCACGGGAGTTGAACCCGCGACCCCTACGTTGCGAACGTAGTGCTCTCCCAACTGAGCTAGCCCCCCACCTGATGGAACCGGCGACGCGAGCGAGAAACCCCGCAGGGTATGTTGCACATCAGCGTGCAGACTCGATGCTGCGGTAGAAGAACGGGGAGGAAGAAGCTCGCGTCCCCGTGAGCGCGTATTATACACAACCCGATCCTGAGTCTCTAGCCGGAAGCTAATCCCGCCAGCCCTCACGAAGGACTGATGATGGCCTCCCCGATGGACTTCCCCTGTTCGATCAACACACGACGCCCCTCGACACGCAGTCGGTTTTCGGCAAACAACCGAACAGCTCGCGGATAAATCTTGTGCTCCTGCTCGAGGATACGTGCGGCCAAGGACTCCGCAGTATCGCTATCCAAAATAGGAACGGCCGCCTGAAGAATGATCGGCCCTTCATCGACGCCTTCCGTCACGAAATGCACCGTACAGCCGGCAAGTTTGCAGCCCCATTCGATGGCCTTCCTCTGCACATCCAATCCAGGAAAGGACGGCAGCAACGAAGGATGAATGTTCATCATCCGGTTGGCATATGAGTTGACGAGCACCGCTGTGATTATCTTCATATAGCCGGCCAAGAGCACCAGCTCCACATCATACTTCTTCAACAGATCCAGCAAGGCCTGATCGTAGGCCTCGCGGCTGTCGGGACGGCCGGCGAACGGCTTGGGATCGACAAAGAAGTCCGGCAAAGCGTGCTTGCGAGCCCTCTCCAATGCGACCGCGTCTTGTTTATTGCTGATGACCGCGACGATCTTCGCCTGAAGCTGCCCTGCTTCGATCGCGTCGATGATCGCTTGAAGGTTGGAACCACGACCGGAGGCTAGTACAGCTATCCGCAGGGGGATTGCACGCTTACTCGACATACTCCACCTCAGGTTCTTCCCCCGTCGAGGGAACGATTTCGCCGATCGTCCAGCCGCGATCACCCAGCGCAGCCGCTTTGGCGAGCACTGCGGAGGCCGAGTTTGCCGGTACGACCAGAATCAATCCGATTCCCATGTTGAACACTCGATACATTTCCTCGCGATCAACCTGACCAAGCTTGGCCAGCGCCTGAAACACAGGAGGAATGATCCAGGCCTTTCTGTTGATTCTGGCCCTCACACCGTCGGGAAACACGCGTGGAAGGTTTTCTGTCATGCCTCCACCTGTGATATGCGCGATTCCCTTGATGGGGAATTCTTGCAGGAGGGCAAGAATCTGCTGTGCATAAATTCTGGTTGGCGTGAGCAGCACCTCACCAAGCGGGCGATCTAGTTCGGGAAGCTTACTGGCAACCGTCAGCTTCGCCTTGTCGAAGAACACCCGACGCGCCAATGAGTATCCGTTGCTATGCAACCCGGTGGATGCCAAGCCAATGACCGCATCGCCGGGCTTGATCGATGAGCCGTCGATGATTTTGGATTTGTCGACCACGCCGACGGCGAATCCTGCCAGGTCATACTCCCCATCCGCATACATCGACGGCATCTCCGCCGTCTCGCCGCCGATCAGCGCGCAGCCGGCCTGACGGCAGCCCTCGGCGATTCCTTTGACGACCTGTTGCGCCTTCGGCACTGTTAGCTTGCCCGTAGCGAAGTAATCCAAAAAGAAGAGCGGTTCGGCTCCGCTTACCGCAATGTCGTTGACGCACATCGCGACCAAGTCGATGCCGACTGTGTCGTGCTGATCCATCATGAAGGCGATTTTGAGCTTCGTTCCGACTCCATCGGTGCCCGAAACGAGGACCGGATCGTCGTATTTCTTGGCTTGGAGGCGAAAGAGGCCGCCGAATCCGCCAAGATCCGCCAACACTTCAGGGCGGAACGTTGAACGGACCAGCGGCTTGATGCGGTCGACAAATTCGTCTCCCGCGTCGATGTCCACGCCGGCGTCGCGATAGGTAGTCATAAGAGAACGTTCGGAAAACCTTGGCCTCAGTCTACTCGGACGCGCATCTTAGCGGAGGGGTCTCGGAGAGGTCAACGCAGGAACGGCATTTCGAAAGGAGAGAGACTTCAGGTTTCCGGCCTCATCTCCACGTCCAGCAACTTGATTTTCCTGTGAAGATGGCTGCGTTCGATTTTTAGATCTTCAGCCGTCCGCGAAATATTCCAATGGTGCTCGCGCAACTTGCGCGCGATGTACTCCTTCTCGAAGGCATTGCGCGCATCGCGAAGCGAGTCATAAGGCTGCGTAAAAATCGGACTCACAGCCGGAGCGGTTGCCGTGCCGCTGCCGGCAGGGGCTGCAGATCCCACGGGTTTCACTTGGAGAGCCAGGTTGGCCTGTGCCGTGTCGATGACCCCTCCGGGCACCATGATCATTAATCGCTCGATCAAGTTTCGCAATTCACGAATGTTCCCAGGCCATTCGTACTGCTGAAATACGTTCATGGCTTCCGGGGTGACTTCCTTCATTCGCAATCCCTGTTCCTCCGCATGGAGTTTCATAAAATGGCGGATAAGGAGCGGGATATCTTCGCGGCGCTCCCGCAATGGCGGCACGACGATGGGCACCACGTTGAGCCGATAATACAGATCCTCCCGAAACACGCCCTTCTCAATTTCCTTCATCAGATCTTTGTTCGACGCGGCCAGCACCCGCACATCCACCTTCATCAACTTGGTTCCACCAACTCTGGTAAACTGCTGTTCTTGCAGCGCGCGTAAGACCTTGGCCTGGGTGTTCAGACTCATATCAGCGATCTCGTCCAGGAACAGCGTCCCTCCGTCGGCCTGCTCGAATTGACCTCGCTTCATCGATGTGGCGCCGGTAAATGACCCTTTTTCGTGCCCGAACAGTTCGCTTTCAATCAGGGTCTCGGGAATCGCGGCGCAGTTCACGGCCACGAAGGGCCGATCCGCTCTAGCGCTCCGGAGGTGAATGGCCCGAGCTACCAATTCCTTGCCCGTGCCATTCTCCCCTCCAATCAGCACGCGGCTGTTCGTCGGTCCCGCAGTATCGATTAGTTGACGCAGCTGCTGCATGACCGGCGATTGTCCGACCAGCTCGAACTTGCGCTGGACTTTGGTCCGTAACGAGCGGTTTTCTTCCTCTAATCGGTACTGTTCCAGCGCGTGTTTGACACGGAGCGTGACGTTTTCCAATGAAAGGGGTTTCTCGATGTAGTCGTAGGCACCCAGCTTGATTGCCTTGACCGCCGTTTCAATCGACCCATGGCCCGACATCATCATGACCTGAGCGGTCGGCACCAACTCTTTGATGCGGCGCAACGTTTCCAATCCGTCCATTTCCGGCATCCAAATATCGAGCAGCATGAGGTCGGGAGGATCGGTCGTATAGATCTTCAACGCCTCTACGCCGCTCTTCGCAACGGAGACTTCATAGCCCTCATCCTGCAGGATGCTGCTCAGCGAAGACACAATGGCATCTTCATCATCAACGACTAATACCGAGGCTGACATAACACTCCGTCACACGTTTTCGGTTCAACCACTGAACTCCTCTCCCCTCATACCGGCAACTCAAACGTAAACAGGGCGCCGCGCGGATGGTTGTTGCCTGCCGTAATCTGACCTTCGTGATCGGTGATAATGCGGCGGACGATGGCCAGGCCCAGACCTGTTCCGGTCTTCTTCCGCGTAAAGTACGGGACGAACAGCTTGTCCTGGTCCTCCGGTGCGATGCCCGGGCCCTCGTCCGCGATGCTCACCACCGCTCGCCGGCGCTTTGTATCATATTGCGTCGTCAACCACACCCGCCCTCTCTGGTTCATGGCCTGAATCGCATTGTCGAGGAGATTCACCAGCACTCGCTTGATTTGTTCCCAATCGAACTTCAGCTGCGGCAAGTCCTCGTCCAACGCCACGATCAACTGGATGTCTCTGTGCGCCCCTCGGTAGAGCGAGATCACCTCGTTAATCACATCGTGCAGCGATTGTTGAGCCAGCTGCGGTGCCGGCAACCGGGCAAATTTTGAGAACTCGTCGACCATGTGCTTGAGGCTGGCAACCTCATTCACGATCACGTTGGTCGATTCGTCGAACACCCGGTCGAAATCCGGGGCTTTTTCGAAGAACTTCTTACGCATGCGCTGTGCCGACAATTGAATGGGGGTGAGTGGATTCTTGATTTCATGCGCCACCCGCCGCGCCACTTCCTGCCAGGCAGCCACTTTTTGCGCCTTGAGCAATTCGGTAAGGTCCTCGAACACGAGCACGACCCCGAGATCCTGGCCCTCTTCGTCCTTCATCCGCGAGGCATGCAGCGCAACCGTCAGAAATTTCCCTTCGACCTCCAACGTGCCGTCAAGCGTCAAGTCGTCACGTTGATCCTGAAGCATGCGATCGTAGATTGTTTGAAAGAGCGTGAGGCCGAATTCCTTGAATGCATCGTTCGCCGGACGACCCTGCACGCGTCCGGCTGAAAGCCCGAGAATCCGCTCGCCCGACGGGTTGAAATTCGTCACCATGCCGTTTTTGTCGATCGACACCAATCCGGCGGCAATCGTGTCGACGACCGATTCAATGTACGCGCGGCGCCGGTCGAGTTCGAGGTTGCTCCGGCGAAGAGAGACGTTGGCAGACTCGATCGCGGACTTGCCGCTCTGCAAATCGGAGGTCATGCGGTTGAAGGAATCGATGAGTGTGCCGATCTCATCGGTCGCTTTGGCATCGATACGAACGGAGAGATCCCCGTGCGCGATCGCATCAGTGGCTTCCGCGAGCCGCTGAATCGGCACGGTGATGCTGCGCGCAACGTAGAACCCGAACCAGGTCGCGCCGAATAAGATCAGCACGGTAATGACGGCGACAAACAGGTAGGCCCCGGCCTTGATCGGATTTTTCATCGCCTTGATCTGTTTATACTCTTCATATTGGCGCCCGATCCCGTCCATTTTGGCCAGCAAAGATTCCGGCACATAGGCATCGACCACCACGACGCCGCCGACTTCCCCGCCGCGCCCGCTGGCGGCGACCGGAGCCGCGGCCCGCACGAGCCGCCCGGTCTGCGCCTCTTGCACGGTATTCGCCTCCTGTTTGCCATTGATCGCCTGCAGTACCAGTTGGCCGATCGGCAAATCGAGCACGCCGGGCGGAATCTCAGGATCGAGCGACTTCGTCAGCGTCTCCATCTTGGCAGAGTAGACTTCGATCCCGGCTACGCCGAACTCCACCCGCTTACGTGCCATGGCCGCGACTAAGAGGTCTCGCTGCTCGGGCAGCAGCATATCCTCGCGGAAAATCTCATGGCTGATGGCGCGAGCGCTGTTCACCGCCAACGTGATGTGGCCGGCGTGCTGCATCTTGGCGACTTCATAGGAGTCGCGCATAACGCGATCGATCTGGTCGCTGAACCAGACGTCCACCGCCTTGTTCACGAGACCGCTGGCCACGAAGGCTAACAGCATGGTGGGAATCAGCGAGAAACCAATAAAGGCGGCCACGAGTTTCGTGCGGAAACCCGAACCGATCAAACGATGACGCCGCTCAAAATAGGCCTTGATGAGATTCCGCGAGAGGAGCAGCAACAGGACGACGAAGCCGATCAAATCGAGATTGATCAGCAACAACACGAGCGCATAACTGGTCGTCGGGAAAAACGAGTCAGGGTCCTCGCCTCCGGGCACGACAACCTGGCCATAGTACAACGTCAGCGCGACACAAGGGATGAGGAAGAGCAGCAGGATCCAGACCGGCCGCAAGTGCCGTTTCTGGCGTTCCGGCTCGTGGGGAGGCTGAGGTAGTCGGGCTACAGGTTCGGGGGCACGGATCAGCGGCTGTTGCGGCGCAACGCGACGCTCCACACCGGCCCAGGCCGGAGACGCGGTGTCTTTATGATCACTCACACCGGAGCTCCTTCTCAATGCATCGACCGCGTGACGGAAGAGCATTCACTATAACGGAAATACAGACCTGGCTCAAAGGATTGTCACGATCATCGGCACCAAAGATGACTAAGACGTGTTCGGCGGCAGGATTACGATTTCGAAGTCAAACTGACATATTTCATGCGGAGTGCATAGAGCATATCACGCAACACCGCCTGTTCTTCGGTTGTGAGGTTGCCCTTCGTCTTGGCCTCCAGGACTGAGAGCAGATCGATGATCTCTTTGGCTTGCGGCAGATTGACGGGCATCGCGGCTTGCTGCGGGTCCAACTGCTCACCCATCAGCATCAGCGAGGAACTTCCCAAAGAAATCACGAACGATGCGAAGGTCACCGGCAATCCGCCCTGGGATTCGCCGGAGGCAGGTGGAGGAGGGACATCTTTGGAAGCGGCTGTTGGTGCAGAAGCCGGCTTCTCCGCTCCGGAACTTCCCCGCCGATCGCGGATGACAAACCCTTCTTCTTTGTCTCCCGCCATATTCGAGCCTCCCCGCCTCAGATGCCGGAGCGTACCATAGGCCCCGAGGCCTCGCAAGACGGGAAAGGCGCGTTGAAGCCGCGCTGGAACCAGGTATAATGGCGCTTTCAACAGAAAATGGGGGCTCTTGCATGTCAGAGCGATTTCAGAAATTGACGGATCTCATGGCAGCCTTGCGGGCTCCGAACGGCTGTCCATGGGACCGAAAACAGACCCACGAATCCCTGAAGCCGTACCTGCTCGAAGAAACCTATGAAGTGCTGGAGACGATCGATCAGCAGGATCGAACGAAGCTGCCGGAAGAACTCGGCGACGTGCTGCTTCAAGTCCTTTTCCACAGTCAGATTGCCGCGGAAGCCGGCGCCTTCACCATCGACGAAGTCATGGAACAGCTCGCCGATAAATTGATCCGGCGGCATCCCCACGTCTTTCCGAACGGCTCCAACGATCCCATACCAGCCAATGCCGACCAAGTGCTGGCTAAATGGGAGGACATCAAGCGGGCAGAACGGCAGGCGGCAGGACGGCCCGAATCCGTTCTCGATGGAGTGCCGCAGACGCTCCCCGCCCTTCTGCGCGCCTACCAAATTCAAGCCAGAGCGTCGCGTGTCGGCTTCGACTGGACCCACAATCAAGCCGGTTTCGACCAGGTCTTGAACAAGATCGAAGAAGAAATCCGCGAGTTGCGGATGGCCCTTCGGCTTCCACCATCAGAAGGCGAGACCTCGACGAGGCAACAGGAGATCGCTGCGGAGTTCGGCGATGTACTGTTCTCCCTCGTCAACCTGGCCCGGTTTGTGAAGGTTAATCCCGAAGATACCTTGCGCCAAGCCATCAATCGGTTCGTGAAACGATTTCAATTTATCGAGCAACAGGCCGCGCAATCAGGACGAGCAGTCGGCGACCTTTCGCTCGACGAAATGAACCGCCTGTGGGAAGAGGCCAAGACGAAGCATCCAACTGTGGACACGAGGTTGTGATGGGAGAGCAGGAAGGTCCTTATCAGGAAGGCAAGCGCGCCGGAGTTCATCCGCTGGTCGTGGTGTTCGGCATCTTACTGGGACTCTGGCTGTTCGTCGCGCTCATCGTTCCGAGTTCGCGCAATAAGCAGGCGACCGGGACGGAAGGCCCCGCAGCACCTGTGATTGAAGACCCCGAGGCCGCGCCGGTCATTTTCAAGGTCCAGACAACGGTTCTCGACATGAATGCCGTCAGCATCGTCGTCCCGCCACAAGCCACCGAAAGCCAAGTGGTGGGGCTGCTGAAGCGGCTGAAGAAAGAACGGCTTGCCGGCAGGCTGACTGATCTGATTCCTGCGACTACGCCGGGCCACAAGCTAGGTGACCACGCAGTGGCGGATATCTATGTGGTTTCAGATGCGAACTATGCCCAGGCGCAGGTGATCCGAACGCTTTCGCGCGGCGCCCACGCGCCAGGCGGCCTCTATCCGGACAAAGTGCCGTTTGAAGTGGCAATGGAAGAAATTCGAGGACATTACCGCATCGACTTGAACAACACGGGAGCACCCGACGCCGGCTCCATCGGATTCGCCGACGAATCGGGGGTCCATTCGAAGCATTACAGAAAGATTTTCTAATGAAGTTGAGCGACCTGTTAGATCTTCACACGTTGCTTGATTTCCTCGCGCAGCGCGTCACGCTCTCGTTCCAGCCATAACTCAAGTCTCGCAAACAGATGGGCCGACGGCCCTGCGAACGGAGCCACGACCACGTCAGCACGTCCGGACAGCAAGCCGTCCTGATCGGCGATCCGCAATTTCTCATCCGCAATCTTCCTGGTGAGAAGCTGCGAGACAAGCAGTTGCTGCCCCGGTGAGCCCGCGACGGGGCCAAGTATTTTGCCGCGCAGCACGTCGAGTTCTTCCGCAATCCCCACCTTCACACGTACCGCATGGGGCATCGGCCAATGCGGCCGCTGGATGGAATAGTCGTAAGAAAACACCGGTTCCCTCGGCTCTCGAAACGGACCGGCTACACCGATAATCTTGATCGCATTCGTCGTCGCCATTTAGTCTGTTCCTTTATATACGCTCCCCTAAGAGGGACCTCACGACCTTGTCTGCCGCGGTATCTCCATGACGGATACAATCCGGAATGCCGACACCGCGGTAGGCCGCGCCGGTAAGGACCAACCCCCCGTAACGGCTCAATGCTCCCTCGGCTTGCTCCAAGCGTTCTAAGTGTCCCAGCTGATACTGCGGCATCGCCTTCATCCAGCGATTCACTTCCACATAGGTGGGTTCCGTTGTCACGCCGCAGATCTGCCGGAGTTCGGCTTTAACCCGGCTCACGAGTGCCTGGTCGTCGAGTTGCAAGATCGCCTCGCGCCCAACTCCGCCGACATAACAACGGACCATCAATTGATCCGGCGGCGCACGGTGCGGCCACTTGATCGACGTCCAAGTCGCCGCAATCAGATCCCGATGTTCGACTCGCGGGACGACAAAACCAAACCCTTGCACTGCTCCACCAATCACGGAAGCAGGATAGACTAACGCGATCGTCGCAGTCGAGGCGTAGGGGATCATGTCCAGCAGGCCACTTGCGATCGGCGTCAGGGGCCGCAAGAGATCCGCCGATACATAAGCCGGCGTCGCCAAGACGAGGCTGTCGACGGAGAGGGCCGAACCATCGTCGAGCATGACATCGTACGTCCAGCGACCCAGCTGATGGGATCGCACACGCAAGGATTCCACTGCCACACCGCTTCGGAGCGTGACGCCCTGATCGGTCAATCGCCGAACCAGTGCCGTGACGAGCTCCTCAAGACCATTCTTGAGGCTGACGAACATTGTCCGCTTAGGGCTGGCCTTGGGCTCTCCTATTCCGGTTGCCTGCGCCGTCATCATGCCGCGGATCACGCTGCCGTGCTCCTGTTCTAATTCAAGAAACCGCGGAAACGTGGCCTTGAGGCTCATCTGCTCGGCATCACCCGCATAGATGCCGGCCATCAACGGTTCCATCATACGTTCAAAGGCCTGCCGACCGAACCGGCGTCGAAAAAACGAAGCGAGCGATTCATCTCCTGTCGGGCGCTTCGCCGGCATGACGAGGTCCAGTCCCATGCGGGTGAGGCCGCTGACCGTCAGCAACCCGCTTTTCAGGAAGGGTCCAATCTGCCCCGGCGAAATGACGACCAGCCCCTCGGGTAATTCCCGCAGCTTTCCACCTGAATAGACTGAGGCCTTCTTCCCCGTTTCGTTCGTGTTGATAAGCTGACCGGTGAGACCGAGTTTCTCAACGAGCTGCAGGCCGGCCGGTTTATTTGACAGGAAGGAATCCGGTCCGGCTTCCGTCACGAGATCGCCGATCCGGTGCGTGACGATCTTGCCACCCCAGGCAGGACCGGCATCCAGCACCGTACAACGGATTGACAGACCGGCCGTGGAAGCACGCTCCGAGAGCGCAAAGGCTGTCGCTAAACCCGAAATGCCTCCACCGACTATCGCGACAGTGCGAGGATTGCTCACGACGGGATCGTCAGAGATGATTCGTGCGCGGTCAGCACATCGACTAAAATCTCAATCATCGCGGGAGAATCATTGAGCATGGCGATTCGCTCCAACTGCATACCTCGGCTCACCGCCAGCTGCTTCAGCTCAATATCGATATCGTAGAGCGTTTCGACATGGTCGCAAAGAAACCCGATCGGCGCGACAAGGACCTGGCGACGACCTGCCAGGCTCAACTCTCCAATGGCCGACTCCACGGTCGGTCCCAGCCACTGTTCGCCGGACCGTCCCTGGCTCTGATAGGCGAATCTGGTCGGCTGACTCCCGAGCAGCACCGTCACGGCCTCAACCGTGCCCTTGACTTCGTCCGGGTAAGGATCTTTCATCGCGACGATTCGTTCCGGCAGACTGTGCGCCGTGAAAAGCACCGGAACGCTCTGACGCACCGCAGCAGGGAATTTCAAGAGTCCCTGCCGAACATTCTCGATTATCGCCGCGATCAGTTTCGGATGCCGGTTCCACGCTCCGATATAACTCACGGGACAATGGCTGTTCAGAGCCGCCTGCGCCTCTTCCACCTTTTTTCGATAAGCCCCTGTACTCAGAGACGATTGCTGCGGGGCCATGCAAAAGCCGATGACATGCTCCGGCTCGTCTCGAAGTAACTCTGCATAGGCCTCCTTGATAAAAGGATGCCAATGCCGCAAGCCGACATAGACGCGATAGCGTTCACGGCCTGACTCGTTCAAACGCGCTTCCAGTTTCTTGGCGACGTCTTTGGTGATGCCGACTGCCGGAGATTTCCCGCCGGTTGCCCGATAACGTTCGCGAATCTCCGCAACGAGTTCCGGAGGCGTCGGTCGTCCGCCGCGCACGTCGAGCAGAAACGGTTCGACATTGTCGAGACAGTCAGGACCTCCCATAGCCATGAGCAAGACCGCTATGGGTTTCTGTATGTGGGACATGGCAATGGTGGCTGCTTCTACCGCTGGCTGAGTTTATGTATCATGTTGATCGCCGCCTCAACATGTTCGACAGGAGTTGTCGGCAGGATGCCATGGCCCAGATTGAAGATGTGTCCATTGCGATTACCGGCACGACGCAAAATATCCTCCACTCGGCGTTCGATTTCATGGAGCGGAGCATAGAGAGCGACCGGGTCGAGGTTCCCCTGCACGGCGCGATCATAGCCGATCATTGTCCAGGCCTCATCAAGATGAATCCGCCAATCAACGCCGATCACATCCCCACCCGCCTCGCGCATCTGCCGCAATATGGCTGTTGTCCCCGTGCCAAAATGAATCGAGGGCACGCCTTCCCGCTTGAGTCCCTCAAAGATCAGCTGCACGTGAGGCTTCACATATTCGGCATAGTCGCCGGCCGAAAGACAACCGACCCAGCTGTCGAAGAGTTGGACGGCCTGCGCGCCTGCACGGATCTGCCGGCGGAGATAGCCGGTCACGACGCGAGCCAACTTATCCATCAGTTTGTGCCAGACGTCAGGCTCGCGATACATCATCGATTTCGTCAACACATAATTGCGTGACCCGCCGCCTTCGATCGCATAGCTGGCCAACGTAAACGGCGCGCCGGCAAATCCAATCAACGGTACACGGCCGTTCAAAGCCTTACGCGTTTGCCGAATCGCCTCAGCCACGTACTCCAATTCAGTCCCATCGATGGCTTTGAGGCGTTCGACATCGGCCCGCTCGCGCACCGGATTGTGAATCACAGGTCCTTCCCCTTCCGAAAACTCGAGATTCAATCCCATGGCCTCAAGCGGCAGGAGAATGTCGGCGAAGATGATGGCGGCATCGAGCGGGAAACGGTCAATCGGTTGAAGTGTAACTTGCGCGGCCAGTTCGGGTGTCTTGCACAGAGCCAACATCGAGTGTCTTGCGCGTAAGGAACGATACTGGGCCATGTAGCGTCCGGCCTGGCGCATGAACCAAACGGGTGTACAATCGACCGGCTCGCGGCGACAGGCTTTCAGGAAGCGATCGTTCATAGGGTTGGCATTCTAGGGGTGGCTCAGGGGGGGTGTCAAACGAAGTCGGGTTGCTGAGGCTCAGCTAAGTGCGCGATTCCATTCCATGTAGACAGCCTCCCGCGATCCGCTACAATTAATAAGGGTACCATTTGGAGTGGTTTGTATGTATAATGTGCTCCCGTCGTTCAGGGCTCATGACGATGTTTTCGGATGAAGCCCTGGATCGTGCAACCTGCCTCGAGAACCACCCGTAAGTGCCGAGGCTTACTGAGATCCATAGAACTGTGTGTGCCTGGCCGCTGCGCTGGCCCTAACTGGAGGTATACGAATGTCCGACGTGCGAATACTTTATCCGACCAAGGCTCAAGACCTCTGGTTTACCTTTTTGCGGTGGTTCGATTCTTGGGCCGGACTCGAATACATGAAAACGGACGGCGTCCCCAAGATGGACTGGTTCCGTTGTATTCCCATTATTGCCGTTCACGCCATGTGCTTGGGTGTCATCTGGGTCGGCATCAGCTGGATCGCCGTCGCCGTCGCCATCGCGTTTTATTTCGTCCGGATGTTCGCCATCACCGGATGGTATCACCGGTACTTCTCTCATCGAACGTTTAAGACGACCCGCGCATGCCAATTGGCCTTCGCCATCCTGGGCGGGGCCTGCGCCCAGCGCGGCCCGCTCTGGTGGGCCGGCCATCATCGCCATCACCATATTGCATCCGACACAAAGGACGATGTGCATTCACCGGCGCAGGGTGGATTCCTCTGGTCGCATATCGGATGGTTTACGTCGCAGACGCACTTTGCACCCCGTTTGAAAAGCATCACCGATTTCGCCAAGTATCCCGAGCTCCGGTTTCTGGACCGATTCGATATTCTCGTACCTACGATCACGGGGTTTGCGATGTTCGGCTTAGGAAAGCTGCTAGAAGCCTATGCGCCGGAACTCGGCACGAGCGGTCCGCAGATGTTGATCTGGGGGTTCTTTATTTCCACCGTCGCGCTCATTCACGGCACCTGCACGATCAACTCGCTCTCGCACGTCTACGGTTCGCAGCGCTATGACACCGGCGACGATAGCCGCAACAACTTCATCCTTGCGCTGATCACCATGGGAGAAGGCTGGCACAACAACCACCATTTCTATCCGGCTTCAACGAGGCAGGGGTTCTATTGGTGGGAAATCGATATGACCTACTATTGCCTCAAAGCCATGGAATGGCTGGGCCTCGTATGGGACATCAAGGATGTGCCCGTCTACGTGCGCGAGCAGAAAAACAAGCACGAAACGATCGCCGTACAGCTCACCGCGGGCTGAGATACGGTCAAGGCTCTCATCAGATCCAATCGGAGTCCTCGCGCTTCGGTCGCTCCGCTGCGCTTCCAGCCAAAGATTCGCGAATCAGCCGGCTTTGCTCGTCGATCGTACCCTGCTCTGCTTCCGGCACGATCCAGGCCTCGTCAGGTTTGAGTTCAAACCGATAATGGTTCGAACGGTCAGAAAACCATTCCACGTAGGGATGCGGCACGAGATTGGGATGCGGATCGAATGAAATCAGGTTGACCGTTCCGACCTGCGGATTCTCCATATCGCCGATCACCTGAGCAGCCATCTCATCATCTTCAAAACTTCCATTGCGGAATTGGATCACGTGGCCGGCGATGTCGTCCTTGAAGTTGCCTTTCAGATAGAGAACGACCGGACCGATGGCGGCGAAGACGATGCGCCCCACGACCGTTCCTGCGATTCGGTTGTCGAGAAATCCCTCTTGTACCCAGCGGCCATTGGCGAATTTTTGAGCCATCGCACTCCGTCTTTGGTCACACCGGCTCGGTTGCACCTGCTACCGGCTGTTTCGGAGCCGACACAGACGCCCCGATAAGCACTGCCGTCAAAATCAGGCCGCTTCCAATCCAACCCTGGAGATCCAGCGTCTCACCCAGAAAATACCATGAGAGCCAGGCCGCGTAGGCCGGCTCCGAGGCAAAAACCAACGCGACTTGCTGGGCCGGAACCAACTGCTGCGCCCACATCTGCACGGCGAAAGCACCGGTGGCTAATCCACCGGTCACGACAAGGCCAATCAACAACACCGTTGTCGGCATAAAAGCCTGCGCTGGGGCCTGTTCCCACCCCATCATCGGCAGGAAGAGCAGCGTCACAGCGGTCATCTGCCACAGCAGCAGCGAAGGCGCATCGAACTGACGGGTAAACCGTTCGAGACAGACGATATGCCCTGCGAACGCCGCCGCACAACCGATGGTCATTAGATCGCCGAGATTGATGGTCGCACTGGGTTTGACGAGGAGCCACAGACCGGCCATGGCAATCGTCGTGGCTACGATCACGCGGCGGTCGAACCGCCGCAGCATGAGCGGCACAATGATCACGTACAGGGCGGTCAGAAACGCGCTGTTCGAAGCACTGGTGTAGCGCAAGCCGACCGTTTGAAGGACGTACCCGAAGAACAGGAAGACCGTGGCGATGCCGCTGGCATACAAGACGTCCGGTTCTCGCCGAAGGCGATGACGCACAAACCAAAACCAGACGGCGACCAAGAAGGTGCCCAAAAAAAATCGAAGACACAGAAACGACAGCGGCGGCATCTGTTCCAGCGCCGCCTTCGTTGCGGGAAACGTGGCACCCCAGATGAAGGTGGTAAGCAGTAGTGCAAGTCGAGGCATCAACAGGGTCAGGGATGAAGACTCAGTGCGATGACTGAGGTATCACGACGAGCACGTCCGTACTCTCCTTGAATCAACTATGGCTTGCAGAGGGGGCAGCGCCGAAGATCGGTCGGTCCCGCCTGCTCCATGGCCGCCAGCGCGCGTTCTTTATCCGGATAGTCGTACCAGCCGCCCTGCCAATAGTCGGTAGATGTTTGCGATGAGGGTACTTCCGAGCAACGGTCTTTGTGCAACGTCACCCGGTCGATCGAATGGGCGACGTGAATCCAGTAAATCATTGATGTGTCGTAAGGGGTGAGACGCCTTACGTCTTCAAGGAAGGAGTTGCCATTCGTCCTTTTCGATGAACACCTTGACGCCAGTTTCCAATTTTTTGACGTCGTCTTTTTCGAACAGCCGAAAATACCGCTCGATCCGATCATCGTCATCGATCCGCTCTTCCTGCATCATGCCAGTGTGACCTTTGTACCGTCGAATCAGCACCGCCATCGAACATCCTCCTCTTCCAGTAATCCCCTAGTCTTCGAACCAGGCAGGTGTGGTACAATAAGGCAAAAGTTAACAGATGGTCAAGGGCGCGTTGTCACGCAGACCATCGATCATGGCAGGAGACTGACGATGCCACTTTACGAATACCGGTGCGGGCGTTGCGAGAAGCAGTTCGATGTCACGCAGTCGGTCCATACCAGAGCTGAAGATACTGTCTGTCCATTCTGCCAAGCCCAAGAAGCCACGCGTCTTCTGTCATCCTTCGTCTCGACCGTGAAAGGCGATCACAAACCCGGCTTCAAGGAAATGAACGCGTATAACATGTTGAACAAGCGTGCCGACAGCTTTTCCAAACTCCCGCCGTTGTTCGGCGCTCGCAGCGCGCCTCCGCCCATCGAGGATGTCTTCACGGGTTCTGAGTCTCAGCCCAAGAATCCTCCAGACAAGACGGGAAACTGATTTGTAGTCGCATGGACTCCTTGAACCGTTCGTCTCGCCTCCAGGCTGTAACTCGAATCCACAGGTCAGGATATGGCATTTCCCTGCATCATGCCTTTCTGCTGTTTGCGAGCCTGAGCCTGGCCGCAGGTGCGGCCGTTCCATCGTTCGTCCTGGCCGAAGCATCCGGCAATCTCATTGTGACCGGCAATGGTCCAGAACTGACCACGATTGAATCCCTGGCCCGAGCCTTTGAGAAGGCGAACCCGCGCGCCTACGTCGATGTGGTCTGGGATGATCATTCCAAGCCGGTCGAGATGGTTAAAGCCGGTGAAGCCCATCTCGCCGTGACCGGAGCCGAAGAAGCCGGACTGGCTTCCACCCAAATCGCCTGGGACGGCATCGGGATTCTCGTCAACCTGTCGAACTTTACCAAAGAGGTGACCAAGCAACAGGTGGCCGACATCTTCTCCGGAAAAGTGAAAGAATGGTCCGATTTGGGCGGCCCGGAAACAAAGATTCTCCTGATCGATCGGCCGAAAAACCAGAACATCCGCGAGGCGTTCGAGCGCCAGCTCGGCATCGACGGCAAGATTCCCACGAATGCGAAAGTCATCGCCAAGGACGACAAAGTCATCAAGACGGTCGTCGGCACACTGCCGCCGCTTTCCGCTGTCGCCTACATTTCACTGAGCCAGGGGTTGGCCGTGGTGACCAGCGGCGTGGCTGTCAGATTACTCCCTGTGGACAAGGTGGAACCGGAAGTGCCGACCGTGAAAGATGGACGTTATCCGCTGCGGCGGCCGGTCCTGCTGCTGGCAAAGAAGGACCCGAACCCGTTGGCGGACGCCTTCGGGCAATTCGCCCAATCTCCCGCGGGGCGGCAGATCATCGCCGAAACGTATATCCCGTTCGAGAAGAAATAATGTGGCCTCATCGATGAAGGAGGATGTTATGCAGACCCGGCAACTATCATTCCGTTTCATCATGTCTTGCATCGTGGGGCTGGCTGGACTGTGGATGGTACCGGTCCCGGCGTCCGGTGCAGAAGAGTCAAGCGACAAAGGTGCAGTCGTCGAAGGAGCCGGCTTCACGCTCTACGATATGGAATCCATCAAGGGATTCGACGAAAAGAAAATTGAGGGTGACCCGATCTGCGACCGGTCGAAGCGTCCGAAGATTCATAAAGTTGAACCGGACGAAGCCAAACCCGGCCAAAAGGTGACCATCAAGGGTGAAAATTTTGGAACCAAAGAGTGTTTTCACGGCGTGGCCTTCAGCGCGGCGGGCCCCGCCAAGATTGACTACAAATTCGTCAGCGACACCACCATCGAAGCGACGGTTCCTGATGTGAAGGCGGGCATGTCCTTCATCGACGTCGTCGCTGGCGGTGGCAACGCGCGGTCCAAAGGATTCTTGGTGCAGGCCAAATAGATTTTCTTAGGCAGAAACGGGAGATGCGAGCCCCCCGTTTCTGCCCCTTCTCAAGTCCTCAACAGCATCGTCCAGCCTCCCTGCAGACCTTCCTTCTGTCGTTCGCTCCCTCGACATTCCTCTTGATCTTATGCTAGCTTACGCGCTCCTTTTCGCCGGTTTGTTCGGAGCAGTGCGTGGTTGTATTGGAGCACCAGAGGGAGATGTTTAAGAAAATCCTTGTGGCCAATCGCGGAGAGATCGCCATGCGAATCATCCGCGCTTGCCGCGAGCTGAATATCGCTACGGCCGCTATCTACTCCGAAGCCGATTCGACCGGGATTTACGTCAAAAAAGCCGACGAAGCCTACGCCGTCGGGCCTGGCCCCGTGAAGGGATTCCTCGACAAGCGGCAGATTGTCGATCTGGCTCTCCGAATCGGCGCCGACGCAATTCATCCCGGCTATGGTTTTCTTTCTGAAAACGCCGAGTTCGCCGAATTATGCCAAGAGGCCGGTATTACGTTTATCGGACCCTCGCCAGGCGCTATCACATTGATGGGCAGCAAGGTAATGGCTCGCGAACTGGCTCGGTCAATCGGTGTCCCAATTGTTCCCGGAACAGAAGGAGGGGTCAGCGACGTCAAGGAAGCTCTCGCCTTTGCGAAGAAATCCGGCTATCCCGTCATCATCAAAGCGAGCGCGGGCGGCGGCGGTCGAGGACTCCGGGTCGTGCGCTCCGATTCGGAGCTTCGCGAGAACATGGAAGTGGCCTCGCGGGAAGCGCAAGCCGCGTTCGGCGACGGGAGCGTCTTCATCGAGAAATATATCGAACGACCCCATCACATTGAGTTCCAGATTCTGGCCGACCGACATGGCAATATCATCCATCTCGGCGAACGGGACTGCTCCATTCAGCGTCGACACCAGAAGTTGATCGAGATCGCACCGTCGCTCATCCTGACGCCCAAACTGCGGGCCGAGATGGGAGAAGCCGCTACCGCGATCGCCAAAGCCGTGAACTACGATAATGCCGGGACGGTGGAGTTCCTGCTGGATCAAGAAGGCCGGTTCTACTTCATCGAAATGAATCCGCGGTTACAGGTCGAACATACCGTGACCGAACAAATCACGGCAATCGACATCGTACGCAACCAGATTTCCATTGCGGCCGGCAAGCCGCTGGATATCCATCAGAAGGACGTCACGTTGCAAGGCCACGCGATTCAGTGCCGGATCAATGCCGAAGATCCCAAGAACAACTTCAGACCCTGCACCGGCACCATCACGGCCTATTTATCACCGGGCGGCATCGGCGTCCGGATCGATGGCGCCGTCTACAAGGACTACACCGTCCCGCCCTACTACGATGCCTTGCTAGCCAAACTGACCGTTCGCGGCCGGACCTGGGAGGAAACAGTCAGCCGCATGCGGCGATCCCTCGAAGAGTATGTGTTGCGCGGTGTGAAAACGACGATCCCGTTTATGGAAGCCATCATGCAGGAACAGGACTTTCTCGCCGGGCGCTTCGACACCTCTTACCTGGAGACTCACCCAGACCTCTTCATGTATCACGAATTTGAACAGCCGGAAGATTTAGTGGTGGCGATTTCCGCCGCCATCGCAGCGTACGAAGGTTTGTAAGACGGACGGCTGCTCATTCGCTAAGCGACAAGAACGACGAGATTATGGCGACCAAACGACCTTCCATCAAGAAACAGGCGACGAAGAAGCGTCCTTCCGGTCCGGTCCACAAGATATCACCAAAATCGAAGTCTCGACTGCAGGATCTTGCCATCCAACCGGCTGCCGGCAAGCCGATTCTCATCACCGATGTCGCGCTGCGCGACGGGCACCAGTCGCTCCTGGCCACCCGCATGCGGACCGAGGACATGTTGCCCATTGCGCAGAAACTCGATGCGGTCGGCTATTGGTCGCTGGAAGTCTGGGGCGGCGCCACCTTCGACACCTGCCTGCGCTTTTTGAAAGAAGATCCCTGGGAACGGCTACGGACGCTTCGCGCAGCTATGCCCAATACGAAGTTGCAGATGTTATTGCGGGGACAAAACCTCGTCGGCTATCGGCACTATGCCGACGACGTGCTGGAGCGGTTCATCGAACGCTCCGCCACGAACGGCATCGACGTGTTCCGCGTCTTCGATGCACTCAACGACGTGCGGAACGTGGATCGAGCGATCCGCGAAGTAAAGGCCAGCGGCAAACATGCGGAAGCCGCGATCAGCTATACCGTCAGCCCGGTCCACAACATCGACCGGTACGTTGATCTCGCCAAACAACTGGAGGATATCGGCACAGACACGCTCTGCATCAAAGACATGGCCGGCCTGCTGGCCCCACTCGATGCCTATCATCTCGTACGCCGACTGAAGGCGGCGGTGAAAGTCCCGATCCATCTGCACTCGCACTACACCTCCGGCATGGCCTCGATGTCGGCGCTGATGGCCATCCTCGGCGGACTCGATATGCTGGACACTGCCATGTCACCGCTGGCGGGTGGCACCTCCCACCCGGCCACCGAAAGCATGGTCGCCGCGCTGCAGAAGACGCCATACGACACCGGTCTGAACCTTGAATCTTTTTTGCCGATCACCGAACATTTTCGGACTGTCCGCCGCAAATACCGCCAGTTTGAAAGCGACTTCACGGGGGTCGATGCCGAAATCCTGACCTCACAGATTCCCGGAGGCATGCTGTCCAACCTTGCCGCACAATTGACTGAGCAGAATGCCCTGGATCGCATGAAAGAAGTGCTCGACGAAGTGCCGCGCGTCAGGAAGGACATGGGCTATCCGCCGCTCGTCACCCCGACCAGCCAGATCGTGGGTACACAGGCCACGCTCAACGTGCTGACCGGCGAGCGCTACAAAGTCATTACGACCGAAACCAAGAACTACTTCCTCGGGCTCTACGGCCGCGCGCCGGGTCAGGTCGATCGCGACATCATGGCGCGGGCCATCGGCGACGAAGAGCCGATCAAAACGCGACCAGCCGATCGGCTGGAGCCGGAGCTCGATGCCGTCAAGAAAGATTTGCCGCCCGACGTTGAAACGGTCGAAGATCACCTCTCGTTCGTCCTGTTCCCGGCCATCGCGCGTGACTTTTTCGAAGCCCGGGCAAAAGGCGATCTGATTCCCGAACCGCTCGAAATCTCATCCGCCAAAGGTCCGGCTGTGGCCGGTGAACTCCATTTGGCACCGGCAGAATTCAACGTCACTGTCCACGGCGAAACCTACCATGTGAAGGTGTCCGGCTCCGGTCGCAAGACGGACGGACGCAAACCCTACTACATTCGCGTCAACGACAAGCTCGAAGAGGTATCGCTCGAACCGATCCAGGAAGTGTTGGCCGGTGTGCCTGAAGCGCCAGACAGCGGCAAAGGCACGAAGCCGAAACGGCCGAAGCCTTCCAAGCCCGGAGACGTGGCACCTCCGATGCCGGGCCGCGTCGTGAAGGTGCTGGTCGCAAAAGAGGATCGGGTTAAGGCCGGAGATCCTCTGTTGATCATCGAGGCAATGAAGATGGAAAGCCGCGTGCCGGCACCGGTCAACGGAAAGGTCGTGGCCATTCTCGTCGCCGAAGGCGAGAACGTAAAGACGGATGAGACAGTTATCCAACTGGAATAGGCTGAGGCGCCACCGTTCTTCGACTCGATTGCCTAGACGCCCCTCGATATCACTGATCACGTTCGGCTTCTTCGTGGCCACCATGGCATGCTCTTCTCCCACTCCGATTCCTCCCCAGTTCGAGGCCTTCGAGCGCATTCCAATCAAGACCATCTCAGTGAAAGGCCAGACAATGGCGTATCTCGAGGTCGGCCAAGGCCAGCCGGTCATTCTGATCCACGGATTTGGGGGCTCGATGTGGCAATGGGAGCACCAGCAGACCCCGCTCTCGGCACATGCCCGCCTGATCACACCGGATTTAATCGGCTCAGGACTGTCCGACAAACCGGATATCGAATATCTCCCCGAACAGGCGCTGGACTACTTCGTCGGCTTCATGGATGCGCTACAGATCCGCCAGGCAACGTTGGTCGGCAATTCCATGGGCGCCGGGCTTGCCATCGGAATGGCGCTCGCACATCCGGACCGTGTCTCCAAATTGATCCTCGTCGATGGCTTTCCGGCGCATGTGCGGGAGAAACTCACCAGCCCGTCAATCCAACGGGCACTCAATACGAGTGCGCCGTCTTGGCTGGTCTCTTTCGGCAATTGGCTCTTCGGGGGCGTGATGATTGAATCGGTGTTGAAGGAAATCGTGCATGATCCGGCGCTGCTCACACCCGCGGTCATCGAGCGGTCCAACCGCAACCGTCAACGGCCCGGTCTGATTGCGCCCATCCTCACCGCCCGTGACACCCTCCCCTTGTGGGAATCCGGATTCGCCCGGCGGATTGGGGAGATTACCCAACCGACGCTGATTCTCTGGGGCGAGGAGGACCACGTATTCCCGCTCGCAGTCGGTGAAGAATTGCAGCGAACGATCAAAGGGTCTTCTTTGATTCGTATTCCCAAAGCGGGACATATCCCACAATGGGAACGGCCGGATCTTGCGAACCGAGCTATGGTAGACTTTTTAGGACAACCTTGAACAAGCGCCGTCTGGAGCGACACAAGACGGCATTCCCTTCATGAGACGGAGGACTCCGATGACTCTCACGCACTCATCCTCTTTGATGACATTCGCACTCTTGAGTCTGCTCAGTCTTGCAGGCTGCGGCACCGGGCAGGAACACGCATTTCTCTACAAGAACATCACTATCGCAGACGGAAGCGCCACCGCAGGCGAAGGGCATAACGTGCTCTTTAAAGGCGGTCCGCTATCACTGTCCGGAAACGGCATCAAGGTGGGCGATCAGCTGCGGAGCGTGAGAGTCACCCAAACCGATCTCTCGCTCGTCAACGTCGCTGACACCGCGGGCAAAGGGAAGGTTCGCATCATCAGCGTCGTGCCATCGCTTGACACCAAAGTGTGTGAACAGCAAACACATCACCTCAGCGAGAAGAACAAGGGGCTGGACAAAATGGTTGAGCTGATCACCGTCAGTATTGATACGCCTTTTGCCCAAAAGCGATTTGCCGAAGAAGCGAAGATCACCAACGTGACATTCCTATCGGATTACCGCAACGCCGATTTCGGTAAAACGTACGGCCTCTTCTTGAAGGACCCTCACATCTTGGCACGCGCCGTCATGGTCGTCGACGCGCACGACACCGTCCGCTACTTGCAAATTACGCCTGAGCTGGCGCAACTGCCCGATTTGGACGAAGCCTTTCAGTTTGCACGCAAGCTGATCACCGCCGGTTAATCGGAAAAGTCTGAGGCTGAGGTCAAGGTTGGGATAGAATCTTCCCGAACCCTAACCTCAACCTGTAGCGAGGTTTCTGTGCATTACGACCTCCTCGTCATCGGCACCGGGCCAGCGGGTCAAAAGGCCGCCGTGCAAGCGGCCAAACTCGGCAAGAAAGTCGGTATCGTCGAGCGCAAGGAAGTTGTCGGCGGAGTCTGCATTAATACCGGCACCATTCCCAGCAAATCGCTGCGCGAAGCCGTGCTCTACCTCTCGGGATTCCGTCAGAGGAATCTCTATGGCGCCGGCTATCGACTGAAAGAAACGATTACGATTGAAGACCTGGCCTTCCGCGCCAATCACGTCATCTCGCGCGAAGTCGCCATCGTTAAAAATCAGATGACCCGCAACCGGGTCGATATGATACACGGAAGAGCCAGTTTCGCCGATTCGCACCGGTTGCGCATTCAGCAAGCCGGAGACACCATCGAACACACGGCAGACTTTATCGTGATCGCCGTCGGCACCGAGCCGGCCAGGCCGGCCGACGTTCCGTTCGACGACGAATCGATCATCGACACGGACGGTCTCCTGGCCCTCAAGTGCATCCCCGATTCCATCGTCATCGTGGGAGGCGGGGTCATCGGCACCGAGTACGCCTCACTCTTGGCGGCACTGGGCGTCCCCGTCACGCTGGTCGACAAACGCCCGCGCCTGTTGGAATTCGTCGATGCGGAAATTATCGAGGCTCTTCAACAGCAAATGAAGGACATCGGCGTCACGTTGTATCACGAGGAGGAAGCCCTCGCAATCAAGAAGGTAGCGGATCACCGCATCGACGTGCGCCTGAAGCAGGCCAAGCCGATCCAGGCGACCACGCTGATGTATGCGATCGGGCGCGAAGGCGCGACCAAAGATCTCAACCTTGAGTCGATCGGTCTCACGCCGGATCAGCGTGGGCGCCTTTCGGTCAACGAGCACTTCCAAACCGCGATCCCGCACATCTACGCGGCCGGGGACGTGATCGGCTTCCCCGCTCTTGCGTCGACCTCCATGCAACAGGGCCGCCACGCCTCCTGCCATGCCTTCGGACATCCCGATCGCACGGATACGGAACTGCTGCCCTATGGCATCTATGCGATCCCGGAAATCTCCATGGTGGGGAAGAACGAAGAGGACCTCGCCAAGACGAAGATTCCTTACGCAGCCGGCATCGCCCGCTACCGCGAAATTGCGAGAGGGCAGCTCATCGGCGACGAGACCGGTATGCTCAAGCTGTTGTTTCACCGGCATTCGCGCGAGTTACTGGGAGTTCATGCGATCGGCGAAGGCGCGACAGAACTCATCCACATTGGGCAAGCGGTCATGGCCTACCGAGGCAAGATCGATTACTTTATCGACACGGTCTTCAACTATCCCACCCTCGCGGAATGCTATAAAGTCGCCGCATTGGACGGCATCAACCGTCTGCCGCGTCCATGGACGCCTCACGAGTGACAGCGTGAAGCGTAGCTCGCGAATCGTGGCACGCAAACGATCACAAACGGAACACAAGAGGCATCGTTAAACGAAGGAAAGCCATGTCGTTTACAAACCATCTCCGTCAGCTCGCTCGACCGATCTGGGACGCGCAACTGACCCATCCCTTCGTCGTGGCGCTTGGCAACGGGACACTGCCTGAACACAAATTCAAATACTATATCCTGCAGGACGCCCGCTTCCTCGGAGACCTCGCGCGGGTCTTTTCAGCCGGAGCGGTGCGAGCGCCGGATTCCGAATCCGCCCTGCGATTGACCAAGCTCGCCGAGGAAACCATCGTTGTCGAGAGGAGTCTGCATGAAGCGTACGGGGCCAAGTGGAAAATGACCGCGAAGCAGATGACGTCTGTGCCGATGGCACCGACGAACTATGCCTACACCAGACACATGCTGGCGGTCGCCGCATCGGGATCGGCCGCTGAAATCACCACCGTGGCCCTCCCCTGCGCGTGGATCTACTGTGTGATAGGCCAGCATCTGCTGAAACATGGCCCTCCGAAGAAGAGCCATCCTTATCGCGAGTGGCTTATGCTGTATGCCTCACCGGAGTTTGCTGAAGTACAGCGGTGGATGCGCCAGAAGGTCGATCTTTGGGCTAAGACGGCGGGAAAGGACGAAAAGCGACGGATGGAGAAGTCGTTCGTGATCAGCTCGCGGTATGAGTGGATGTTTTGGGAGATGGCGTGGAACGAGGAAGAGTGGCCGGTGTGATTGGGACGGGCCAGGGCTGGATGACTCTCTCCGCTCGCAGCCACAGAGCGACGTTGACGGCGCCAACGGGTCCTGTCGCCGAGCAGCCCAAGCGTGCTCGCACCCCCGCCCGGTGTGGGGTCCCCCGCTGCGCGCGCTTGGGCGCCCGCTCTGCGCCACCCGTCACGACCTCATCGACAAGAGCGTCGCGACTACGCTCCGAGAACCGCCCAGCCAGGGCCAATTGCGATGTAGGGCACACCGGCGACAGGAAGAGGAATGGAGAGGAAAATCTGCTCAGCGCCTGTGCAACACCTCGCATAATTGTTTCATCGCACCAATGACGACGCGTCAGATCGGACTCAATCTCGGTGGGCTGGTCGTGCTGATAGCGCTGTTGGGAGTCATCTATTGGCAGCATACCGGCGCGAGGGCGGTGCCGCGGTTGATCGAAGCCTTGCAGAGCAGTGATCTGCAGACACAGATGTTGGCGGCACAGGGATTGAAAGACATCGGCGTTCCGGCGCAGATGGCGGTGCCGCTGTTGGTTGACCTCGCGACGGTGGATGGCCGGTCTTCGATTCACAGTGAAGCAGCTGGAGCGTTGCCTCCAATCGACCTGAGCGCCGCGCGGAAGGTGATGGCCGCTTCTCTGCCGAAACTCCAAGACCCGGATCCGCAGGTCAGGCGCGATGCAGCGGCGGTCTTGGCCGCACTGGGTCCGGTCGCAAAACCGGCGGTTCATTCGTTACTGAGAATCCTCAACGATCCGAATACCGTCGTACGAGACCGTGTCGTGCGCGCGCTGGGAGCCATCGGCCTCCCAGGCGATGACGTCGTACGAGGGCTGCTTCAGGCGCTGCGCGATCCCGAATGGACCGTTCGCTATGCCGCTGTCACACAGTTCTCCTTCGACAGTTTGTCCAGCCCGGAGTCGCCTGCCGCCTTAAAAGAGCTGACTGAAGACTCGAACCAGACCGTGGCTCGACTGGCTCAGTCCGCCCTCACGTCGGCAGAACACCCGATTTCTATCTCCGTCTACCTTCTCACGCTGGATCAATCGACTGACCGGACCTATCCGTTGTTGCAGTTGGCAAAACTCGGACCGCGCGCCGCCGAAGCCGTGCCGAAGCTGTCGTCTCTTCTCAACGCGGACAAACCGCTCGAGCGTTATCTTGCTGCTTGCGCTCTGGCATCCATCGGACCGGCGGCGAAGGACGCAGCGCCCGCGTTGCAACGAAGCCTGCAAGACTCTGATCCGATCGTCCGGGAAGCGGTGGCGGAGGCTCTGCGGGCCATCGAGAACACGAAGGGCACCGCAGGATGACCGCCAAGGAATCGATCAGCGGGCTTACCACGTTCACCGTGATGATCTACTGGAGCTGCATTCTGCTCGGTCTTGGCATACCGTGGATAGCCACAATCGCGGTCGATGTCTCGAAGCACGAACAGTCGCTTGTGGAGGCCGCGCACCAGTGGCAGCTGCATCTGTTTGCGCCCGGCTATAATCTATTTCTTATCGGACTCTTCAATGCAATACCGTTCGTGCTGTTTGCGGTCTTTACGCTGTATCACATGGGCCTTGCTCCTTCGGAGGACCGAAGGCTGTGCGGCCGTCGCGGCACCGGCGTGCTGGTCGTCGCGATTGGGCTCATAGGACTCAGCGCTTGGACTCATGTCATGACGCTCTGGTATCCGGACGCCCAGGGTGCGCTTGCCTATCTCTTCCTTCCCATTCTGCTGTTGGGCCTCATGCCCGTCGGATATGCACTCGGCCGCGGCCTGGGAACGTTGATCTTCCGCTGACCGCTGGACAGACTTCCGCTGCAAAGGATATATATTCGGCTGACTTTTCACTTCCAGCGAGCGACACATTCCACAATGAGTACGACACTCAAGCAGGTGCTGACGATCGCCGGCTCGGACTCGGGAGGAGGTGCGGGCATTCAAGCCGACATCAAGGCCATGTCGGCCAACGGCGTTTTCGCCATGTCGGTGATCACCGCGATCACCGCGCAGAACACGGAAGAGGTCACGGACGTGTTCGAGCTGCCCACCTCAATCATTGCAGCTCAAATTGATGCGGTCTTCGACGATTTTGACGTGGCCGCCGTGAAAACGGGCATGCTGTCGTCAATTGGGATTATCGAGACGGTCACGAAAATGCTGAAGCCTCAAGAGGTACAGAACTTGGTCGTTGATCCCGTCATGATCTCAAAAAGCGGTCATTCGTTGTTGAAACCGGACGCCATCGAGGCGCTGAAAAAACAGCTCTTTCCTCTAGCGCTGCTCGTCACCCCAAACGTCCATGAGGCTCAGCAGCTCTCCGGCATCGAAATCAAGTCGCTCGCCGACGCACGCCGCGCTGCGAAGGTCATTCATGGATTCGGCTGTAAACACGTTTTGATCAAGGGCGGGCACCTGCTAGCCGAACGCGCGACGGACCTCCTCTACGACGGCCGGTTCTTCAGCGTCTTCAAAGGCGAATACATTGATACGCCGCACACGCACGGCACAGGATGTACCCTCGCCTCTGCCATTGCCGCGCATCTGGCGCGCGGCAAGGCCGTCAACGACGCCGTGCAAACCGCCAAGACCTATTTGACCGAAGCCATCCGACATAGTTTGGCGATTGGTCATGGAACTGGGCCGACCAATCATTTTTATTTTCTGGAATAGTAAGGCGCATGGCTCATATCCGCTGCACCCCGTTGACATTTCTCCTCACCGGTTTCGCGTGGCTGCTGCTGTCCTCCCTGGTCGCCATCGCCACCTTGATTGGCCTCGTCAACGGAACCCCGCTGCCGTCCTGGTTGAAAATGATCCACGTACACGGTGCGCTGGTAGGCGGGCTCCTCCAACTGGTGATCGGCGGCTTTTTCGTCTCTCTGGCCCGTTGCTCCGAGCATAAAGATGCTTACTCGGAATCGCGTTCTGGTCTCTTTCTGACCTTGAATGGCGCAACGATCGGACTCCTCGTAGGTTTCTGGCTGGGGCAGATGATGGTCGTAGGCCTGGCAGGCTTGGTGCTCATTGGCGTCGTACTTTCTCTCTCGCAAATGGCGTGGCCCCACGTGCAAGAAGAGATCAACCAGCCGGCCGGGGCCGGATGGATCTACCGAGCCGCGCTGATTGCCCTGCTCATCGGACTGGCCGTCGGAGTCGCTATGGCCTTCCGTCTGGTCCAGGTCTACTACACCCATGCGCGACTCCTACACATTCATCTTATTGTGCTGGGTTTTCTGACGGTGACGTTTGTCGTCGCTCTCCATCAACTCATTCCCGCCCTCTTGCAGAAGCCACTTGCCAACCTGCGGCTCGCTCGGTTGACTCTTGCGTCGCTACCGGTTGGATTCGCCGTATTGCTCGCCGGATTCGTCACGTCATCCCTGTGGCTCGAAATAGTGGTGGGCAGCCTCCTGGTCGTCGGCGTCGCTCTCTGTACGTATAACCTCATTACGACGTGGGCCCAGTCCGGCCTGCCTGGAAACGCCGCATCCGATCATCTCTTGATCGGCATCTTTTTTCTTTTGTTGGCGACGGTAACCGGTCTTGCGATGGCCGCCAACTATGTGCCGACTCCGCCGTTCTTGCCGATGGGCTTGCTACACCTCGTGGCCTACACCCATCTCGCGTTCATCGGGTTCATGGTCCAGAGCGTCTGCGGCGCCTTGTCCTACGGCTTGCCCATCGTCTTAGCGGTGAGTCGAGAGCCCAACAGCAAGAAGCGCGAATCATATCGAGTCCAGCTCGATGCGATCATGAACCGATGGAGAGCCGTGCAGCTGGGCGCGATGAGTTTCGGCACGATGGGGCTGTCAGTCCTTGCGGCGTTGACCTGGAGCCTGTCGCTCGGCTCTCCCTATGTGCAGGGCGCCGTCTGGATCGCTGCAGGGTTGCTCCTCGTGAGCCTGGCCCTCTTCGCCGCGAAACTCGCCTGGGCAGCCGGACTTCCCCCATCGGAGTAGCCACTTTCGAACATGTTTCGTTCCTCTCCGTATCCCTGAGCCTGCACCTCATGAGCAATCCTGGCCCGATCCGCCTCTAAGTGCCCATATTTCCAAAACATTGTAAAACCATCCCTCCAGCCTGTTTCTTGCGATGTAGACAGAGAACGGCATCGCCGTGGCAGCTTGAACAGAAGAGGGGCCCCATGAATGACCAGTTCACGCAGATAGTTCCAGATCCCTGGCAAAGCCTCTTCCACTTCCTCACGATTCCGCTTTCGTGGATTCCCGAAATGCAGCACAGTCTGATGGAATTTGTGCTGTCTTCCGGCACCGGCTGGCTCGCTGGCATGTATTATCTCCTACTGTTGTTCCCTGTCTTGCTGTGGATCGGAGCCGTGTGGTGCACACATCTGACACTCTACACGTTGCCGTTTCGCTCCGGCCGCATCGAACTTCTGAAAATGTTATTGATGGCTTGGTGGGACACCGCCTTTGCTATCTGGATGTATTGGGTCGGCCTGGCGCGATTCCTCATGGTCGTCGCGGGCTGGCTGTTCACATTAGGGCGGCTTGCGCTCAAGCTGACCGCAGAGGCGATGAAACAACTGGTGCTCCTCCCGTTCAAAATGACCGGGCAGATGACTCAAAGCTATTTTCAGCCGGGAGTGCCCTGGATCGCGTTTCTCTTGTTGATCTTCTGGTGTCTGCTGGAAGCCACGATCTTCACGTACACACTTACGCCGACAGTAACAGAAGTCCTGGCCGGCATTACCGGCTCGGACGCCTCGGTCATGACGGGCACCATTCTGTACTTGTTCCTCTTTCTGCTCATCATGGGCAGCTTCGCCTGCATCCAGGTGCTCGCGGATGCCATCAAGAACCATGAGTATAAATTTCTGGTGCAAATGCTCCTCGTTGAACTATTCGTCATGACGTTCGAAGTCATGTTTCTCTATCGGGAACTTGTCGATGCCCTCACCCCCTGGATCGCACAGCAGACAGGTGAACAATTTCGACCAGGGATCGGCTTCACTCTGTCGCTGGCAACATTTGGGTGGGTGGGTGTCCGCGGTATGACGTGGTTCTTGTTCGGCCAATATGGCACGCCCCCGCTCTTGTCCTTCATCTCTCGTCAGCCGATGCATCAGGCGGCAACGTCGGGAGATATGGGCGTCCTTCCGGCTGAACTTCCATCCTGGTGGAGGGCTCCACTTGAAGATTGCAAGAACGAGATCGGCTGGCTGCACGAGAAATCGAGTGAACTCATGGAGTTCTTGATGCTGCCGATTCTCCATGTGGCCGCAGCCTTGTTGAATTTCGCCATGATTCTCATCACGGGCAAACCGGTCTTTGGAATTCCTTTCAAAAGTCTGAAGGATGTCGTGGAGACAAGGGAACTACTGCCTGTCGTCAGGTGGCAACCGAAGAAGGTGGCCTCATGAACCGCAGATCGATAACTGTCATTGCCGTCGCGCTCGTCGGTTTCATTGTGTTCGCCACGGCAGCCTGTACGCAGGAACAGGCAAAGACCCGAAGACCTCACAGCACCCTCTTCATCGGCGTGGATGCGAGCGGCTCTTTCAAAAATTCAGGTTATTATGACAACGCGCTCTCGTTCCTCGCCCACTACATCTATGGTCATCTGCACGAACTGGGCGGCCTGGACAAACCGCAGGCCATGTTCGTCGCCAGCGTTGGCGGGAAAGACCTTCGGGAACCCAAGAGTTTCCACCCCATCCATGATTTCGAGAACAAAGACATCCCACAAATCGAAGCGGAACTCCGTAAATGGTTTCCGCCCACCGACCGAGTGACCGACTTCAATCCTTTCTTCCAGGAGGTGGCTCGGATCACCAAGGAGCGCAATCTGGTGCTATCACCGATTAATGTCATCGTCATTACAGACGGCGTGCCGGATGCGACGACGAGCGGCACCACGGCAGGCTCGCAGGCGCTGTATGAGAAGATCAATCTCAAGCCACTCGAATATTTGTCCCGCAATGTCACGCTTCGCTTGGCCTACGTGAGTCCAAAAGTCGGTGAGCATTGGCGCAGGCATGTATCGCGTGAACGTGTGCGCCTTTGGACGGTCGATGGGGAGGTCATGAAAAACTGGAAAGAGAAAATGCAGCCGAACCTTGATCTAGCTGAACAGGATCGATTCTGGAAGTGGTTGCAGGATAACGTGGACTACCGTGTACGATCGAGCAAGGTTTAGGAGCCTTAGCGCGTCTTCCCCTCCGCCACCTGATTGATTCACAACTCTCAATCCCACGAACTTCTGCTACAATGCCGCCGCATGGGAGAGGCATTGACGTTTCAGGACGAGTGGGGGCATCGCGTCTCGGCTATCCTCAGTCGACCGGAACAGCCGACCGGCACCGTCGTCGTGCTCTGTCACGGGTTTCTCTCGAATAAAAACAGCACCACGAACAAGACGTTAACCAGGATGTTGAACGAGCGGGACTTAGCCACGTGTCGTTTCGATTTCTTTGGGCAAGGAGAAAGCGAAGGCGGCTTTGAAGATATCACGACGTCGCTGGCAGTAGGACAAGCCAAAGCAGCCGTCGCCCACGTCACCTCACAAGGCTACAAGAGGATCGGCCTGGTGGGATCGAGCTTTGGCGGGCTCGTATCGATCCTTACCACCGCTCAGTTACCGGATATCGCCTGCCTCGCCCTGAAATGCCCGGTGGTGGATTTTGCGGAAGAACTTCGCTTAGAATTCGGCCCCGATGAGATGGCACGCTGGCAGGCGACGGACACGATTGCGAATCTCATGGGAGGCATGGAACGGGTCCGGTTGAAGTACAGGATGTACGAAGACTGCCTGCAGCAGATTGCCTACGGCCCGGCCGCACACATCACGGCGCCGACGTTGATCGTCCAGGGCGAGCAGGACGAGCTGGTTCCGCTCCATCAGAGCCGGCTCTTATTGGAAGCCTTACGAGGCCCCAAACGGCTCGATATAGTGCCAGGCGCAGATCATCAGTTCACGCGAGGTGAGGACTTTCGCACGATGACGACTGCGATCACCGAATGGCTGGTGAAGCATCTTGGTGCGTAATCGATCGTACAGGATTCATCCATGATTACCGAAGGCGTCCAACAAGTCCTCACCGTGCTCTATCCGCTCTATAAAGACGAAGTTTACAAACGACGCGAGCAGATGATGCGGCTGACCGCCTTCGGCGCTTTCGGATTGATCGCGATGGTTTTCGCACTGTTGCTCAGCCCCGTCAAAAGCCGCCTCTCTTTCCCTGAAACATTTTTGCTCGGCCTCGTCGGATTGATCTGGTGCGGACTTTTTTGCGGACTGATTCTGCAACAGCGATATCGCCACCGATTAGCCAAGCAGGTCTTGATCCAGCTTGAACAGGCGCTCGGGTTTTACGAAGACGGGTTGTTCATCGAGCACCAAGCGCTCTATCCGGCCAAGTGGAAAACGGCCTGGCTTACTGATCGCACCAGCACTGTATACCTCATTGCTCTCTGTGCGCTGACCGGAATCTTCCTTCTCGCCTTGATTCTTTCCTGACTCTCACTCTCGTTCACGCCCCCGGTTCGAACAGGCGCCCTCTCGCACAAAGATGACTTTTTCTGGCCTATCCCTGGCTTCGGATTCAGAATGCCTCAATACACATTGACTCTCCGCATCATTTGCGACAATTGATCACGCGAGTCTGGTCTACGCCTGAGGAAACAAGCCGGTGAAGTCCTCGCATCAACACGACTTTCGTCGCTCTCACTTCATCCTCATGTGCTTACTGGTGGGACTGGAACTTATTTGCACTGCACCGCGCCTGTCTGCCGCAGAACAGCAACCTGCTCGTCATCACAGTCTGATTCATCGCCAAGATTCAGATTCACGATCTGGTGAACCCGGCACGGTGGCTCCAACGGCCCCCGTACCGAGCCAGCCAGATGCTCGTTCGCTCCATCGAAAATTGACCAAGCGCCCAAGACAGGCCACCATCACTGCACCGTCGGCTGGATCAGCACAAAGCGCCACTCCTCTCTCACAAACTCCATCGACAATACCCAATCACCTGTCGACCGCGGGGACAGCGATTGCCACGCCACTGCCTGCTACGAATGCTCCCGTTTCGAGCACGTCGACTGGCACATCTGTGCCACTGGCTGGCGCCACGCTCTCCACCTCGAAACCGACTGCGGCGAGTGCGCTTGCCAGTGCGGGAATTGCTGCGGGGGTTTCGTCCGGAAGCGGCGCGACAGGCGGACGAGGCATGCAGCGTCTTACCGAACAAATGCCTGGCTTAACACAGTTGCTGACTCCGTCTATTTCTGTCTCTTCCCCAACACCGCCGTCCTCGCCGCCTTTGTTACCTCCACCTCCCCCTCCAGCTCCCCCTCCCGGTACCGGAAGCGCCCTATTGAGTTGGACTCCCGACAGCGGGAGCAATTTGGCGGGATACAAGATTTATGTGGGTACTGCGCCCGGACAATACGGGTACCCTGGCTCACCAATCGTCATCGGCCTCGCTAGCAGTTACACTCTTTCCAATCTCCCACTGGGTCAAACCTACTATTTCGCTATATCGGCCTATACCTATTCGGGCACCGAGAGCGGTTTGTCCAACGAAGTCAGCAAGAGCATCTACTAGCGGAAATTGAAATGTGAGCCACTGCTTGTTGTCGGCGGTTTGCAGTAGCAGTACTAGTCCGTTCTTGGAGTGTTCAAAATCACTCTTTCTCAGCCGTCTGAAGCGGTTAACTATTTCGTGGGATTTTGAAATCGACCGACGCAGGTCCAAAAACAAATGTATGTGAAGAGGTAGCAAACTGGGTTGACTTGGTTCAAACGCTCTCGTTAGGATTTGTCATGCGTCGAATAGCCGCCTTCCTCGTCCTCTTGCTGCTCATCCTCACTTTCAATGCCTACGCCTGTCTATTGCCACTTCAGCCGGAATCAATGGACTGCACGTCTGCCACTGAGCAGCCGGTGCGGCAGACGTGTGATGCTTTCCTGGAGCTGGGACCACAGTCTCACACTTCCTCTAGCCAGGACTTTCCTGCCCTCAAGCTGGACTTCGAAGCCGCTCCTCAAGTGCCTACTCCAGTATTACTTACTTTCCGACCAGAATACCCTCCACGCGGTGCCGACACTCCAATTCATCTCTCGATCCCAACCACCGTTCTGAGGATTTGATACCCTCCTTCGGTTTTTTGTTCCGCCGACAGGAAAGTGAATGCGAACAATACCCACGAAGGAGGAGTTATGCCAGCTATCAATACTATAGACAGAAGAACATTTCTATCGACCGGCGCGTCTCTCGTGGCGACCGGTGCTTCGTTCATGATCTTGTCGAAAGTGTATGCCGCGACCGGCTCCGAAGCGCAGCCTTCACCAGTCCAAGGAGGGCATCACACGAACGACGAGATGCTAAAATGCATTCAGCTCTGCCGAGACTGCCACGCGATGTGCACCCAGACAATCGCGCATTGTTTGAAACTTGGTGGACGCCATGCGGCACCCGATCACATTCGCTTAATGGTGGACTGTGCACAGATGTGTGCGACCGCTGCTGATTACATGGTTCGAGAGTCACCGTTTCACGACCGGATATGCCGCCTATGTTCGGACCTCTGTAAGCAGTGCGGGAAGGACTGCGAGCAACTGGCAGGAGACGATCAGATGATAAAGCAGTGCGTCGAAATGTGCCGAAAGTGTGCGGGATCTTGTGAGCGCATGGCGTCTAAAGCGGCTTAGCTGACCAGAGAAGAAGAAATGGGAGGTAGTCTCATGTCTGCACTTTGGCTAAGCTAAATCAGAAAAGCAGGGGCAGTCAGAGAAATCTCTGGCTGCCCGTGTTTAAGACCGACACTACACTGTCCAAAACCAGTTCTTTCTGGATCACCAAATGTCGAAGCGGAAGACCATGAAAATTCTCTGACTAACTGGGAGCGCATTGAGAAGGTTTTTGACTAGGCCAATGCAACCGGGGGCTGCAATCCAATTCCCACAAAGACGTCAGCGTTCGCTTACAAGAATACGTGTATCAGATGTCAGCGGGAACCTGATGCGCGATCACACGTCCTCTGCTATCCTTTGGCCATCATGTTCTTCGCTCGTCTACAGACGGATCGATCCACCACCGACCGCTGCTACGTACTCCTTCTGTTCGGTGTGCTCTGCATCGGGATCGTGCTCCAGATACTCGGGGCACCTGTTGCATTTTGGGACCTCGACGGCTCAAACGATCTCGCCGCATCGGCACAGCTGGAGGGATTTTCCCTCATGTCTGGCGCACCAGTCATGGCTCCGCTAGTGCACTGTTTCTTCTCCTTCGACACCGCCAATCCGACTTACCAGTTTTCCGCTCCACATCTCTTCTTCCATCCACCGCTGGCGATGGGTTGACGCCGCACCAATACTGCTGGCGCAATGAACCCGCTGCTTTGCAGGCCGAGGGGCATGGAACAGCGGAGGCGATCGCAATGGAGCGCGACGCATCGTCGTCACATAGCGGAGGTGTCCCAATGATCCTTCATCGTATGAAACATCTGCTGTCCGAGGTCCTGGTTCTCGGAGCATTCGTATGTCCAGTGGCCATGGCGTTGGCCGCGCTGGTCGGGCTGACCAGCTGGATGACGGGAGGACAGGCGAGTGGACTCCGGGCCTCATGGATCACCTGGTGCGCCACCATGGGCGCGGTCCCCATCTTCCTGCGCCTGTCTTGTGGACCCGATATGAGCGTGACCTGCGACCGGTGTCTCACTGCGAGCCGGCGGAACCCATGGCGTCAACAGACCGTCCCACGGGAACGACGCCGGCATGCTCGGTATCGAGTGGACTTACCTGCGACGTTTTCCAATGAGCGCACCTGTGGGTTCGGCGTGATCGCGGATGTCTCGGCGGGAGGATGCCGAATCGAGAGCAAGGTCCCCATCGCGCCCGGTGATGTCGGCCAGCTGCTCATTGAGCTGCCTGACTATCCTGCTCCGCTGAAAGTGTCCCAGGCGCTGGTTCGATGGGTGAGAGGACAGGAGTACGGCCTCCAGTTCATTCGCATGGAGCCGGATGATGAGGGGTGGCTCAACCGTCTCATCGGCCACATCAGCGTCGGCGAGGAGGTGCGACAGGCTAAGTGTGAAGCGCTTCAGATTTGCAAATGAGCAAGGGCTGGTAGATTGACAGGTAGTATCCTCCTGCCTGGCGGCGCTCCGTTGAGCATCCAAGGCTTCAAGACCTAGAAGCAACCTGAGTCTGAGGAGCCGATTGTGCTCATTTTGTGCTCAACTCCACCTCATTCCAGCTCATTCCAGCCTAACCCAGCCAAACTGGAGTTGGCCTGAGTGAGCCTGAATGGGCTGGAGTAGGATCACGGAAACGGTTTCCTAAACCGCGGGTCGATCCGACTAGGCGCAAGGAGTGCGGGCCTTCGAACCTCTATTTC
>CAMLHQ010000003.1 GCA_946479785.1 uncultured Nitrospira sp.
CGCTTCGTTCTTGAATCCTGGTGCCTGGCCTGGAGGACCTCCACGATCTCCTAAATTCCCTGCCGCCTTTTCCTCGCCCATTGCTCCGGAAGAAGGTTCAATCCTATTGGTGCCACGACCATCTCCGGGCCCAACAAAGGGCTTGGGTTCCGCTCGCTTCTGTTCGATTTCATCCATGAACATAGCCAAATCCGGAGACATGTCTTTTACTTCCGTCCGATTGACGCTGGGCAGCAGTTCCTGTTTCGTTGCATTCAGTACAAGCTTGTCTCCATTTTGCTGGAACTGGCTCCATGGCATCGGCCTCGCAGAGCGGGAATCGGCAATTTCCAAGAATACAAATTCAACCTTTTGTGTCTTTTCATCTTTGATGACCTTTCGGATCGTGCCCAGCTTCTCTCCTTGCTTGTTCGTGACCGTTTGGTTCAGCCACTTACTGTCGGTTACTTCCTTCAACGAACCCTGTGCGACCGGCTCTGTTGCATATTCATCAGGAATGCCTTGTTGCCCCCCGGTGAGATCCGTGCGCTTGTCTTTGGGCATCTTATCCGACGACGGGGTATTGCCCCCCGCGATAGCGGACGCGTTGGATGAATCGGCTGCCGCTGGACCACTCGCCACGAAATACATCAACATTGCCGTCGCAAGGAATAGTGTCATGTTCTTCATGAAAGACCTCCTCTTATGAGATATGTTCAGTGACGCTCGTCTACTTCGCCTGGATACCCCTTACACGTGATGTGGCCGACCTTCGATCCATCTCCTGGTTTCGTAGGTTGCCGGCCGCATCTGCTTCTCTGGCAGGACGAAGAACTTCCTCGATTGTGACGGAGAACTTGGGCGATTGCGTTCTACTTGCCGCTGTTTTCGAGGACCCGACTCCGGTTACCGTGATCGGAAACGTCAGTACCCCGATCAACCCGATTACGATGCCGATCTTGGCTCTGGCCAGCGCCATCCTCATATGGCAAAACCTCCTCCCCGGTAATGACCCAATGATTGTGCAAATCATAGGCCGACGTGACCGCCTCCGTGCAGCTTCACAAGATTGGGTTTCCCCAGGTGTTTCCTGGATGACGAGTCCGATTGTTCAGACAAACTGTCTGCAGATGGACAGAAGGTCCTTTGTCGTTTCGACGCCGCAGTGACAAGAAAACCGTGAGTCAGCGAAGGATCGTCCTCACCGTGAATTATCTGCGGCACTCGGTTTGCACGAGTGCCAATAATGGTGCAATCAATTGGAAGAACGCAGTGATGGAAAGAATCGGGAAAAAGCGGTGGGCCATTGCGGAAGGCTACATTCCTCCGTCCAGCACCGGGCCTCATCCGCAAATGACGAGCCATGAAACAATCTGCTTGTTGAACGCGGGCAAGGAAGACGCACACGTGGAGGTCATGTTGTTCTATGCAGACCGCGAGCCGGTCGGTCCCTATCGCTTGATCGTACCGGCGGAACGCACGAAACACGTGCGATTCAACGATCTAAGCGACCCGGAGCCAGTCCCGAAAGATACGGATTTCGCCAGTGTGATTGAATCCGATGTGCCAATCGTGGTCCAACACACACGGTTGGACTCACGGCAGGCGGAAAATGCGTTGCTGAGTACAATCGCATTTGCGGGAAACGAATGACGCCCGGCCATCCGGCTACTAACCGCAGTGGGTTCATCCGGTCACAACGTTTCGACTGCCCCGCTTAGACGTGGAATGGCTGCAGATAAAATAGAAGGGGGCGCCGTGCTGTCCAGTCACAATGGAAAGAAGAAGCCGGAGGTGGTCGTCGTGACCGGCGCATCGGCGGGGGTCGGCAGAGCCATCGCCTGCGAGTTCGCCGAGCACGGCGCCGCCGTCGCCTTGTTAGCCAGGAGCCTCGACGGATTGGAAGGCGCCAAGAAGGATGTCGAACGTCTCGGCGGACGTGCCCTCCCCGTTCAGACGGATGTCTCCCATGACGAGCAAGTGGAACAGGCCGCAGAGACGGTCGAGAGAGAATTGGGCCCCATCGACGTGTGGATCAACAACGCGATGGTGTCCGTGCTGTCTCCGGCCATGATGATGACGGCAGAGGAATACCGCCGCGTTACCGACGTCACCTATTTGGGATATGTCTATGGAACTATGGCGGCGCTCCGGCGTATGGTGCCGCGTGATCGCGGTGTGGTCGTACAAATCGGATCGGCCCTGGCCTATCGTGCCATCCCTCTGCAATCCGCCTACTGCGCCGCCAAACACGCCGTGCAAGGATTTACGGAATCGCTCCGATCCGAACTCATTCACGACGGCAGCCACGTACATCTCACGATCGTACAGTTGCCCGCCGTCAATACACCGCAGTTTTCTTGGATCAAGACAAGGATGCCGCGCCATCCACAGCCGGTCCCCCCCATCTACCAACCCGAGGTCATCGCCCGTGCCGTGTATTGGACGGCCCATCATCGGCGGCGTGAGTTCGCCGTCGGCTATCCCACCGTGCAAGCTATCGTAGGCGACAAATTTATTCCCGGATTGTTGGATCATTATCTCGCCCGGATAGGCTACGACGCGCAGCAGACGAAGGAACCGGTGCCACCGGACCGTTTAAATAATCTCTACAATCCGTTGCCTGGGGATTATGGAGCACGAGGCGAGTTCAGCAACCGGTCCCACAACTTCAGCATCCAGTCCTGGGTCAATCGATATCGAGGCTGGTTGGCACTCGGAGGACTGGGCATCGCAACCTGGTGGTGGCGAGACCGCCATAAGCCCAGCGTCGCGATCTGGAGGGAGCGGTATCCCGCACGCTATCGCGCTCGTCTTCCTCGAAGAGGGCGGACGCATAAGGTCGGCCGATCACCGTGAACGATCTGCTCGACGCTCGCTTGCAGATGGCGATGTCGCTCGGGCTTCACATCGTAGTATTCAGGGGAGGGAAAGTCCATACGCCGGAACGAGACACGGTCCGACGAGCCATGCAAAAGAAGCGCACGGGTAAAAAGCCGACGACACAGGCCGGCGAATTTGTCCGTGAAGAAATGCATCACATCCGAGAGGGTAAGCACGGGGCTCGGTCCACCAAGCAAGCGATGGCCATCGGCCTGTCGAAGGCTCGCAGAGCCGGAGTCCAGCTCCGGCCACGCAACCTTGGGCGCACTGAAACGGGAAGGGCATCGTGCAACCTCGCGGAAGGCCTTATCCCGACAAGCCCGCCGAACGGCTCATAGACAACGGGCCGCCTGAACGTCGTACAATTGATGAGGGGGACCGATGACGAAACGGCGTCGACCATCGCGTCACAGTATACGAACCGTGAAACGCCGGTGGTCAGCCGACGTGATGAGGAGCAGCAACGCACTGGACTTAGCCGGTGGCGTATTTCGGTTTAACAGCCCACGCAAGATCGCTGCGTCTCTCAAACGCTCGTCCGAACAGAGCAACAGACGGAAAGGCACGGCGTATCAGTCTGCGATGTCGATGCTCAATTTCTACATCAATCGAGCCGGCAAATCGCTGAGCCCCAACCGCAAACGGATTCTAGAACGGGCCAAATCGGAATTGCGCAAAGTATTCGGGCGCGAGTCATGACCCAGAATCACTTATGCGCTGCATGAAGCACGCGACGGGGTACCGAAGATTTATCAGGACCTGAGACATACGCCTTGGGTCTTACCGCAATTGTTCTGACGGTTGCCCTGCACTCCTCTTCTGTCTCTATCGCTTATTCAAGGGCCGTTTTCTGATCGGTGTATGACGGCGGCTCCGAACACAACCCAGGAGGTAAACCATGTTTCCAACCTTGAGGCTCCAATATGTGACCATCGCCATCCTCTTGCTGACTGCTGCCTGGTGGTCGACATTCGCTCCCCCGCCGACGGCCGTCGGACAGGAGTCGAAGCGATATGTCTACAAGGTCGTCGATGTCCCCCCGGACAATGCGGCCATGCAAACGATCCTCAATGAGTATGGCGCCGCGGGATGGGAACTTATCCTCATGGGTATGGGCGATATGACGGCTCCCCGCTTGGTCTTTAAGAAGTGACGACCTTCAGCATTTCCGCAGACAGACTGTCTGTTGTCGGACAAGTTGTCGTCACGTTCGGACGGACTCGTTGAGCCTCGCTCCAGACGCCTCTTCTGGGAAACGTTTCTCATGGTGCGTTTCCGACGTACGCCGGCGATAGACGGATACAGGTCTGCCTTTTGCGTATCATCATCTGAATCTCAACCGAACACGACCAGGAGGGTTATGCACCAGGACAAGCGAATATTGACTGAACATATGCAGCATTGCATCGACGCCTGTACCACATGCGCGCAAATATGCGACCGCTGCGCTGACGATATGATCGGGATGGAGGGAGGGCGCCAGAAGGAGCTGCAGCAACTGTGCATTCGACTCTGTCGGGATTGCGCGGATTTCTGTGCGTTGTCTATGCGCTGGATGAGCCGGCTTTCTCCCTCCTCCGAATTGCTCTGCCGCGCCTGCGCGGACATCTGCGACCGATGCGCCGAGGTGTGCGAACGACATATGCCGCACCACGCCCTGTGCGGTGACTGTGCCGCGGAATGCCGCCGTTGCGCCGGCGCCTGCCGAGACATGGCGGGAGCGATGGCATAGGGCCGGGCGAGAAAGGAGGAACGGCCATGATTCGAGTCATGGATCTGATGACGCCGCAGGCCGAGGTCATCTCGCCCGATGCGACGACTGAAAACGCCGCCTCAGTTATGAAGACCTTGGATATAGGGGTCCTCCCAGTGTGCGATGAGGATGGCCTGGTAGGAATATTGACGGATAGGGATTTGGTCGTGCGGGTATTGGCTGCCAAACGCGATCCGAAGGCCATGTTGGTGGGCGAAGCAATGACACCATCAGTTGTGTATTGCTTCGAGGATGAAAATATCGAACGTGCCGCATCGGTGATGGCCGGGCAACAGATTCGACGACTGCCCGTACTGGACAGAAACCGCAAACTGGTCGGCATCATTTCAGTCGGGGACATCGTCGCCCATGGTCAATCGCACTTCGGCGGTGAGGTGCTGGAAGAAGTGTCACACCCCGCTGGGTCGACGTCCGAAAAGCCATCGGGTTCAGACGGCGGACTCGGGCAAGCAGCTTAGTCGATGGGAGACGAAAGAGGCGGATTCATCAATGGTTCCACCTCCATCCATAAAAGCGGGCGTCTTATGCTTTACCCTTGCGGTCGGCACAATCGAGACGGCCCACGCTGCGGACCCGCCAAGCCCGACTCCGGGACCGACTTTCCCGAATCCACAGCCGATTCCGCCGCCGCCTCCCATCCCGCCGACTAATCCATTTCCTGGTCCCGGTCCGACGCAGCCAACACCGCCGCCGGTCCCGAATCCGCCGCCTTAACTCATTCGTGGACTCTTGTGTAGCATGCGGAGACAAGACCGGATGGAAATGAGTTATTGGGAGACCATAGTGGTTTATTGAGGAGACCTTTATTGAGGAGACCATTGGGGACCTTTCGGCTGGTCGTAAAACGGGACGAGCCCAGGAATTCCAACTCCTAGGCACAGGAAAGGAGTATCGTCATGACGAATCGTACAACTCTGGCTACTTGCATGTTTGCCGCGACGTTGGCGACCGTCCCTGTGATGAATCCGTCGCTGGGTGCCGAGGCAGCGGAAAGTGAGCTGCTCCTTGTTTCGGGTATCCTCCTGAAACTGGACCTGCCGAACAACCGCGGTCTCATGACAACCGACCTGGGACGTCCGATTTATTTCGAAGTGCCCAAAGCCTATCTGTTCGAGAACGTCATCGTTGGGGCTCGCATCTCTCTGCGTCTGGACGAGGACGGGCGTGCCATCAAAGTGATGGATACGTCGATTCCCGATGTGATGGTAACTCCGGATGTTCAGGGCAAGGATCTGCCCAAAGTAACTACGGTGGATGAACGCCTCGATCGATGAGATTGCGTTCTGTTCCATGAGCGTCGATCCCTACATCGTCGTCACGCCATTCGACGACAGCCTTGAGCGGCAGATGATCTGAGGCCCTGGCGGATAATGGCGTGCGATGGACCACAATGGACTGGATCGAGGTCGGCGGTCGGGCCCAGATCCGATCCAGCGCCAGCAGTGGCTTGGAGGAAGGAAATGTCGCCAAGGCCGGGGCATAACTGAACACAGCTCTGATCCAGCGCAACGGATGACCCCAGAGCCACCATTCGTTGAAATCCCCCATCAGCACGCAATTCCGGCCCACCCGTTCCAGCAAACGCTGAACTTGGACACGGCGTTCCCAAGGCCGCAGGCCGAGATGCGTCGCAATCACTTGTATCGTCACTCCGTTGCACACAAGATCGAGATCGATGGCTCCGCGCGGCTCGTACCCGGGGAGACTGAGATCGAGCAGTCGTATCTCGCGACGACGGCACCGGGTGAACACCGCGTTGCCGTGATGGCCTTTGCGCTCGAGCAAGGTGGGGCCGGCAATCACTTGTAATTTCGATTCTTCCCCGAGCCAATGAGCCAGTTCAAGGCCATGCCGATCTGGCGAGTCGATTTCCTGCACGGCGATCACGTCGGCATCCAGTTCGCGAATGACGTCGCGGACGCGGTCGGGGTCGTATCGTCCGTCTCGGCCGACGCATCGGTGAATGTTATACGTGGCGAAGGTCAGGCGCATGTCACGCTTGCTGCTTCCCGTGGTCTGTCCCCCGCGCTTTACTCGACAGCCAGCGGCCCAGCCCGAGCACAGACAGAACAATCATCACAGTAATAGCAGCCAACAGTCCGATGCTTCCCGGGGTGGGATTGCGGAAGGCTTCCGTCACTTGGTCGATGAATAACGCAAGACTCAGCAGCCCCGGTAACTCGCCGATCACGGTGCCCACCAAGAAATCCCTTGTGCGAATGTGCGAGGCGCCAGCCACGGCGTTGACGATCGAAAACGGCGCCACCGGCAGAATCCGCAGCGTCACCACGGCCAGGATACCCTTGGCCGCCAGAGCCCGGCTGACACGATAGACACGGGATCCGGACAGGTGCTCCATCAATTTCCGGCCGAGAATACGACCGATGCCGAATGTCAGCAACGCGCTCAATGTCATACCGATTAACGCGTAGAGGAATCCCCACCAGGGGCCAAAGGCCATTACCGTCACGGCGATCAGAATCGTCACCGGCATGACGAGCATCCCGCCGACCATGAACGCGACGATCGTGACAAGCGGCGCCGTCGGACCTTTGGCGAGCTCCTCCAGGTAGGCGGCCATGGTCAGCATATCGAACTGCTCCCGCAGAGGTGTCCATTGCCATAAACCGGCGAGGAGCACCAACAGCAACAAGCCGAGGCTGGCGGAAACGATTTGCCGGAGAGCCGGCTTGCGCCGTTCCTGAGGAAAGAATTGCGCGTCATAGGGGCGGCTGGGATCGATGAACTCTTCGTCCGGCACCACTTCGTTGATGTCGGCTGACACCGTGCCATCGAAGCACTCCAGGGACCGAGCTCCACCTCGGAGCCGTTCGACCGCCGCAATGAGTGAACTGTCCTTCGCCAGTTCTTGTCTGACGGATTCGGGACTTACCCCCAGATGTTCGCCGAGCAAGGTATGCCGAAAGGCCGCGATCGCCCGGCGAACGGAGGGATGCGCCCCGGATTCGATCGCCAGGTCGCATTCCGTGTCGAACCCCATCGAACGGTTGCTCAGGTTTGCTGATCCGACGCGAACGAGATCATCGTCGACGATGCAGACTTTGCTGTGCATGCTGATGCATTGACCGTGCAAATCGGGAATCTTCGGGTAGTACAGACTCAAGCGATGAAACCGGTCCGCCGCGCGGAGCCGCTGTAGCACGCGCCCTCGGAGCACGTCCATCGTATGTTGCTCAAGCCAGCCGTCGCTGTTCGGATGGAGCACCAATACGATCTCCGGTCCTTTCGCATCTTGCAGCCGCACGGCGAGGCGGTCGGCGATCGTGCTGGAGGTCAAGTATTGCGTCTCGATGTATATGTGGCAGCGGGCTCTATCGAGGCTGTCAAGAAACAGGGCCTCGACTTCATTGATCGGCCGACGACCATCGAACGGCGGAGCGGTTCTCGCAATCGCGACGGGGACACCGGACAGGTCAGCTTCCCATCCGGCAGGCCAGAGATCGTCGTGACGCATCACAGACGGAAACGGAATAGAGCGCCCGGTCGCAGTCTTCCACCGGTCGCGCGCCAGATCACCCAGCGCCGCAGCCACGGGTCCGCTCACCATCAGTTGAACATCATGAAACGGCCGGCAAGGGCGCTTGTTTTGTACCAGCAGGCGCGCGGGGTGGTGCGCGAGATGGCGTCGGGAATCCCAACGGCATTGAGCGAAGTCCAAGCCGCCGACGAAGGCGAGAGCATCGTCGATGACAACCACTTTTTGATGGTGGGAGCCCCCTACCGGATGAGCGGCATCTTTCATAAAATGCAGTCGCCGGTGAGCTGCCAGCTTTGAAGGCAGCCACCATTCCCGCTCGCTCCAATAGATCATGTGAAAGTCCCAAGTCAGGACGTAAATCTGAAGGTCCCTCTTACGGATGAGCAGATCGTGCAGAAATTCGCCGAGCTTGTCGGCAAAGCCGTCCGGTTCACGATCGATCAACATTCGAATCCGGCTGTCGAAGTCCCAACCCAGGATCATGATGCAATGGCGAGCGCTGATGGCGGCGGCACGGAAGGCCCGGAAATATGCCTCGCCGTCAACTAAGAAGGAAGCGCGATCAGCACGTTCCACTCTCCAACAATTACGACCGGCTTCAAAGATCGACGGTCGCGAAGCCTCACGAACGGATGTAATAGCGGCCGGCTGCCGCCAGGATTGTGACTGCGTCTTCTGTCGATTGGCATGGCTCATATCGGCGGCTCAGTCGGAGGGATGCAAACCGAGTGCCCTTTCGGTCTGCTCAGAAACACCATGATTTTGATTCGCCGGTCAGCGTCTTTCGATCTCACATGGACCGCGTGGACCAGCTGTCCTGCGTCAGACATTTTGTCCACCGTGGGGGACCCTAGGCCACGGACTCTGAAGCGCCGTGCTCCAGGTTAAACCGGTTCAAGCGGGGCTGCTGTCGCGATGTTGCTCGGTCCTAGGTGATAACGCGGCCTGTCCTGCGGCCCTCAAAAAGACGGGGCATACCGGTCTGTGTCTTGCACAAGCCTTCTCTCCAAACTCTCCAAACAGTCGTCCCCGCATCTTTCCTTTCGGGGCGAGTGCAGATTAAGAAGGAACCGACCGATGCCGGAAACACAAAACATAGCGCAACGCCCTCCGCAGCATCAGCCGCGTCAGCCCGGGCTGGAAGAACACATGACGCCGCGGCCGGAGAGCCACGATCCGGAGCAGCGGGGAAGCGGCAAGCTCAGGGAGAAGGTGGCGCTCATTACGGGCGGCGACAGTGGCATCGGCCGGGCCGTGGCAGTGGCCTATGCGAATGAAGGAGCGGATGTCGTCATTGTGTATTTAAACGAACATGCCGACGCAGAGAAGACCAAGGCCATGGTAGAAGAGAAGGGGCGACGCTGTTTGGTCATCGCAGGCGATGTCGGTAATGAGCGGTTTTGCCACGAGGCCGTTGAACGCACGGTTCAGGAATTCGGGCATCTGGATATTCTGGTCAACAATGCCGCCGAACAGCATCCTCAAGAGAGTCTGGAACGGATCACGAGAGGGCAGCTCGAACGCACGTTCCGCACCAATATATTTTCCTACTTCTACATGGGCAAGGCCGCGTTGCCCTATCTCAAGGAAGGCAGCGCGATCATCAACACCACCTCGGTCACGGCCTATAAAGGCAGTCCGCAATTGTTGGATTATGCCTCGACCAAGGGCGCGATCGTGGCTTTCACCCGCTCACTCTCGCAAGCGTTGGCCGACAAACAGATCCGGGTGAATGCAGTCGCGCCCGGTCCTATTTGGACGCCGCTGATTGCCTCGACTTTTCCGGCGGACAAGGTCGCGTCCTTCGGTTCCGATGTACCGCTCAAACGCGCCGGGCAACCGGAGGAAGTCGCTCCCAGTTACGTATTTCTCGCATCGAACGACTCATCATACACCACGGGCCAAGTGTTGCATCCAAACGGCGGAACAGTCGTGAATGGCTGAAGGCGACCACGACTCTTCCCGGAGATGCCAAGGAGGAGATTATGGCCAAGCGGACACCCAAGAAATCGCAGGCGAAGAGTTCGCAGCCCGCTGATGCGGTACAAATGTTGAAGGCCGATCATAAGCAAGTCCGGAAGCTCTTCGAGCAATTTTACGCTGCCACGGACGACGACAAAGGGACCATCGCCGGCCGGTTGCTTATCGGTCTGAACATCCATTCGACGCTAGAAGAAGAGCTGTTCTATCCGGCCGTACAAGCCAAACTGGAGTCGCTCGGAAAGTTGGGCAATAGCCTCGATGCCAACGAAAACCTCGAAGGGGACAAGGCTGAAGATGCGGAAGCAAACCTCGATGAGATCAACGGTGCGGAACTCGCAGTGGTGGATGACAAAGACACCGCCTCGGAAGTGATCTCAGCCGCCTACGATAGTCATCAAACAATACAGGACCTCATTCAGCAGCTCCGCTCACTCGACCCTAAGAGCGGGGACTATCATCAACTGTTCACCGAACTGGAAGAGGCCGTTATCGAACATGTCGCCGAAGAAGAGGACATCATCCTTCCGCTGGCCGCTGCTCAACTCGACGTGCAGACGCTCGGCGTGAAGATGCAACAGCGCAAGGACGATCTCTCGTCGCAATCCTCCCTTGCCGCATAGATCAGTCGGCTTCCTCCTCCAGAGGAAATCGATAGGCTATGATTCGACCAATATCGCGGCGGCCTTCGAGATGACGATTGCGTTGTCTTCCGTCGATGACGATCGGCCCGACGGGACAGGAACGATTGGAGCGCGGCCCCCGTTCGATCGTTCCGTCATTGAGCATGAGAGTCGCCCACTCTCGATTTCATGACTGACCCGCGAGTACGTCGCATTCGGCGAAAGACGCCAGGCAGAGGAGTTCGACTCCTCTGCCTCAGCTCCTCTGTGATCCAGATGCCTTGACGATTTGTCCTGCCGAGAGACAACTCTTCCCGTCGTAACCGAATCCGCCCTCCGAAATAGGCCCGTCCACGAGAGAAGCCGCCGTAAATCGCCAGGCCCAGCGGCAGTCTTCGATGGCAATGGTTTTGCACAAATGGAAGGAGTTCATGTCACCATTCACAAAGGGAGTCGACTTTATGGACAACACGATGAACGACAGACGGCCAGACGTCTTGCGCACCCTGCTCGTCGGACGCCGCACGACACTGCAAAAGGAGATCGATCATCTGATTGCGCAGCACCGTGACAATTCTACTCATTTTCGCGACAATTCGGTGCTGGACGTCGAAGACATGTCGCTGCGCGACGCTACGGGCGCGCAGCAGATCGCGCTCCTGGAAGCGCGGACGCAGGAACGAATTCAACTGGATGAAGCCTTGCACCGGCTCGACGAAGGTACGTATGGCATTTGCGAAGATTGCGACGCACCAATCTCCCCCGCCCGTTTGCAGGCCCTGCCATTTGCCAGACGCTGCATCACCTGTCAGGAGCAGTTCGAACTGTTCGAAAACATCGTGCGACGAGAGGACCGTGAAGAAATTTGAGACGGAACTGAGAAGTCGTGACCCTTTTTTCATGCGCTGAAGGAGGTATCATGCGCGAGCCCGTCGATCTATTCGAAATGTTGAAGGCCGATCACCGCCATGTGCAGGAATTGTTCAGCAAGTTCGAGGAAGCAGATAAACACGCGCGGTCCTCTATCGCCGATGAGGCGCTTGCTGCGCTAGAAGTCCATGCGGCGATTGAAGAGGAGTTGGTCTACCCCGCCATTGCGGAAGTAGTAGAGGAAGAGGAGCTGGTCAATGAGGCGAAAGAAGAGCATCACGTGGCCAAACTCCTCATCAAAGAACTTCACAAGATGGGTGCGGGTGACGAGAAATTCCCGACCAAGTTCAAGGTGCTGGCCGAGATCGTGAGGCACCACATTGAGGAAGAAGAGGGCGAAATGTTCCCACAGGCAGAAGAAGGAGGGCTGGAAACGGAACAATTGTCGCAGGACGTCGTGAAGCGCAAAGACAAACTGATGCAGAAATACGAAGGCGGAAAAAAGTCGACGAAGCGTAAGAAAGCCGCCTAGCAGTGTGCACTCCGAGGGAAGGTGGGTTGAATATTCGCCGGAATTGCGCGGGTGCGAATATCAGAAAGCGATCATGCATGTCGGTGATATGTTGCTCTGGGGGCTTCTTGCAACCGGGTTGCTGACGACTTTGTTGCGAGCCGGCCAAGCGCTGCATCTCACTCGTATGGACACGGCGCTGCTCCTCGGGACGATAGTGACCCCCGATCGGGATCGGGCCAAGGTTATCGGCTTTGTGATCCATTTTCTCAACGGATGGTGGATCGCACTCATTTATATTCTCTTCTTTCATGGCTTTGGGTTTGCCACTTGGTGGCTGGGCGCCCTCATGGGCATTGCGCACACGGCCTTCATTCTGGTGGCCGTGCTGCCGGCACTGCCCGGACTCCACCCGCGTATGGCTTCAGATTGCACTGGGCCGGAACCAACCAAAATGCTGGAGCCGCCCGGCTTTCTAGCGCTGAATTATGGTTATCGCACGCCGCTTGCCGTCCTCATCGCGCATATTGCCTACGGCACCGTACTCGGAGCCTTCTACCATATATAATATTTCTTCATTCTTTGGCGTCGAGCCGCAGAAGCGCGCCGAGATGCGCCGCATGCGTCATGGCGAGGGGAAAATTTCCGAGAAAGGCTCCGTCGTCATACCGGATTTCCTCCGGGAATAACCCGAGGTCGTTGGTGCGTTCATGCAGGTGAGTCATGATATCCTCCGCCTCTGCGACACGCCCGGCGAGCGCGAGGGCTTCGACCAGCCAAAAGCTGCACGGTAAGAAGGTGCCCTCCTCGCGCCCGGTTTCCTGCTCTGTGAGATACCGGTACACGAGCGGCCCCCGCGTCAACCACCGTTGAATCGTCGTGATCGTCGAGGACATCCGCGGGTCCCGTCCATGAATGAATCCAGTCAGTCCGAAGGTCAGGGCGACGGCATCCAGGCGGGTACCGCCCAGCACCTGCACGAAACTGTGCCGCACGTTCGAATAGCCGGCCTTCAAGACTATGCGAGTGAGGGCCTCGCGCGCCTGCCTCCACGCGCCGCTCGAAGCCGCCATGCTCAGCTTCCTCGCGAGCCGTTCGACGCGGTCCAGCGCTACCCAGCACATGACCTTGGAGTGCACATAGTGCCGGGGATTGCCACGCACCTCCCAGATGCCATGATCGGGGCGCAACCAGGACGTGCAGATTAGATCGCCGACATGCACGATCCAGCGTCTCATGTCCCGATCCACGGGATATCCGGCTTCGACATACAGCAACAGGCTGTCGAGCACTTCGCCGTAGATATCGAGTTGGTACTGCTGCGCGGCAGCATTGCCAAAGCGGACCGGACGAGATTGGCGGTAGCCTTCGAAAAAAGACGACGACCGCTCGGGAATCGATGCCTCCCCGTGCAACGTGTACATCACTTGCAGCTCGGGATAGGTCAGCCTCGTGGCATGAGTCATCCACTGGGTGAATGCGACGGCTTCCGCTTCAAAGCCGAGTCGAAAGAACGCATGCGAAGTGAGCGACGCGTCCCGCAGCCAGCAATAGCGGTAGTCCCAGTTGAGCGCGCCTCCGAAACGCTCAGGCAAGGAAGTCGTCGGGGCCGCGACAATCGCGCCTGACGGCGCATAGCTCAATAATTTGAGCGTAATCGCGCTCCGGAGAACCTGTTCCCGAGAAGGACCGGTATAGCGGCACTGATTCGTCCAACCGGTCCAATAAGACAGCGTGTCATCGATGGCTTGTGCCGCGGTGGACAGGCGCGGATAGACGCCCGGCGCTTCTTCGGCATAAGCCATCCACAACGTAATGCTATCGCCTCTAGTGACGGTGACCGTTCCCGAGAGCTTACCAGGCGCAATGTCCATCGGCGCATCGACCGCCACGAACAACATGCGGCCGCCGAAATCCGCGCAGTAGCCGGCGCGCCCGCGCACCCGAAAGATGGGAATCGTCCTGCCGTCATCCGGACGAGGCTTGATCGTCAACGAAAATTCGACGGTCCCTTCCAGCCCTTCGATACGCCGCAGCACCTGCCGTAACGGAAACGAGGGGCTCGCCGGCCGTGACTCCGCCACAGGCATGAGGTCGGTGAGCTGCGCGCGGCCATCGGCGGTTAGGAACTCGGTCGTAAGCACCGCCGTATTGGGCCGATACCAGCGCCTGGTGCGGAAGAAGTTGTTCGGATGGATGGCGCAATAGCCGCCGTGATCCCAATCGAGCAGCCGGTTGAAGCAAGAAGGACTATCGAAACGTGGGAGACAGAGCCAATCGATCGAACCTCGGCTGGATATCAACGCGCCGGTTCGGCAGTCGCCGACCAGCGCGTAATCGTGAATGGGAGGATAGGCAATCAAAGGACAGCATCATCTCGAATCGGTGGCCGACGCAGCGGCAGACTGATTCGCCCGTATGGAAGGCCGCTATGGTTGTTCAGCGACACCTCAGACCGTTCTTTTCTTTCGCCGCAATGCCTCCATTCATGTCTCGACATCGAATCCATCCTCTTGCCACCAGCGCCAGCCGCCGTCCAATTCCATGACGGGAAATCCCTGCGCGGCAAACTGAACGGCGGCAGTCGCCGCCAAATGACAGACCAGCGAATAACAATAAAGGATGTTCACGCGGTCTTTTCGCAGACCCTGAAGGCTCCCCCACCGTTCCTTCGGTAGGCTGATCGCTCCGGGAATATGGCCCTTGGCGTAATCCTCTGCGGCCCGCACGTCCACGATGTTCACTCCCCCCTGTTTCATCATCCGTTCCAATTCAACCGGGCCGGTCGTGAAGGCCATCTTGGCTTCGAAAAACTCCTTTGCTTTCGCCGGATCGTGGATCATTGTTGTCTGCATGGTTTCCTCCGTTGTAAAACTTCTGCGCTCAGCCGCTTGCTACTGCATCATTCCATGCGGGACTTGTCCGCGCAAATCGCGGGCTTTATTCTCGGTTTCGTCGGCGGCGTCCCGCAGTTCTTGGACCAACCGCCGTTTCTTCTGCACTCCCGGATCATCCGGACCCAGTTCCCGCGACAGGAGATCGGCTTCGACCTGCCGGCGCTCGGCCATGTCACGAAGAGCCTGGGCCTGCGTGCGATAATCCCGGGCTTGTTGCGCCGCCTCCTGTTGCGTCGCAGGGACTGGGACAGCAGTCGAATCTGGCAGCCGTTGGTCTCGCGTTGCGCAACCGGCGATGGTCAAGATCCCTATTGCAATCAGCAATCCTCGGGTGTTCATGGTTCCTCCTCAATGCGTGTTATTGCGAGTGCATTACATATCTCCGGTCGTTCTTTTCCTGCCGCTTTTGGGCGGTCCGGGCCTCATTGGTGCACAACTTTCTTCAATGTGCGAGGCGTACTGCCGCACGGTCGGCGCGTTCCAGACCCGCATCCATGCTGAGACGGCCGGCTCCGTAGCTGGCGACATAGAGGAGACCACCCATGATCGAGAGATTTTTCAGAAAATGGATCATCTGGTTCGGATCGGCGTGGGTGTGGAAAATCACCGTTGTCGGAATCAAAAACAGGAACAAGAGTCCGGCCCCGGCTCGCGCCCGGTATCCAAGCAAGAGGGAGAGAGACCCGGCAAGTTCGACCGTCACCGCGCCCAGATAGAACAGAGTCGTCATCCAGGTCATGCCCATCGACGTCATGTATTGCTGTGTGCCTTGAGGGTCGGCAATCTTATTGATTCCTGAAACCAGAAAGATGAGGCCGAGGAGTACGCGACCGATCAGGCTGAGATAGGCGGAGTCGAACAGCACAGTGTCCTCCTTAAGCCTTGGAGATCCTCCTCAGAATTGTTGTTCCTGTTCTTCTCGTTGGAGCACATCGGTCATCTGCTGCGTCTCCTCCCACGTCAACTTTCCACGAGGAAGATGCCGGGCATCCTCGTATTCGCCACGATCCAAGTGCACGAGGTATTGCGACCAAGAGAGGAGCGTACCCTGGCACACACGGCGGTCTGGAGGCAGGCTTTGCATCTCGAGTTCCAATCGTCGCATCATCTCGTGCATGAACCAGCCAGGAATCCGCAGCCGCTGCGCCGGATACACAAAGCCGAACAGAATGACGTGGCTGAACAGCACCCGCCAATGCACGTTGAAGCGGGACAGCAGCCTTGCCCAATCCATCATCGGGGCGCGTGCCCGCAGCAAATGCGCGATATCACCTCCGTCGTAGCGATTGCGTTCCATGACGAACGCCTTCGACCAGAGCATCTCCTCTGCCGGCACGACGTGGACCTCTACGCCCAAAATCTCTGAAGGCACGGCATGTCGAAACCACCCGTCATCAACGGTGCACAGGCCATTGCCCGAACTGAAAATCACGTCAATGCTTCGGTCGTCCTTGAAAGCCTTGCCGAGCCAGTGGGCAAACCGCCATTCGGTTTGAAAGCCGCACTCGGCGAGTTGCTGCATGAGTTGCAGACGGTTGGCCGGACGGACGAAGAGATCGAGGTCCTTTGTGCGACGGACCATTCCCGTATAGGTTTCCAGTCCGAATGCCCCACCGACCAGAAAGGGAATGCCAGCGTTCCGCAGGCACGTCAACCCCTCGTGATAGACTTCATGCGCAGGATCTTCGGGTACCCCGTTTGATTGCATCACGTCCCTCACGACGAACCGACCGCCGCAGAAACGGACGGCAAATCGACGAACCGGACGGCGCGGCGGCCGGAAAACTCTTTCCGCAACAGCGGCAAGGCCACGTTGTACACCGGCGTTCCTCCGAAGGTCTTGCCTTCGAGCGTGCCGTTGTGCGCATGCCCATGGAACAAGGCGGTTGCAGCGTAGCGATTGACCGGTTCTTCCAAGCGGCTCGACCCCAGGAAGGGAAAAATCTCCGCGGGTTCTCCGCGGACCGTTTCGAGAATCGGCGCATAGTGCATCAGCACCACCTTTGACCGCGTGCGGAGCTTGGCAAGCGCAGACTCCAGCTTCACCGTTTCCTCAACCGACTCACGGGCAAACTGCTTCAATGCCGACTCTCCCCACGGTTGCAGCGCCCGTTCTCCGAATCCGCCGCAAAAACCTTTAACGCCGGCGAATCCGATCCCCAGCACTTCCACCACGGTTCCATCCAGCACCGTGACCCCCCCATCGGCAAAAATGCGCGCGACCTCCTCCTGCTTCCCGCACTCATACTCGTGATTACCCAGGACCGCCAGAATCGGCAACGGCCGGACATGAGCCAACTGATCCATCAACAGCCGGGCTTCATCCGGCTTGCCGTAGTCCGTCAAATCCCCGCAAAGGAGCAGCACGTCCGCTTCATCCGAAAGGTCATGGAACAGAATACGCAGGTCCTCGGTCGACGTGCGGGGACAATGTAAGTCGCCCACGGCAGCTACCCGCACAGTCCCTGCTTCCCGTTCCTTCACCGCCACCCTTCCATTTCACTCGACGCTCCGGCTACCCAGGCCTCGTTGGTCCCGATCCGCGGAAGCCTGTGGCACTGCAAACTTTCATCGAACAAATCGCGATCGATTGCTTGTCCCGCCGTCGCACCTTGCCCGGCCGCGATGATCATCTCCGCCGGGCGGGATCTTATGTAGGGGCCGAATCGACGGACGTGTGCCCTGCCGCGATCCAACAGCGACTGGCCGCTCAATCCGTCCGGAAATCCCAGACAATTCTCGACGACCGATTCCCAGATGGTCATGCTGTGTCCCGCGTCGAGCAGCAGTGTGCGCCTGCGGCTCCGTTCGAGATAGACTGCCACAGACAATCCCGCTCAACCTCGCCGACAATGACGGCATCCCAGAGTTCGCGACCCTCGCTCACTCGCTTAACTTTCCGGTGTTCATCGGTTCATCTTGGATTCGGAGAGTATTGTTCACGCTCGTAACGCCTTTCACTTGGCGCGACAATTCCTCCGCTCTCCTTCGCTGCTGAGCAGAAGCCACTACGCCACTGAGAATCACGACGCCACGATCGCTTGCGACCTTCACCAGGGTGAAGTTGGAAGTCCGGTCACCGGTGAGTTTGGCCTGCACCGCAGCTGAAATCGACGCGTCGCTTATGGCCTGTTGCGCCCCCTGCCTGTCGGTCGATTCACACCCGGCAAGCACAACGGCGGTCAACAACGCTACGATGAACCGTACCATGGAGCCCCGCGAGCCTCTGTCGTTGGGTCAGGAGCGATGCTCTCTTCCCTCGCCGCGAAGCGCGTCTTTTCCGGTCTGTGCATATTCCCTGGCAGAGCGACCGGCCTCTTGTACGGCTTCCTGGCCCTTGTCGTAATACTCTCTGCCTCGTTCCACCGCGGTATCCCAGGCTGCTCTGCCTCGTTCCATCGCTTCGTCTTTCGCCCGCGACGCATAATTCCGCAGCATGCCCCGCAACTCGGTTCCCGTTTGCGGCGCAAAGAGCAAAGCCACTCCGGCACCGATGAGGGCGCCGGCGACGAAGGCCGACCAACCCATGGCATCCTCTTCGTAGTACTCGTATTCTCCATTGCGCATTGGCACCCCTCCTTTTTGGGTAAAGAAATGATTGTACAAACCGATTCTCTCGGCACGTTCTTTCATGGAGTGCAATCTGTGGACCGCTGTTGAAGCCCCATCTCTAAGCAATTTCAAGAAATTTTTCATCGGGTAGCCGGGCCAGAATGCCGCAGGGGCGGATTTCGGCGACAGCATGTCCCCCTACCAGGACAGAATGTCCGCCATATTCGGGGCCGCTATGGACCCTGGCGAGAATCGTTTCAAAACATTTACATCATTTTTACTTCGTGTTTTCCTACTTCGATTGCGCCTTCTCATCTCGCCGATTAGGATGCACCGTCAATCATCGTCGACCGAACCGAACCAATTCATGTCATCACCGAATCAGATTCATCCCGTGGAGAACCGCCGCTCCACCTTCAGTCTTCTACGTCACACGTGGAGCGTCATCGCTCCATTCAGGTGGCAATTAGCTTGTCTCTGCTTCGTGCTGCTGCTGTCGATTCCGTTGAACCTCCTGACGCCGTTGCCGCTTACCTTGGCGATTGATAGCGTCGTCGGCACGCGCCCGCTCCCGCCCCTACTACAGGCCTGGGTTCCATCGGACGTACGTTCCTCGACGGCGGCTTTGATGATTGTCGTCTCTGCCGCATACATCGGCATCGCGCTGTGCATTCACCTTCAGACGATGGTGCTCTGGATCCTTTCGTCATACACCGGAGAACGGCTGATCTATGCCTTTCGCAGCCAGCTGTTCGAGCATCTTCAGCGGATCTGCTGGTCGTACCATGAAGCCCATGGTCCGACCGATTCCGTCTACCGCATCCAACATGACGCCGCCTCGGTGAAGCAAATTCCAATCGACGCGTTGCTGCCATTTTTACGGGCCTGCTGTCTGCTGGCCGGGCTGGCCACCTTGATGCTCGTCATTGACCGGGAATTCGCGCTGGTCGGTCTGGCAATGCTCCCGATCTTGTATTGGCTCACACACCGCTGCGGCCGCCGTCTTCGACGACAATGGTCCGACATCAAGTCTATCGAAACCGCCACGGTGACCTGTGCGCAGGAAGTGTTTGGCGCATCCCGTCTCGTCAAAGCATTCGGCCGCGAAGAGCACGAACAGCAACGCTTTCTGCGCCACGCGATGAACTGGGTCAGGCAACACAATGCTCTCGCCTCCATCAGCGGTGGATTCGATTTCAAGTTCGGGATGACCGTGACAATCGGCACTGCGATTGCGTTGTTCGTCGGCATCAACCATGTGAAGTCAGGCCGCTTGTCGATAGGAGACTTGCTGTTACTCATGGCCTATATGGCGCAGCTTGCAGGTCCGCTGGAAACCGCCGCGAAAAAGCTGGCTGAGCTACAATCTCACCTCGTGGGGTTTCGGCGGGCGCTCGCCATCCTTGAAACTCCTCCTGTGATCATCGATAAACCCAGCTCGCTTCCTCTTGTAAAGGCACAAGGACATGTGGCATTTCGCGGCGTGTCCTTCGCCTATCCGTCTGCCCCGGCCGTGCTCAGGGACGTCTCGTTTCATATCCCGGCCGGCACTAGAGTGGGCATCGTTGGGCCCAGCGGCGCCGGTAAATCCACGCTGGTCAATCTGCTGACCCGCTTCCTGGATCCGAGCGCAGGCGCCGTGCTGCTCGACGGTCGCGATGTGCGCGACTATCGTTTGACGGACCTGCGCAATCAGTTTGCCATCGTGCCGCAAGATCCACAGCTGTTCTCAACGAGCATCGCGGAGAACATCCGCTATGGAAACTTACAGGCGACCGCCGAGCAGATCGAGGCCGCAGCCGAGGCAGCGCATGCCGATCGTTTCATCAAATCGATGCCGCAGGGATATAACACTCCAGTGGGAGAGCGAGGTTCACGTTTGTCCGGAGGAGAACGCCAACGAATTGCGTTGGCCCGCGCGTTTTTGCGCAATGCCCCCATCGTGATCCTGGATGAACCGACCAGCGCGCTAGACGCGAGAACGGAAATGGATCTGATCCAGGTGATGGAGCGGCTGACCGCAGGCCGCACCACCTTTATGATCGCGCACCGCACGAACACATTGCGGCATTGCGATCTTCAACTCGTGCTCCGCGAGGGACGCGTGTGCTTGCAGGCGCCGCCCTTACTGCGCGAACCCGTTCCGAACGAATTAGGTCCTATGCCGGAACCCGTTCTATCTATATAGCCGTCAGGCCGCCATCGGATCGGAAGACGCGGCGACTTGTCTTTCCGCTTCGAGCCAATGTTCGAGATCGTGGCCATGCTTGAACCCGCCGGCTTGGAAGAGCCAATAGGCACGTTCCTGAATTCTTACGACCATCTGCGGATCTCGTTCGCCGTTCGGCATGAGCTCAGATGCTTCCCTTAGGTTTTGGTCATCCGAAGCGCCGGCGGACTTGGGCGGATCTTCAGAAGACTCTTCCGGTTTACTCCTCTTGAAAATCGCTTTGCGCTTGCCGCTCTTGCTGCGCGACGACTCTTGTGATTCGCTCGCTTGAGTTGTGCTCTCCTGATTGGTCATTGTCTGCCCCCGCTCTCCGATGAGTGATTAGTTAATGTGACTGGTCCTATCCGCGCCCCGTGATCGAGTGACGACCTGTATCCAGCTTGAAGAGCGGCCGACGATCCGAGCCCGCCCCTTCTACACGATTCTCTGCTCGCCTTTTTGCTGCGACGGTTCGCCCTTTCCACAAAGGCCATCGTTCGGCGGCGGGCAGGGCTCGTGTATAGGCTCGCAAAAGTTAGACTGTGCCGATATCCGCTGCTCCTGTGAAAAACCCTGAATTTGGACGGAGACATAGATCCACTCGCGCTCGGGATGAGGTAGTTATTTCCCGCCGTGGCCCCAAACTATATATCGACAGCCTAGGTGAATGGCGACTGGGGATACCCCCAGTGTTGCAACTTCATGCAACATGGGATGTATTTAATCTAACTGCCTTTTGTCCTGCGACTTCATTCACGGATGACCTCGCCGTTAGGTCGATTGAGCTGATGAAAGAAGACCGGAATTGCAACGATGGCAGTCATCATGGTACGGTGAATGACTTCACGAGGGGCAAGGGGTAATGGTTCGAAGATTCAAACAGCTTTTTCTTATCGTTCTGGTGGTCCTGTTCACCGTTCAGTTTGTGGGAACGGCGTGTGCTGACCGCCTGGTCGAATGGTCCAACCTCCCGCTTGATGCGCGTGGCCACATCCCGGGGGGAACGGACGGACAGACCGAGACAGATGGGAATCAAGGAGAAGCCGAGTCGGAAATTACTATTGCTCAGGTCACCGGATTTCACATACTCCCCAGCATGCGATCCTCGTTCGCCGACAGTTGCTCCTGCCCTCGGAAAGCCTTCGACTCGGATTTGTTTCGACCTCCTACACTCTCCTAGCCTCGCGACAACCGTTCATTTTTGCGCATCTCGTCTGCACCTGTGCTTCCGATTGTGGGACACAAGGGAGGCTTGCTATGAGACTCTGGTCACCCCTGGTCATGCTCAATGGTTTGACGGTCCTCTTATTTCAAGTCGCGTGGGCGGAGCCCAGTCTCAAGACCTACACGCTTCCCGATATCATCGGGCTGGCAATCGAACAAAATCCTGTCGTCGCGGGTGCAAGGGCTGTCATTGATCAGAATACTGGTCAGCGCACGGCAGCCGGTGCCTACCCCAATCCGACGATTAAAGGCGACGGCGGACGCGGGTTTTTGAAAGACGCCGGTCCGCTCACAGCCGAGATCCCCAGATCGGCCACCGAGTACATGGCTGGTTTCAGTCAGCCGATTGAATGGCCGGCCAAACGAGCTGCCCGGCAAAGTGCCGCGGACGCAGGGCTGGCCGGCGCGTCTGTCGGACTGATCGAAACCCGGTTGAATCTCACGACGGACGTGAAAGTCGCTTTTTACGATCTGCTGCTAGCGCTTCGAGACTTCGAACTGGCGAAGAACAATTTGGGAACTGTCGAAGACGTGCGCCGCATCGTCGGCGTACGGGTACGGCTCGGCGAAGCGCCCCAGTTCGAATTGATCAAGGCGGAAGTGGAGGTGTTGAAGGCGAATCAGGCGGTCACACGATCGGAAAATACTGTACGCGTCAATCGCGTTATCCTTTCTACATTGACCGGCGGCGCACTGGGTCCTAGCTTCGATGTCACCGGCGAATTTCTGGTCTATCCAGTTGGACTGGCCCTTGACCGTCTAACGACGCGGGCGATGGAAGAGCACCCCTCCATTCAGCGCCTAGCTCGGTCGATAGAACAAGCGGACCGGACCGTCGAATTCGAACGCCAGGCTCGTGTACCAAACGTAAACTTTAACACGAGCTATACAAGGGAATATGGTCGCGAAGGCTTCGATGTTGGAGTCAGCGTCCCGACACCGATTTGGTACCAGCGGCAGGGAGAAATTGCCGGTTCGCTGGGCGTGAAGCGAAAAGAAGAAGCGGAATTGCTGCGGATGCGCAACGAGCTGTTGAGACAAATCAATCAGCACTATCAAGAGGCCCAGACCACCGCCAAATTGATTGAGGTATTGGAGAAGGGATTGCTCCGGCAGGCGGAGGAGGCACTGAGGATCGCCAAATTCAGCTTCCAGCAGGGTGCCGCCAGCCTTCTTGACGTGTTAGACGCGCAGCGGGTCCAGCGGCAGATTTTGTTCGATTATGCGCAGGCCCGCTACGAGTTATCCGTCGCGCTGGCCCGCTTGGAACGGGCGGTCGGAGGGCTCTTGTGAAAACGATGTTTGAGAACTCGAGATGCTACCTTCACTCTCTCATCAGCTGCATGGCCCTGCTGATTCTGACAGTGGGCTGCAACAGCGCTGCGGAAGAATCGGCGGTCGAGAAAACGGTGGGGAAGCCTCTGGAGACTGGCATTGTCATGCTCACGCCGGAGGAGATTAGGAGTGGAGACATCGTGGTGCGACCTGCTGTCCGCGGCGAGTTTAAGGTGCACCGTGATTTTCCGGCGACGGTCGTACCGGATCATCATACAACCGCCGACATCACGGCGCTGGTGAGGGGTCGGGTCGTGGACGTCTATGCCGACCTCGGCCAACAGGTGAAGGCCGGAGATCTGCTGGCCATGCTGTACAGCAGCGACCTCGGCATGGCGCAATCGGCCTACCTCAAAGCGGGCGCGAAACTCTATGTCGCCGAGCGAGCCTACGAGCGCGCCAAAATGTTGTTGCGGGAAAAGGTGATCGGCCTCGCTGAATCCCAGCGGCGGCAGGGCGAGATGCTGAGTCTCCGTGCCGAGAGGCGCGAGACGGAAGATCGCCTGCGCCTGCTGGGGATGAGTGAAGAGCAGATCACTCGGTTGACTGATGAACAGAAGATTCTGTCGTATGTCCCTATCACTGCCCCTTTCGATGGTCGCGTGATCGCACGAAATCTGACAAAAGGCGAGGTGGTGGAGGTAACCGACAAGCTGTTCACGGTTGCCGACCTGTCGAAGGTCTGGGTGCTGGCCAATATCCCCGAAAAGGATATTCCCTTTATTCGCGCGGATAGCGGCGCATCCGATGCATCCGGGGTGGAGCAACTCGTCGAAGTGCTGCTGACGGCGTATCCCAATGAAGTCTTTCACGGCAAGGTCACTTACGTGGGCGACGTGCTCGATGCCGCTACCCGCACGATGAACCTGCGCTTGGAGTTGCCCAATCCTCATCGAAAGCTGAAACCGGAAATGTATGCCACCATCCGCGTCCATTCAGTGTCTGAACCGGGCGTGCTGATGGTGCCAGAGACGGCCGTGCAGCGCGAGCGAGACCGGCGGTTCGTCTTTGTGCAGCGCGACCCCCGCACCTTCGAAGCGAGAGACGTACGGCTCGGCGAAAGCAACGGGGACGCAGTGAAGGTGCTCGCCGGGCTTCAGGAAGGGGACCCTGTCGTGGTCAAGGGAGCATATGTGTTGAAGTCGGAACTTCTCTCTGATCAGATCTAAACATCGGTTGGCTTGATGGACCTTCAACCTCTTATCACACCTCGCCGTACGTTTCAGGCTTCATTTCTCACGCCTCATGACTTCCTTTCTTGAATTGGCGCTTCGCCAGCGGGTGCTGGTCGTTGCCCTCGCCTGTCTTATGGCGGCCGGCGGCGTCTATTCCTTCCGCACCATCGCCATCGATGCCTTTCCCGACGTGACCACCGTTCTCGTCCAGGTCGTCACCGAAGCGCAGGGGCTCTCCCCGGCCGAAATCGAACGATTCGTGACGTTTCCTTTAGAACTGCAATTGACCGGCGCGCCCGGTCTCACCGATATCCGCTCCTTATCCAAGGTGGGACTGTCGATGATCACCGTCGTGTTCCGCGACGACATGGATATTTATCTGGCGCGGCAAGTGGTGTTGGAGCGTGTCCTGGAAGTCCAGGATAGTCTGCCGCCGGGCGCCCGGTCTCAGTTGGTACCGAACTCGCCTGGCCTGGGTGAAGTCTTCCAATTCTATCTGGAAGGCCCGCATGACAACGAGCCGGAGTACCCGATGACCGAAACGGAGCTAATGGAGAGGCGGACGCTCGAAGATTGGGTGATCCGTCCACTGCTCAAGGGATTGCCGGACGTCGTCGACGTCAATTCAATCGGCGGCTTCGTCAAGCAGTATCAGGTCATGGTGGATCCGGGGCTACTGCGAAAGTACGACCTGGCCCTTCACGATGTCTTCACCGCCGTTGCGAACAACAATGCCAATGCCGGCGGCAATATCCTGGAAAAAGGCCCAGAAAAGTACATCGTCCGCGGCATCGGCCTCATCAAAACATTACAAGACATCGAGAATATCGTGGTGAAGGAGGCTCGCGGCACACCGGTCTTTGTGCGCGATGTGGCGGACGTGCAGATCGGCCATGCCGTACGTCACGGCGCGGCTGTATTGAACGGTGAGCGCGAGGTCGTGGCGGGCATCGTCCTCATGCTGCGCGGCGGCAATGCCCGGGAAGTGGTTCAAGCCGTCAAGCACAAGGTGGAGGAAATCCACGAGAAGAAAATCCTTCCCGACGGCCTCCGTATCGTGCCCTTTTACGATCGTCTCGAATTGATCGTCGCCGCATTGCGCACTGTGTACAAGGCTTTGCTCGAGGGGATCGTGCTTGTCATTCTCGTGCTCTTTCTGTTTCTCGGAAATGTCCGGAGCGCACTGATCGTCACTGCCACGCTTGTGGTAGCGCCGCTGGCGACGTTCATCGTCATGGACCGGTTCGGATTGACGGCCAACCTCATGTCACTAGGCGGACTGGTCATTGCCGTCGGGATGATGGTGGATGGATCGGTGGTGGTTGTGGAAAACGTCTACCGTCATCTGACCGAACGAGCGGCCGGACCGTCGACTCGCAGGGCCCTGGTGCTGCAGGCCACGAAGGAAGTCGCTCAACCGGTGCTGTTCGGCATTCTCATCATCATCCTGGTATTTCTCCCAATCCTGTCGCTGCAAGGCATGGAAGGCAAGATGTTCAAGCCGCTGGCCTATACGATCATGATCGCGTTACTGGTATCGCTTTTGTTGTCGCTCACTTTGTCTCCGGCGCTCTGTTCCCTGGCACTGAGAGGCGGCGGCGACGAGGATACCTGGCTTTTGCGGCGAATCAAACGGCTCTATACGCCGGCGCTTCTGTGGTCGTTGCAGCATCGCCGGCTGGTCCTCACGGCGGCGGTCATCATGCTGGGGTTGAGTCTGGCGCTCTTCCCGTTTCTCGGCGGCGAGTTCATTCCCATCCTGAACGAAGGGGCGATCACGCCGCAAACCATCCGGCTGCCGAGCATCTCGCTGGACAAATCGATCGAGATCGAAATGGAAATGCAGCGCGCTGTGTTGGAGTTTCCGGAAGTCCGTATGGTCGTGTCTAAAATCGGGCGTTCGGAATTGGGGAACGATCCTCAAGAGCCCAATGCGAGCGATCCAGTCGTTTCGCTCATGCCGGTGGAGGAATGGACCACCGCGCGCACGAAGCCGGAACTGGACGACGCGATTCGTCGGCGCATCGAGCGGGTGCCAGGAGCAAATTTTCTGCTGAGCCAGCCGATCCAACAGCGGGTGGATGAATTATTGTCCGGCGTCCGTTCGGAAGCAACGGTCAAAGTCATTGGAGAAGACCTCGACCAACTACGCAAAACGGCAGAGCAGATCCAGACGATCATGGCGGGAATCTCCGGCGTGAAAGATGTGCGCGTCGAACAACTGTTCGGGCAAGCCTATCTCACCATCGATATCGACCGGAGCAAGATCGCCCGTTACGGCATCAACGTCGCGCACATTAGGGAAATCATTTCGACGGCGATCGGGGCAGAAGCGGCTACGCGGGTCTACGAAGGTCAGAAGCGCTTTGACCTGATTCTCCGCTATCCCAAAACCTATCGAGACAGCGTCGAGACAATCGGTAACATTCTACTGACGACCTCTTCCGGGGCTCTCATTCCGCTGGGCGAGCTGGCGAGAATCGAACTCAGGGAGGGACCGGCGCTGATCAGTCGCGAGGGGCTGCAACGACGAATCTATATTGGTTTCAACACGTTGGGTCGCGATATTGAAAGTATTGTAGGAGAGGCTCAAGCAAAGATTGCCCGGCAGGTGGAGATACCGACCGGCTATCATCTGGTTTGGGGCGGGTCGTTCGAAAACATGCAACGCGCTATGGCCCGTTTGAAAATTATTGTCCCGATAACGATTGGGGTGATCTTTTTGCTCTTGTTCGCGTCCTTCCACTCCGTCCGGCATGCCGCCCTGATCATTTTAAATCTGCCTTTTGCGTTAATCGGCGGCATCGTGGCGCTCTGGCTGACCGGCGAATACCTGAGTGTGCCGGCATCGGTCGGCTTCATCAATCTGTTCGGCGTCGCCGTGCTGAACGGTATCGTGTTGGTGTCCTACATCAACCAACTGCGCGCGGAAGGCCTACCGAATGAAACAGCCATCGCGCGTGGCTGCCTCCTTCGATTGCGGCCGGTGCTCATGACCGCGCTGGTCGCCATGTTAGGCCTGGTCCCGCTGGCCCTTTCGCATGGCATCGGCTCGGAAGTCCAGCGACCTCTGGCCGTGGTCGTGATTGGCGGCCTGGTCAGTTCAACGCTGCTGACGCTGATCGTGTTGCCGACGCTTTACGGTGCCTTCGCGGGGACGCAGGCTTCCCAACCTCCGATGGGTCGAGCGGCTTAATCCACCAGAGACTCCCTGGCACGACTGCGTAGCAAATGTCATGAGCAGGAAAAGATTGAGCGTTGAAGACTGAGTACGCTATCGACCGACACGGGCTGATCGGGTGGGCCGGATTTTCCGCGGAATAGACCAGGCTCGGGCTTGCCGTTCGTAACAAGCAGGACAGTAGGTGTGACTCAATCGTACATCGACCGTTTGGAGATGATGACGACTCAGGTAGGCTGACATTGACGTCCAATGCAAGGAGGGCGAACCAGATTCGGCAACCTGCTTACAGACACAACACACTGCCAGCATTGGAACGGTCGCCATGGAACTCCTCCCTGGATGACCCACTCTAGTAATCTTTTCTAAGCGATCCAACTAGGCGGATCCCTAGGTGCCGTTGGGATATCAATGTGACACATTGTCTGCATGGGGGACGAACAAGGGCCGCGCCCACCCCCGGCGTTACCTGTGTGGCGATGAATGAATAGCGCTGTTTTCTGTTGAGTCGCAGTGTTTACGCCCCGCAAGAAAGGAGTCACCGTGATTTCTCGCAGTTCAACACCGGTCATCATGCCGTCACGAATGAACCGCCGCGAGGTGCACTCGCCAATTGCCGAGCCCAACCCTTCCCTAGGATCCTGCCGCCTGCTGCTCGCAGACGACCACATTTTGCTGCGGCAGGGAGTCAAGGCTTTGATCGAGACCTACGGCGTCACAGTCGTCGGCGAGGCCGGTGATGGACGCGAAGCGGTCCGTCTGGCCGAGGAGATACAGCCGGACGTGGCGGTGGTCGATGTGATGATGCCGTTGCTGAATGGGTTGGACGTGGTTCGGGAAATCCGACGGGTCTCGCCTCAAACCAAATCGCTCTTGCTGACGATGCACACGGACGACGCGTTCGTGCTTGAGGCTCTGAAGGTCGGTGTCAAAGGCTATTTGCTCAAAACGCAGCCGGTCACGGAAGTCGTGCATGCGATTCGGGACGTTTCGAAAGGGTCGTTCTATCTCAGCCCGGGTATTTCCCAGACGGTGATTCACGCCTTTTTGGCGAAAAGTGACATACCGTCCGACCCGTTGACGACCCGAGAACGCGAAGTGCTGCAATTGGTCGCTCAAGGCATGACGACCAAGAAAGTGGCGGGCCTGCTGGGAGTGAGCGTCAAGACGGCGGAATCTCACCGGCATCGTATTATGGACAAACTGGATCTCCATGACACCGCCAGTCTTGTGAGGTATTCCATCCGCCGCCGGTTGATCGAACCGTAAACCTTCCAGGTCCGCCATGGCAAAGATCTTAGTCGTCGAAGACATGGACAGCGTCGTCGATCTGCTGCGAACGCTGCTCGAACGGGAAGGATTCGAAGTCGCAGTCGCACAGGACGGGCTGGAAGCGCTGGAAGCGGTTCGCCGCGAGAAGCCGGATCTCATGCTCCTGGATTTGATCTTGCCCGGACTGGATGGACTGGAGGTGCTCCGCCGCGTCAGGCAGGATCCGATCACCGCTCATCTGCCCGTCATCGTGCTCAGCGGCAAGGATGAAGAACGCGATAAGGTCATCGGACTGGAGATCGGTGCGGACGACTATGTGACCAAACCGTTTCAAGCCAACGAACTGATCGCCCGGGTGAAGAATCGTCTTCGCCGGTCCGCTCCGACCGATCCGGCGCGAGTATTGAAGGTAGGCGGGTTGGAGATGGAATTAGACCGGTATCAGGTCACGCTCCGGGGCAAGCCGATTCACTTGACCTCAAAGGAATTTAGTCTGCTGCGGGCGTTGTTGATGACCAACGGACGAGTGCTCAGCCGAGATGCGCTCTTCGAATCAGTGTGGGGGGCAAGCAAAGATGCGGACTTGCAGTCGCGCACTATCGACGTGCATATCCGCAGCCTTCGCAACAAGCTGGGACCGGAAGGCCGCCGGATCTTCACCGTGCGCAATGTGGGATACCGTTTGGATCCGGCGCTGCCGGAATAATATCCCTGCTCGGGATGACCCGCCGGGTGGTTCTCCCCTTATTCGCGATCACTTGTCTCGTTTAAACACGAATTCGTTGCATCCCATTCCGCTTCCGCATTTTAATCGACGAAGTCCGAATCCCTGGTTCCTAAAGTATTCAAAAATCTCATCCGGTTTGGCCGCCTCGTAGGGATATCCACCGATCCAATCCACAAGGTCGCGCCAATGACCCATCCCTCGATAATGAATGGGTCCCCACCGTTTAAAATAATCCCTCGGACGTCCATTTGCGACTGAACTCAGTAAAGCCTTTATCTCCAATTGTGAAGCGCAGATGACCGTGTATGGTATCCGAAGAACAGGGGGCAATTTGTTGTAGACCTGCTTAACGCGCCGCCAGCGCACACTTTGAGATCCCATATCATTGTAAATCGCGATAAAAAGCAGGCCTCCACTGGCCACCGGGCGCTGCACATATTCCAGCGCCTGCCACATCTGGCCAGTATGATGAAGGACGCCCCAAGAATACACCACATCGAATACACCGATGGAGGCCATATAATCCTTATCCAGCACGGACTGCTGCTCGACCCGCCACTGCGGATCATTCCCAAAGTATCGACGGCGAAGCTCCTTCGTACAGGCAACCGATTGGGGATCATAATCAAATGAATGCACCTGCGCTCCCAGCCGACGAGCGGCTAAACTGAACAACCCGCTTCCCGATCCGACATCCAAGAAACGCATGCCAGCCAAATTGGGAAGTTCCAGCATCGAACGAAGCGATGTTTCCGCCGTGATAATATGCTCTTCGCTCAGGTGGTCAAGGAACTTGCTCCAATTTTTCCCGAATTCGAATCGCTTGCCCTGCTGCACTTCCTCAATATGTTCCTGCGCCGGATCACAAGACTCTGCCTCGGCAATCTCCATGATCAGCCCTCCTTCATTGTCTTCAGAACCCCTACTTCACCATGAGCAACGTGGGCTGACCACGTCTCGGATGCATCAGGAGACTCTTCAATTCCCGACTCCAGGTCCACCTGATGCTCTCGGACAGCTCGCGTCAGGCCGCTGTGCCCTTCTCTCCTGTCATAATCCGTGAGGGTGACATATCCGGCCGATCCATCATACGAAATCACCCTCGCCGGCACTCCCACCACAACCGCATAATCCGGGACGTCATCGATCACGACACAGTTGGCGCCGATGGCCGCATAATCGCCGACCCGTACCGCCCCCACGATTTTGGCGCCCGGTCCGATATACACATGGTGACCGATGACGGGCGTGCCTTTATGCCGCCCTCGATTCGCCTCCCCGATCGTCACGCCCTGACTGATGTTGCAATTGTCACCGATGACTGTACGCTCGTTGATCACGATGTCACGAATGTGGCCGATATATAACCCGCGTCCGATCGCGGTCGTATGAGGAATCGAGCAGCCGAACTTGTACTTGTACTGCGTAAATATCCCGATGCTGATCCGGTAAAGCGGCCAATAGATCACCCTCGGCTGTTTCCATTTCAAATACCGGCACAGGCGGAGATAGAACATATACTTGACCCCATCACTAAAGCACTCCCCTCCATCAGAAAACACTACGTGCTTAAGGAGCTGTCGCCAGGAGATTTGTCCGGTATGCCGGTACAATTCGGCTCTCCACAGCGCGCGCAGTTCGGCGAACGTCATCGCCGTGTCCCCATCACTTTTTACGCTTTTCTTACCCAATGTTTTCTTTCCCTACACCCCATGTTTACCAGCCTTGCCGTTCTGTTCGTCCGGGAATGCTACCGTTGTCAGTGAGTCTGAGATTGGGCGTCAAAACGGCACTCCACCCTCACTGGACAATGGGAGGATTGATATGTCGACCGGTGGACGATGGCTGCTTCTCTTGTTCATGGTATGTCTTATCGCCACAGCCTCCGGCGCCGTCGGCCAAACGACAAACTCCTTCCCGGGCGGGTGGGTGGAGAAAGACGGTACCGCCGTGCGCAGCCGGTACGGTACGGCTCAGATCCAGTCATTTGTCCCGACGCAGCGGGGAATGTTTACCTTTCCTGCTCCTTACAATACGAAAGCGGTGCGGATCACAGATGCCTCAGACTGCGGCGGAACGGATTGTGTCTGGTATGTGGGGTATTCCTACTGGCGGAACACGAACGCGCATCAAAACAGCAACGAAATGCTGATCTTTTTGGGACTGGCTTCGAATCGGGGCGGCCCAGGCCCGACGCTCTTCAAGCTCGACAAGACGACCGACGCCATTACAAAAGTCGGTCCGTTGTTTCCCGCCGGCAGCAAGTTCCTCAATTACACGGGCGAAGGCTGGTATTTCAGCGCGTCGCGCCAGAATGTTCTCTATCTGTATGACGGCCCGAAAATGTTGCGCTACGATGTCGTCACTCAGCAATTTGAGACCGTGTTTGACATCACCGCACAATTCGGAGCTGATCGCAATGTCTGGCAGATGCATTCGAGCAACGACGACCTCGTCCATAGTGCGACATTGCAAGTCACCAGCACAGGCGAATTTCTCGGATGTCTCGTGTATTCAGAAGTCACCGCACAGTTTCGTTATTACCCGAAGGTCGGAATCTTCGACGAGTGCAATTTAGACAAGAGCGGCCGATGGACGATCAGCCTTGAAGACCTGGGCGTGGCCAACGATGAGGGGATGCGGATCTTCGACAACCAGACGGGACAGGAGACGAGGATCACTGGACCGAATGGCACGCTCGGGCATATGGACATGGGATACGGCTACGCCGTCGGCGCGGACAACTTCAATCCTTTGCCGAACGCCTCAATTCTCTGGTCATTCAACCCGGCCATCGTGCAAGGGCCGGTGGTTCAATACAACGTGAACTGGAATGTCGCAGCGGTCAACCATATTTCACACACGAACAGCAAACCTAACGTGCCATCCTCGCAGCAATGGGCCTGCGGCAGCAACGTCGACACGAACTATAGCGTGCAAAATGAAATCACCTGCTTTCGGATCGATAACTCAGACGATCAACTCATCGTGGCTCCGGTTATGACAGATTTGAACGCGTCCGGGGGCTGCTGCGATGCGTACGCGAAATATCCCAAGGGGAATCTGGACATCACCGGCAATTATTTTATTTGGACGACAAATCTGGGCGGCAACCGCATGGACGCATTTCTCGTCAAAGTGCCCTCGCAACTTCTTGTCAGTGGAGGAGGCACCGCTCCACCAGCCCCTCCCGCGAACCTCAGAGTACTGTAAGATCCAGGGGCCGCTCCTTCCTCTTTCGATCCCGATAGGGTGTTCGCGCGGCCTCGTGCGCATGGACCATCTGCAAGATTTCGGCTGTCCGGGGAGTCGTTCGCCACACTGGCGCGGCGCGGCCGGCCAGGTACTTGACTGTCCCGAGCAGAAGCGCAACATTCAAGACCATGAAGTACCAGACGGCTGTCGCCGTTCGTCCGATCAACGGCACGGGCCGGAGCAGCGGCGAAACAAAGCCTAGCGCATAGGCAGAGGCCTGCGCCCCCAATAGCGCCTGTGCCCAAGGCCGATCCACCAGCCAAAGATTTGACGCGAAGGCCACAATCAGCAGCCAGGGTCCCGTCCAGCGCAATACTTTGTGTGACCAATAACTCACCGCAAGCATCCCTTGTCCCGGCATTAAGAGGCGCCACGTATGCCTGAGTGCATGAACGTCACCGGCTCCGATCCGCACGCGGCGGCGAAATTCATCCCGCACCGTTTCCGGCACCGTTTCCCAGGCCTTGGCCGTCGGATGGAAAACGACCGAACCGCCTCGCTCCAAACGCATGAGCATGGGAATGAGAAAGTCGTCGACGATAGTGCCGGGTGGAAGCGGTCGAAAGTGTGCACGCTTGATCGCATAGATGGCGCCGTTCGCGCCGAGAACCGTCCCGAAACATGATTCGAGTCTCTTCACCGCCGTTTCATATTGCCAATACAGGCTGTCCGGATTAACTGTGCCTTCCGCAGTGCGGAATTCCAGCCGTCCGACGACGGCGCAGGCTGACGGGACTAGCCGGAATCCCCGGATTAACTCCTTCAGCGCGCGCTGGTCGAAGAAGGTATTGGCATCCGTGAAAACGACGTACTCTCCCCTCGCCCGCGCGACGAGGTCGTTGAGGACCTTGGCCTTCCCCCGCTGTAAGGGAAAATCGTGGAAGGCAATCCTCCCTGTTCGGTGAAGCCGGACGATCTCACGGGTACGATCGGTCGATCCATCTGAGCCAATCAGAATCTGAAGGCGGTCGGGCGGATAATCCAGCTCCAAAAGATTTTCGATCCGCCGGCCGATGACCGATTCTTCATTGTGTGCCGAAATGATGATGCTCACATCCGGCCACGAGGCAGAATCGCAGTGGACAGATGCCGCGTCATCGCGGAACCGGCTTAATATCAGCAATAGCAGCGGATAGCCGATATAGGTGTACAGCAGCAGTCCCAATGCGACGAAGAGAGCTACCTGGGCCGTTGTCATGTATTCCACTGCTGTGCTCCTCCCAAGACGAGCAAAACATCACTATCTGTTCATGGAATATGGAATAGGTGAGCGGCTGATCAAGGCTTCTGAAGCTCGAACACGCGAACGCCTGCAATAGATTCCAGCTGCGGAAACCGTGTGAGGACCCATCGGTCTAGCCGATACCAAGGCTTCATAGTTTGGCGAAGCAAAGGCAAGTGGGACGCCACCCTCAGCCACGGCAGCTCGAAACTCCTGGCCCGACGAACTTGAAATCCAGCTGAAAAGTCGTCCAACTCACGAAAGGTGAGTTGTCGCTCAAAGGGGGACAAATCCGGCGCTCGATAGGGAATGCACTTCCGTAGGGCCCGCAGCGTCGCTGAATTCATGACAGGCTCGCTTACGATGACCCGTCCGCCCGGACGTAGCACGCGAGCTATCTCCCTGGCGGCGGCGGCAAGATCCAGGTGATGGAGGATCATGATCGCGAATACGATGTCCATGGATTCGTCCGGGCAGGAGACAGCATAGGCGGAAGCTACCTCAAACTGCACGGGACTCATAACGCCATTGAGAGTCATACGACGATGCGCGACCTTGATCAGGTCAGACGAAATATCGATAGCATGGATGCGCGGTCCTCGGCGGGCAAGCAAGATGGTGTTCTCGCCGGAGCCGCATCCATATTCCAGAAGGTGTTTCCCACGAACATCGCCAAGGAGATGAAACGCGTATTCGAGAGGAAACACCGTATCTTGAGCAGGAGCCACATAGCGAGACGCATTATCCTCGTTCAGCAATAACGATCCGTCGTCGATGGTTTGGGCTTCTAGCGCGCTACGGCGAGCCTCAGCTTGCTCCCATTCGTCCATTGGGGAATCTCCAGATCTTTTCATCGCAGGGAGATCTTCGACGATGTTGGCGCTAGGTTCGGTCGTGTTGCCAACCGGCTTGCCGAGTCTCATAATGCCCCCATTTGGTTGGTTTTATTGGTCCCTGGTTGAATGCCCATTCTGATGAGTCTTCACCGATGTTGAATCGGCGCAGTTGGGCTGATTACGTGCCTCCTCACTCAGTGCGGCGCATAGAGCAACCATATCGACGCCCATATCCGTCCGGCTATTCAGACCCGCCTTTCTATCGACGAAGGGAACAGCCTCCATGGATTTGGGAAAGATATTTCCTTCCGGATAACGCCGATCATCTCCGCCCGCGAGGACATTGTTTGTCACAACCGCGTCAGGGAAATACACCTGCAATGCGGGCGTACCTATGCCAACATCTCTGCCAAAAATGCCATACTCGTTGTGAGGCGCGATGTTGTTCCTGAAGACGAACCGCCGGTGAGGTCGTCCCATTGAAAAAAGCACGTAGCCCTTTTGGAGGCCGGTATTGCGTTCAATCGTGATATCCGAGGTGCCATCCAGCATCTGAAACAAGATACCCCTGCCTCCCCAACGCTCACCGCCGATGTCCTCCCACAGATTGTTCTTGATCAGAATCCGTTTCGTTTCCTGGCTCGAATGATTGTCATCGTGGCCCAAGAGATTGATACCGCTGCCGCTATGGCGGATGATGTTGTTGGTGAACTGCACGTCCTCGACCACCGACCAGGGAGCTTTGCCGTCCTGATTGCGCACCGTAAACAGCACGGCAAACCCGCTTTGCGATTCCTCCCAGTTATATTCGAGTACGTTCCCCTCGACCAACACGCGACGGGCGTTCTTCAGCTCGAAAAGGTTCTTGATCATCCACGAGCTGCCATCGTAGCTCGACTCGCTTCGCTTCCACGACAGAGGTTTAGTCATATAGTTGTGTCGGATCTCAATATCAGCCGGCACGAGATCGCGGATTGCTGGGTCACCACCACCGAAGATTACATTTTCCGCGGCACCCTCAAGGTAATTGTTGACGATTTTGAAGGGTCCTGCACCTCCCCAGCCCATAAGCGCCTGGGAATCCCCCGCTACTTCTTTGAAATCGGAAATATGCGAATCGATGACAGCGATATGGCGTCCGTTCAAGGCCACGCCCCGTCTCGATCCTTTTTTCGGATCTCCATGGATGTAACAACGGTCGACGATGATATGATGCGGGAGTTCGTCGAGCCCACGCTCTCTGTTGGTGCCGAACCACATCAGCGAGTAGAGGTAGGTCCCCTCGTACGGGGTCACTTCGATCCCGATGAACCGATAGTGATGAGCTCCTCTCTCCGCCAGCACCACGCCTTCACCTTTCCAGGAGATCAACTTTGGCATCAGAGAGACATGCGAAGGCCCGACTCTCGTCCCGGGAGCGGGAAAGTCCCGGCCAAGCGTGCTGGTCCGGATCGTAATCCATCCGGTTCCGGTTTTCTTGTTGGGCAACGTGAACGGTCCTTTGAAGGTCGCCCCGGCTTCCAACACGATCGTGTCTCCAGGTTGGGCGACATCGATCGCGTCTTGTAGATCGTCGCCTTCTCTCACTTGGATTGTTTGTCCTGTCGATGGGGCAAGCGCCGTGTCCACGAATTCTCGTGGCGGCTCGGGCAACAGGGTATTTTGGTGAGCGAGTGCCTGTGTGGCCGACTGGCATGCAACGAGGCCCGCCATAAAGAGCAGCAGCCAGCTATTCCATATCATCGAATAAAGGATCATGGGATTTCCTCAGCGGTAGGGCGATTAACTCGACAATGCGCTTTCAGCATACCTAGACCGAATCGTGCCGGACATGCGCACTGAGCGGTGCTTACCATCCGATACCCTGATAGCGATTATCGGAACCCTTGCCTTCAATGACGCGAGCCAAGTCGATAATGACGGGTTGACGACTACCCTGCTCCAACGCCGCTCGATACTCGTCTGAACGTTTTGTGAGGACGACGACCTCCGACTCCTCGACCACTTCGTCGAGCCGGCGCCGCATCAGTGACGAAATGTGCGGGATTTCCTGCTCGATGTAGTCCTTGTTGGCGCCGAACAGACTGGCCAATTCGACTTCCCGATCGAAAATCATCACTGTGAGTCCTTTTCCAATAAGCGTTTCGATCAAGGTCACCATCGGACTTTCCCGAAGATCGTCCGTTCCCGTTTTGAAACTCAGACCCAGGACGCCGATGCGTTTCTTACCGGTGCGGAGCACCATTTCAACGGCCCGTTCGATCTGTTTCCGATTGCTGGCGAGAATCGCATCGAGCACGGCGACTTCAACGTCGGCGCCTTTGGCCCGGTAGGTCAGGGCACGCAGATCTTTGGGAAGACACGACCCGCCGAACGCGAACCCAGGCTTCAAGTAATAGGGCGACAAGTTGAGCTTCGTATCCTTGCAGAACACCTCCATGACACGGTGGCTGTCGATGCTGAAGGCTTTGCAGAGAGCGCCCACCTCGTTGGCAAAACTTACTTTAAGTGCGTGGAAGCAATTGCAGACATATTTCACCATCTCCGCCTCTTTGACGCCGATGGTGAAGACCGGCGCATCCAAATTGGCGTAGAGCCGTTGAAGCATGCCGGAGCTGTCGTCGTCATCCGACCCGATTAACGTGAACGGCGGATGATAAAAATCGGCGACCGCAGTCCCCTCGCGGAGAAACTCCGGATTAATGGCGACTCCGAAATCACGGCCGGCTGTTTTGCCCGAATACACCTCGAGCGTCGGCACGACCGTATCCTCGATGGTACCGGGCAGCATCGTGCTTCGAATCGCGACGACATGGAAGCGCCGCTTCTTTTCTAGCCCAGTTCCAATCTGCTTACAGGCTCCCTTCACGTATGATAAATCCAAAGCGCCGTTAGGTCGTCCCGGCGTACCGACACACACGAGTGAGATGTCGGTGTCCTGCACGGCTTCAAGCGGGTCAATGGTGGCCCGCAACTGTTTGTCCTTCACCGCCCGTCCGATAAGATCATCGACCCCTGGCTCTACGATTGGCGCCCGGCCTTCGTTGATGATCCCCACTTTGAGTGGATTCGTATCCACCCCGATCACTTCATGGCCACTGTCTGAAAAGCAGGCGGACGATACACAGCCGACATAGCCGAGTCCAAAGATACTCAAACGCATATTAGTCTCCCCTTTGAAACTGAGCGCTCAGGATTGATGATCGAATTGTTCTCGTGGCTCGGTGCTGATCGTACTTAGTTCACACTGCCGGCACCGCTGTCCTGCATTCTTGATCGCCAAATCGCAGGCCTTGAGAAACGACTCGGCTACCGGCTTCCATCCGAACTGTGCCCGGACTTTGGCCGCCGCAGCAGTTCCAATTCTCCTGGCACAAACCCGATCGCGGAGCAGGTGCAGCACCGCATCTGCAAATGCCTGCGGTTCGTCTGCGATCATGACGTCCGTGCCGTCGACAACCGGCAGACCTTCGACGCCGATCGAAGTCGAGACGATGGGCCTTTCCATTCCCATCGCTTCGAAGACTTTGAGCCTCGTCCCTCCGCCGAGTCTGAGCGGAATCACATACACCGCCCCTCGTTCAATGTACGAACGGATGTCTTCGACCCGCCCGGTCACACGAATGAACGGGTGCTCGCGGCTCAGCGCCTCAATACCCGGCAACGGGTTCCGGCCGACGATCGTGAGCGTGACGCCGGGTAACGAAGCGCGGATCCGTGGCAGTATCGCTCGGGCGAAATATTTCATCGCATCGTCGTTCGGCAGCCAATCCATGGATCCGCTAAAAACTAGATTGTAGGGATCCGTCTGGACTGAACGGGAAGGGCAAAAATAGTTCGTGTCGACCCCGGTTGGAATATCCCGAACGAGCGAGGCACCGTATTCCTGTTCCATGACGATGCGATCCTGCGCCGAGACAGTGACGATGGCGTCGAATTTTTGGCAAGCGGTCCGTTCAAAGGTCTGCATGCGCCGCCATTGTTCGCGGAAATACAATCGGGCGATCCGGTTCGTCTGGATATCGGCGTGCCGATGCCAAATGAGCGCTTCCACATTGTGCTGGAACAAAACGGACGGCCGGGAGAGGCGGGCCGGCAGATTGACGCTTGGAAACAGGAAATCGCAGACGACTACGTCGGCCTTCAAGTACTCCCTCTCTACCTGTCGACTGAACTCCAATGACTGGTACTTGTGAACCGCGTAGGGAAGCGGCGACCATACATTCTTGGCGAGGTCGGCAAAAAATGCGGATGAGAATTTTGCCGATGTGCGATGCGGTACGCGGATCAGCTCATGACAATATTCATCGGCCCGTTCGGCAGCATCCGGCGCGGCGGTTCCATCATCGAGCGCCAGATATGTCACGTAATGGAGCTTCTTCAGCTCCCGCAACATGTGATAGGAGCGGATCTTGCCACCTTTGTCGAGGGGATGCAGGAGATCGGTTTTGAGCCAGAGCAGATGCATGCAGGAGGCCGGCAGCTATCGTGCTATCTCACGCCGCCGCACAGCGGTTGTGTTCCATGTTCAGGAGGGACAAGCTTTCCAAGTCTATGGCGGCTCCCGTTTCGCTCGTCGCGAGAACCGTCACAAACATACAGCTGCCTTCGGCTTGTGCGTTTGAGTCCAGGACCGACGCCGGTTCGCGCCGGGCATAACAGGGAGAAATCCATCCCTCTTCAACCGTGATCGGCAGCGGGGTGGCCGCTCCTTCTGCATCGACAAGCCAGATTCCCACCGCGAGCGACGCTCCGCTCCGATGGCCGACGATCATCTGTCCGTCCTTCATCGCCGGCCTGCAATCGGACGCGAGGTGAAACCGCAGCTGGTACTGATAGAGTCCTGTTGTCGCGATGCGGTCTTGAATCAACACATACGCAGGTAAAGAATTCGGCCTCTTGAGGAGATGAAACGAGCGCTGATGCCGCACAGGAGGGTTCAGATGTTCGTACCCGTTCTGTTCTCCCCTACACATGGCGGCGTCAGCGGTGACCTCGAACCGCCACAGAGTCGTATCGGCTACCTGAGCCCATGAAAAAGGGCCATCTGGCAGGGATTGAGAGAGTCCTTCGACAATCAGCGTATTGTGCGCCGAGGACATTCTGAAATGATCCCGCAGTGCCGCATCCTTCGTATAGGTGTAGGTCCCCGGGTCAATGATCCAGGTCACGCCAGCCGCGGCATACTCAAACGACAGGGCATCGGCGTGGGCATGTACATAGTTCATCCCGCCATGGGAACCAGCGTCCACGAAAAGGTAACTCGATTTGTCTTTCCATCCATCCCGCAACACGACGAAACCGCTCTTGTCGAAGCGGCGAACTATGCTGTCCGGTTCAATGGGTTCCAGCCGATCGTACGCGTCGAGCCCTTCCGGCCCCAGGAGCCAGAGCAATTCAGGGCCAGCTGGACCCGCCGCCCATTTCCACATTCCGTTCCCGAACAGCGCGGCGCCTATTTGTAAGGTGTCGCGAAAATCCGCAGCTTCTCGACGATGTAACGTGAGCAATCGGCCGCCGTCCTCATCGCCATACAGGGTGCTCAGGCCGTCTGGTCTCGTGATCCACAACAGATGATCAAGCAACTGAGCCACTGTGTCCTTCACCCCCGGAGGAAGCGACAGGCCATTAGCCCGGGCCAGCAGTAGGACGTGCACATAAAAATCTGTTGTGTACCGGTGATAGTAGGACGCCTGTTCAAAGTAGACTCCGTCCGACTGAACCTGTTTCGGGAGCTGGTCCAAAAGAATATCGAGTCCCAATTCGCGCCAACGCGTAGCCGTGGTAAGCCACGGTAATGCCGTTCCGAGGTATAACAGTCCGAGGGCTTCTCCGGTCAGATGGGTATTCGGCGCAAAGTAATAGGACAGGTACGACTCGACATAGGCCCCATGCTGCACCAGACTCTTCAATACTCTCCATATAATGGCGGGCGTCAGCCTGGGAGACCACGCGAAGCAATGTAATGCCCAGAGCCAGGCGATCGACCGGAACGAGACTTCCAGACTACTCGCCCAGTTGATGCCTCTCCGCGGCGGGTTCGCGTCTAGCCAACCGATGAGTTGGGTCACGAAGGCGTCGGCGTACCGCTCGTCCTTCGTAAGAAGATAGGCCTGACCGAGTGTCACGAAATGGACATGCCGATTGAGTTCCCATGTCACTTTTTTGTCACCGGCTACGTCCGGGTCAAGATAATCGATTCGACTCCAATGATCGGTTCCGGTCCGCTTGCCGGAGGTCGGTTCGAGATGCCAATCGATGGGGGTGCCAAACGACAGATCGAGCAGGCCCAGGAGATCGAACCGACCGTCGATCGCCCAATCGGCCCTGTGAAGCAATTCATTGCATTCCTGCGGAAATCGTCGCCGGAGCGACGCTGCTGCGAATTCCCGCGATCCGAAGAACGGCATGAAGGGACGGCGACTGAAATCCGATCCCCTCATCTCGCCAAGGATTTTGTCGGCAACGGTATCCACCGGCAAACAGTCGAACGATGGCACAAGCCGCCGTCGAAAGGCCTTGTCGCTCATCTCTTCCTGTTCCCAGCCGAACAGCCGCTCGCCATACTTCAGGAGAACCTGCCGTCCTCGCTCACGCAATTCCGGAGGCTTCATGCCGGCGAGTTTTCGTATCGTACCCGTAATGTCTTTCATCGAAACAATCGCAGTCGTTTTATGTGCGAACCACCGGTCGGCGGGTAATTCGTAGATGAGTACGAGGATGTCCAGGTCGTTCCCGACTTCATGCCGACACCTCCGCGGTTTCCATCTGCTCTTCCAAGGACTGAGGTTCCTCGCCGTCGATCGCCATCCGGTGCCACAATTCCAGGTTGACCAAGAGCCAGAGACGATCTGCGTGCGAACGCAAGCCGCAGCGGTGCTCGTTCACTATCCGATGCAAGGTCTCCGGGCGAAAGAATTTGCGGTCCAACGCCCGGGGGCTCAGAACATACTCGTCCAGGGTTGAACGGAATGTTTCGCGCATCCAGGATCCGAACGGTACCGGAAAACCCATTTTGGATCTCGTGAGGATCTCGGCCGGCACAAGGTCGCGCAACGCCTGCCGCAAGACCACCTTCGTCTGCCAACCCCTCAATCTCTGGCCGCCAGGAATTTCCATCGCCTGTTCGACAAGTTGATGGTCCAGATACGGCACACGGCTTTCGAGCGACGCCGCCATGCTCATTTGATCTTGTTTCATGAGCAACTCCACCAGATGTGTGACTACGTCCGCATAGCTCATTCGCTCAAGCCATGTGCCGCCATGTTCTTTCCAGTAACGCAGGCCTTCTGCGTAGGGATCGTGAGCCATCAGCGCGCGCTGGTCACAAAGGAGCGAGTGCTGTAGCGACTCCGGAAAGACGGAAAAATTATCGAAGAATAGCCCGCGGGGGCCGGGTTCGTAGGCGAGCGCCGTTCGGGAAGCATAACGTTGTATCGGGAGCGGTAGGCGCGTCAGGGAGCCGGCGATCCGTCGCCGCAGAAAGCGGGGTATGGCATTCCAATAGAGACGGCCGATGCGATCGTTCCAGGCGGTAACCCGATAGCGATAATCGTATCCGAGAAACAGTTCGTCGGCGCCTTCGCCGGTCAGAACCACCTTCACATGACGGCTCGCAAGACGAGACACAAAATACAGCGGCACGCTCGATGGAAAGGCAATGGGCTCGTCCTCGTGCCAGATCAGCTTCGGCAAAGCCTGCATGAATTGTTCAGGAGAGACCAGGACTTCGTGGTGCTCCGCGCCGATCGCCCGGGCGACCAGCCGAGCATACCGGAGCTCGTTCGCCTCACGTTCGGCAAAGCCGACCGCAAAGGTCTTTACCGGCTGCGGCATCATCGGAGCCATAAGAGCCGCGAGACCGCTCGAATCCAGGCCGCCGGAGAGAAAAAGACCGAGCGGCACGTCGCTCATGAGATGGCTGCGTACCGCCTGTTGGAGGCTGATCCGCAACTGATTGGCCTGCTCAGCCAGCGGCAGTACGTTGTCGGAGGGCTCTTGAGGAGGATGCCAATAGCGCTGTATCCGCAGTCCCCGGTCCGCCGACCACTCCATCAGATGCCCGGGCAGTAATTTGCTGATGCCTCGATAGAAGGTTTCCGTGCCCGCCACATAGCGATTCGCCAAAAATTCCGGCAGAATTGTCTCATTGAACGCGACTTTGAGGGCGCCCGAGGCGACGATGCCCTTGATCTCGGAGGCAAAGAGCAACTCACGATCTGTGTACGCATAATAGAGGGGCTTGATCCCGAGCCGATCGCGGGCCAGCAGCAAACGACGCTGCCTTCGGTCCCAGATCGCGAAGGCAAACATGCCCTGTAAGCGATCGACGCAGTTGGAACCGTACTCTTCATAGAGATGCAGGATGGTTTCCGTATCGCTCTTGGTCCGATAGCGATGTCCCGCTCGTTTCATCTCTCCGCGGAGCGCCACGTGGTTGTAGATTTCTCCGTTAAAGACGATCCATGCGCTGTCGTCTTCATTGGTCATCGGCTGGTGTCCGCCGGCGACATCGATAATTGCCAGCCGCCGATGGGCGAGGCCTACCGGACCATCCAGCCACAGACCCGCTCCGTCCGGACCGCGATGGCGCTGCACCTCTGCCATGCGCACGAGACGAGAGCGCTCCGCCCGTTCTCGCTGATCAGATTTCAGGATTCCGGCTATGGCGCACATCGTTACGCGGCCTTTAATGCGGAGGTGGCGTCGGAGAGTCGACGATAAATGGCAGCCCATGCCGACCCGACGCTTGACCACGCATAGCGCATGAGCGACTCCTTCGCTCGTTGAGCCATGAGTACGGCTCGCTCAGGGCGTTGTAGGAGCTGCGTCGCGGCCTTCGCCATCGCGGCAGGGTCCCCAACGGGAATGAGGGTCCCGGATACTCCGTCTTTAATCATGTTCGGAATATCGCCCACCCCGGTGGTCACGACCGGCATACCAGAGGCCATCGCTTCCAGAACCGACAAGGGCTGATTGTCCACAAAGGATGAATTGAGAAAGATCGAATGGCCCTCGTACAGCGAGGGCATGGACATCGGGTCCACCGGACCGATGAACCGGACGTTGCGCAGCGCCAGCGCCTCGGTCAGGTGTTTGAGCTCCGGCTCTTGCGGTCCTAGCCCGGCAATCGTAAGCGTCGCACCGGGAAAAGCGGTCCGGATCAGTGCGAAGGCCATGATTGTATTCTCGACACCGTAATGTGGTTCGAAATTTCTCACCGACAGAAATGCCGGCAAAAGCGGGATGCGCCGGCGATAGCGAAACCGTCCCGTATCGATGACATTGTGAATGACCTCCGCTCGGTATCCATGCCGTGCGAAAATATCGCGCAGAAACACCGACGGCACCACGATCTCGTCGACCATCTTCAACCAGGGATGGACGAGAGATCCCCAATTGGATAAATGGTCGGCTGCTTCTCCGCTGTGATAATTCAAGATGATCGGCTTTTTGAGGTGACGTGCGGCGAGTATTGCCGGAACCGGGGCCAAGAGGTACGACCAATAGGAGGCGGAACAAATGTGCACGACATCGGCCTGCCGGAGGCGTCGGAGGCTGGGCAAGTAAAGCCCTTCGTTGATCACGGTCCGGACGAAAGGCAGGCGCTTCAGCCAGCCGACTCCGGTCGGAAACTGCGGGTCGATCGGCACTAATTCGACGTCATAGCCGTCCGACCTCAGATAATCCGTTACCACCTTGGCTTGAACGGCTTGTCCGCCGAGAATGCTCAGGCTCGGCGCCACCATCGCGATTTTGGGGAGTGTCGGTCGACTCAAAGCCATTATGATCTTGTCCTTCTGGCTGTATCGGATCATGGCAAGGATTTGGCCACCCTCTGACGTTTGTGAGCTGGAGGCCTCGCAGCAGCCATGGCTGACTTCTTGATGAGTGGAACAGCCGATGAGCTCTTCCGATCGAGGAAGGTCCGGCACCAGAGTTCGAAGGACATCAACGTCCAGATGTGGAGATCCAACGGCCGCCCTTGTTCCTGCCGGGCGATCAGGCGACTCAGATAGGCTTCATCGAAGATGCCGCGTTTGCGACAAGTTTCTGACAACAAAAGCTCTCGGACCAATGGACGAAGCGGGCCGCGGAACCACCGGTTGAGTGGCACGCCAAAGCCTTTTTTGGGACGATCCAGAATTACGTCCGGCAACAGTCCGCGCAGGGATTTAACAAAGATATACTTGGTCCTGCCTCGGCACCGCTTCCAATCGGCGGGGATGGTAGCCGCGAATTCTACGAAGGGGTGGTCGAGCAGCGGCACGCGGGCTTCGAGAGAATGGGCCATGCTCATACGGTCGACCTTGGTCAAAATATCCAACGGGAGATAGTAGCGGAAATCCTGATCTTGCAGGGCAGACAGCCAATGGCCCTGCCATCCTGCAAGCCGGTCGAGTCGGGATCGTTCCGGCTGTGACGCCCCCACTTGCTCCCTGGCCTCGCCGGTCAACAAATCCCATTGATGATTTGGCCGGAAAAGCGTGCTCGCATGGAGGTACCGTTCGCCGCCCGGTTTCGACAGGTACTCGAGATATTGTTTTCCCCTCGTATCTTCCGGCAGAACGTTGGAGACTCGAGCGAGCAGCGCGCGAATCGTTGCGGGAAGAAACCGCGCCAGACGATCCCGTCCCTCCACCACATATTTGTCGTATCCGCCGAACAATTCATCGCCGCCATCTCCCGATAACGCGACCTTCACGTGTTGGCTCGCCAACCGGGACACCATATAGGTCGGGATCGCGGAGGCATCGCCGAACGGCTCGTCGAGCTCCCAGGCAAAATGGTCGAGGAGATCCAGGACATCCGGCTCAAGCACCAACTCATGATGATCGGTGCTGAACCGCCTGGCCACGAGACGAGCATAGGGCAATTCGTCAAACTCCTGCTCGCGGAATCCGATGGAGAAGGTCTTGATACGACCCGTCGCCATCGTGGCCATGGAGGCCACAACCGCACTCGAGTCGATCCCGCCACTCAAAAACGCGCCCACCGGCACGTCGCTGACGAGGTGGTAACGGACGGATTCCCGGAGCTTCGCACGCAGCTCCTCGATCGTGTCTTCTTCGGAGCGTCGTTCATCCGGCGTAAATTGAAGTTCCCAATATCGCTCGACGACTGGTTGTCGCTGCGGTTCCAGCCGTAGTCGATGACCGGGCTCGAGTTTCTGAATGCCCTCGACGATGCTCTCGTCCGTCGGTGTCGTCCCATAGGCCAGCAGATGAGCGACCGCCTGCCAGTTCAATCTCCGGTCAATCTCTGGCAGTTGGAGCAGCGCCTTGAGTTCGGATGCAAACACGAAACGGCCGGCTACGGTCCCATAGTACAAGGGCTTGATTCCGATCCGGTCCCGCGCGAGAAGCAGTCGATGACGCCGCTGGTCCCAGATCGCAAACGCAAACATCCCTCTAAGGGCATGGACACAGTCGTCGCCACGTTCTTCATATAAATGGACGATGACTTCCGTGTCGGTAGCGGTCGAAAACCGGTGGCCGCGCCGCTCGAGTTTGCTCTGGAGTTGCCGATAGTTGTAGATTTCCCCGTTCAGCACGACCCAAATCGAGCCATCCTCGTTCGCAACAGGTTGGTGTCCGGTTTCGAGATCGATAATGCTCAGGCGGCGCATGGCCAGGCCTGCTCCATCACCCAGGAACGCGCCTTCATCGTCCGGTCCTCGCGACACGAGCGCCGCACACATGGCGTGCAATTCCTCGGCAATGATGGGCTGATCCCGTTGAGCCGCAATTCCCGCAATCCCGCACACAAGGCACCTCAGGAGAGTTTATGTTGGTAACGCATGCCGAGGATAAACCGGACACGCCCCAGCAGGTGGGACAATTCTGCCCGTTCCTGCACCGACACCAGACCGAAGCCCATGGCCATTCCGACGTAGGTCGACGCATACACGGTCCCCGCCAACAGGATGCGGAGGGACGGAACGGTCTGCACACTATAAGCAACGGCAAGAGCTGGGAGGCATGCTGCGATTGAAACAGCGGCGATCAGACTCAGTGTGCGCCAAGGGAGCAGCCGCCCCAAGCTTATACGCCACAATGACCCCGCGGCGAGTAACCCCAAGGCTTTTCCGAGCCCGAGGGCCAACACAGTCACGAACATGGCTCCGGCCAACCCGAACGATGTAATGGACCAATGGATCAGAATCGCGATCATCGTGAAACGCAGCAGATTGATCGCCAACAGGGTTCTGGTCTTGGCGTACACGCGCAGTAAGCCGTCGATGGGTATGGCGGCGAACACGATGGCGGTGACGCCGACCATGAAAACCGGCACGCTGGCGAGATAATTGTCGGTGAACAGCATCACGATAAGATCCCGGGCGGTAATCAGGAGCAGGCAGGTAAGGGGAAAAAATACCAACGCCAGCTTGCGCACCGTGAGATGCCAGAGATCGATAACTTGCCTTTCCAGCCCGTCATGGATCGCGTTCGTCATGCCGACCATCATGACATTAGACACGCTTGTGGCCACGAGGTCGACCAGCGGGATCTGAAGACAGCCGACGGCATAAATAGCAAAGTTAGCAGCATCAAAGAGACCCGAGACGACGTACTGGTGAAGATTTTCCTGCGCGATGCTCGCGACGATGGAGAGAGCAAAGGGTAGCGCATAAGCCAGTTGTCGCGTGAAACAGGCAGCATCAGGCCGAAAACCGGATCCGAATTCGCGCCCAAAATATCGGATCGTATAGACGAGTCGGAGGGCGGCGAATGTCACCGCCCCGTACAAGAGGGAGCGGAGCGACGGCACCAAAAGCACGGGCACAATCAGGAAGACTGCCCGTGTCACGTCTGTCACTGCATATGCGATAGCCGCCGATCGATAGAAACTCCGCGCGGTCATCACGGTTTCCAATCCGATCGAAGCCTGCATGAATAGGAGATATAGGGCCAACAGTGGAATGAGCGGCGCCAGCGCGGGATTGTTCATCCATTCGGCAATAGCGGAGGAACTCAGCGCCAATATTACGGCCGCCGTCGCTCCCACCGCCGCAAGGAACAGGACGGAATTCATGACGTATCTGCCAGCTTCGGCATTCGCGCGCGGCAAGAAGTACAACAGACTTTCCGACATGCCGATCTGAGTGATCGTCAACAGCGTGATGTAGAGCAGGAACCATTGTTTATATGTCCCAAAGGTTTCCAGATCGAACATCCGGACAAGTATGAGCGGGGTCACGAACGCGGCGGCGAAGCCGGCAATCCGTCCCGCGATGATCAGCAGAGCCGGCTTCAGCATCAAAGCTTTAGGTCTTTAGATCACAGAGGAGGAGGTGACAGGGGACACATCCTCGTGCTTCTTGTGAAGCGGCGCTGACGTGTGCCCCTTTCCCCGTGGATCGCCGTGATCTTGATGGCAGCGATGAAAGAGATCGAAGATTCGATGTGCATGGCAATGCATCAGAATATTGGAAAACCCGTCGAACGGATCCAGCGAGGAATTTTCCCACATCACCTTGCGTGGAATGGTCAATGAAGGATATCGCACATCCCGATGCAGACAGGTCGTGTACCCGAATCGATAGCCGGCTTCTGCGACGCAGGAGACGACCGTTGGATTGAAGCGTCCATCCGGGTACGCAAAATGAGCAACGGGTTTGCCGAGCTTCTCCTGCAAGGTGAACAAAGAACCGACGATTTGGTTCGCCATCCGCTTTGGGTTTTCCAGGGTCAAGAGCGCGTGGGTTTGCGTATGGGAGCCGATGATCATGCCTGCCCGGTCCAATGCGCGCACCATGTCCCAGGTCAACGAATGGAGCGTGGGAAAATCTTCGGCTCGTACCTGCGCCACGGTTTCCAATGCCTCAATGGCTCTTCTGAGTTGCCTCTGTGTCAACGTGGTAAACATCATCCGCATGGCCGCGTACGGGTCGCGGATCACAGCTTTCAGCTCACCTCTTCTCGGAAGATACACGGCATGGCTCTCGCACAGACTGGTAAACCGCTCAGGGGAATAGCGAATTTTGGGAAGCACTCGTACCAAGAGGAGGAATAATTTGTCATAGACTTGAAGATGCCGACGACCCAATGTTTCGGTGACGACGAAGATGCCAGCAGGAATGCCTTTCCGTTGCAAGAGAGGAAGAGCATGATGATAGACCCCTGCATACCCGTCGTCGAAGGTGATCGCGGCTAGCGGTTCGTTGAACGGGTCTCCATTGTCCAGTCGCTCGCCGAGTTCGTCCAACGTCAAGAATCGGAAATGCTGTCCGAGCCAGTCCAATTGCCGCTCCAACATGCGGCAGCTGACGAGATTCGGCAAGATGGCCCGTCCCTGGTGAGATCGGATGTCCTCGACGACGGAATGATAGCCGATGACCAGGGGAATATGTTTGGTCGCATTGATCGTCTCGATCACGCTGTTGGCCCCGGTCCATCGTAAGCCGGCAGCCAGTGCTGTCTTGACCATTGTCCGCAGCGCCATATCAGGCTCCCATCCGTCTTACGGCGATGATCCGGTTGAGGATGTCATCGGGCAGGTAGCGGCGCGCCACCTGTTTTCCCAACACTTCTATTGCGAGCGCCTGGCGGCAAAGGTGCCCCCGGATCGACGGCGGAAACAACCGGATGCGGTCGAGATTGCGGGCCTCCCCCGTCCACAGGAACTTGTAAGATTCCGTTCCATGGAGCAGATCATATTCATCAGCTCCTTCTGTGATGGCCTGTTTGATCGCCAATCCCATCGCGACGAGACCGACACTGTCACGCCGCCAGGCCGGATCGTACCCGGACTGATAAAAATAGAACCGCTTCCGGTAGAGAAATCCATACAACGCTGCGATCGGCCGGCCGTTCATACGCAGCAGAGACAAGCGAAGCCACCCGCGCTCTAAGGCAAGGCGACTGAACGACTCGTGAAAGGCCTTTTCCCGTGTCGATTGCATGGCCTGTGAGCCACCACGCCCCTTCCAGCACAGCGTGTGGAGTGAACGTAGCGAGTCCAACGCCTCAGGTCGTTGGTCCTCTTTTTCCACGGTGTCAAACACCACAGTGCCCTGGGCATGAAGATTCTTCAACCGCCGTTGAAAATTGTACCGATGATTGGCGCCGAGCGAGGTGAGATAAGACTCCCACGTATGGCCATGCAGCGGAATATAGGGACAGGTTTCAATGGGATTGCGCTCAACCGTCCACCCACTCTGCTCGAGTTCCCTGGCGACGCCGTCAACTCCGTTCGCCGAGGCCAGCAGGTGGCTTAACATCAACAGCGGCCGGCGTCGTTCAAAGAATTCGATCAAAGCGCGCGACACGCTCTCTTCTTCTTTGCGCCGGATAATCACGTCCAGATAATCCGATCCGACAAGGCCGGTTCCAAGAAACTCCGTCGACAGGCAGGTCATCAGCCCACCGAAGGTGCGGGGTCTCGTAAACAAGGGCAGGATGGCGAGCAGGTGGCTTTGCCGTCTGACAGTCACAAGATGCAACGTCCATTCGTGCCGCGCAAAGTGGCGCCACCAGGTTTCCAACCATTCGCCGGTTAAAAATAGGCAGTCGGCGTCGCTGTCGTTCAGGAGATCTGACCATTCGGACGACAAGTGCTCGAGGCGAGCCGGATCTTCGATGACCGTCACCAGCAGATTGTTCGACGTGCGGAACGACAAGCGATCTGCTTCCTCGGGAGGCTGTAGACAACTGTAGTCCTGAATGTCGATGCCTTGGCGGACGACCCGCGCCGGCAATCCGGCCATGACGCTGTTGGGCGGCACATCGTCCAACACGACCGCATTGGCGCCAATCACCGATTCATCGCCAATTGAAATCGGCCCCAGTAGTTTCGCGCCCGCACCAATGACACAACGGTCACCGATCACCGGTACACCCCACCGGCGCGAACGGCCACCAATCGTGACGTCGTGTCCGACCGTCACATATCTCCCAATCTTGGTGCGCTCGTGCAGCACGATGCCAAGTCCTCCGTAAGCGAGTTCGACCCCTGCTCCAATTTCAGCCGACATGGGAATGACCGCCCGGCACAGGAGATAGATCAAGTAATAGGCCAGTTGCGGGATAAGGGGAATCCGCCGCAAATAGCACCAATGGCCGATACGATAGATAGCAAGCGCATTCATGATAAGGCCAGGTCGAGATCAAGACATTAGTCTATGTGGATCAGTCATGCAGATGCAGCCCAATACAACGTCCCGCCGCTTTGACGACGCGATAGAACGGGTGATTATGAATCCGCGGCAGCAGCATGAATTTAAAGCGATGCAAAAAGCGGTTCCGTGCTCGATCTGGAAAAATGAACAACCAGGAATGGGACCTGGTATGACTCGCCCACTCGAGCTTCCATCGTTCGGCATCGCCGAGGAAATCCACCTCGGCCAACTGCCTCCTCCAGGCGTCCCGTAGCATCAGTTCGCAGAGCAGGAGAGAAGGGGCGAAGGGCGCATAGTGCGGGTCATAGCCCGATTTCAGAATATAGAGCTTGTTGTGGACCAGAAGTGCGAATTGCACGGCGATCCGTTTTCCCTCGATCGTCAAAAAATGCAGTTGCAGCCAGCCGCCCTCCGCCGCTCTGGTCAAGAGGGTGCGATAGAACGCGAGGCGATCGGGGCGATTCATGATTGCGGTGCCGGCTTTCCCCTTCCAGGCGGCGGCTTCTAATAAAAACGCCTCATCCAACGTGCGGCTCAGATGCTCGCCGCCGGTCACGATTTCGTGTCGCACCTCTCCGATCCGGTGCAAACCCTTCGCGCGTCCACGCATATTGGACAGATGCTTCTTGGACAACGTCTTCGCATACATCTCCCAGGGCTGGGTAATCGGAATGAAGGGACCATCGGATGAATGCCACTGACCCAGGAGAAACTTGTCTTCAAAGGCCCAGAAGCGCAAGTATTCCACCGCGCGGGCCCCTTCGGGAATTTGCCGCAGTTCCAACATGTCCCAGCTCGAGGCTTCGGCGGCGAGAAACTTCCAGATGGCTCGGCAGGCTTCTTTTGCCCGGCGGGTCAGGATGATATCGAACCGCTCGGTATACACGTTGGCGATACCCCGCAACCGGCGGACGGAACAGCCGTATACGCTTCCCTGATCAAACATGAGCGGCGCAATCGCAATCGGATCAGCCCCCTCCTTGACGATCAGGATATGCAGCGTGCCGCTCGGCTTGAAACATTCCCACCAAGTCCGGACCCATTCATGCCGCAGGAAGGGATGATCGATACCGGCTTCGTCCACTAGTCGGTTCCAGACTGGTCCCATTCGCAAAAAGGTCTCGTCGTCTTGCACCAGGTCGACGCGGAGAGCGATCGAATCCACCTCCTTATTTTCAATGGTCTCCACGATCCGGCGGTCGGGAGATGCTTCCTCCACGGCCGGAACGATTGTCGCCGTATCCATGGCGGTATCCTCCTGTGGCACGGGCCGATCCCGGCATCTAACTATGAATACTGTTTAAATGACATAGCGATCACTTCGTCACATCAATCAGGGCCATCCAGCAGTAGCGTCGCAGAGGCGGCATCAGCGCGAGCAGGCCGTGATCAATCGTTTGCGTCACTCGCATCATCCTTCGAAAGATCGTGCGGTTGCCCGTCGCCCAGAGAATACCCGGCGGCACGATCGAGAGCAGATGGAAACCACGGAACCGGCCCTGCCGAAAGCGTCCGACAAACCGGCGAATCTGGCCGACGGTCATAGGTTGCTCCGTGGGTGTTCGGCGATTGGGCGTCAAGCGGCGGAACAGGCGCAGAAACGGATTGTGCGCCAGTGGTTCGATGAAGAGTGCGCGGCCGCCAGGCTTCAGCACGCGGTCGATCTCGCGTTCTACCAGCGCGACGTCCGTATGGTGAAGGATCGCCACGCCCAACACCAGATCGAACGTTTCATTGTCGTAGACCAGCGACTCGGCCGGCATGACGGACGGATGAATCCGATCGGAGAGTCCTGCTTTTTCCGCCGTCTCGATCAAGCTCCTCACACTTTCCGGGGAGATGTCGAAGGCATACACCGTTGCCCCTCGTTTGGCATAATCGATCGAGCGGGCACCGTCCCCGCAGCCGAAGTCCAACACCGTCTTTCCCCGCAGGTCGCCGACGGCCTGGCGATAGGCCTCCAGCACGAGATCCATCCCACCGAACGCATAAAAGTCCCGGTCGTCGGCCTGGCGGCCGGCCATACGTTCATCATGGAATCGACGCTCGACTTCGTGCCGGGATTCAAGCGATGTTGCTGGGCTGGACATGGTCCCTCCTTACGATGAAGATGCGACCGAAAGGGCGCTGCTGGTCGCACGATCGGCATAGCTCGTCTGAAGTCCAACATGTTTCGCCGGCATGCGTTGGAGCACGACGTTCAAATCGGCCACCTGGTGGGCCATATAACTGACCTGCTCCTCGCAGATGTCCTGGTGGATCGGCAGCTCGAGCACATGGTGCCGCAAAAACCGCGCGCCCGGTCCCTCTTGACCCGCCGAGAAGGAGTCTCCCTCATTCCAAAGTTCCGTAGCCATGACGCCTCGAGATCGCAGCGCTCGCGCCGCCGCAGCTTTGTCTTTCACGAGAAGAGGAAAAAATAAGGGGCAGACGCCCGGCTCCAGATTGAGCCATGGCGCGATGCCGGATGCGGCCAATCGCTCGGCCAGCATCGTAAAATTTTTCCGCCGCAGCCGCGGGATTGCAGCATAGTCGAGTCGAACGAGGAGATGGTTCGACCAGGTAGACATGGCGAAGCCGGCATGGGCCGGGTTAAATCCGACATCGCCAACCGGAATACGCTCTACGCCAAGCATGTTCAAAAGGGTACCGATCCGCCGCTTTCCGGTCGAAAGCGCCGCGCCCACACGGGGCGCTCGGCTGCGCAGCCGCTCCACCCACAATTCGGCCGCTTGCCCCATCTCGAACGCCCGTCCGATCGCTCGCAGCGGCAAGCGATCTAATTCGGCAAAAGGATCACGATTCTGCACCAACAATCCTCCGTCAATGACTGGCAACGATTTGTAGAGACAGTACACGGCGTAGTCGCCGAACGATCCCAACGGTCGGCCTGCTGTTTCGCTGAAGAGAGCCACCGCACAATCCTCGACAAGAACGAGTCCATGCTCATCGCAGAGCGTTCGTAAGCGTTCGATCGGTTGAGACCATCCCGCATAGTGAATGGTAAACAGCACGCCGGCGCCCTGCGAGGTCCTCCGGGACAATTCGTCGAAATCCGGCTGGCCATCGATCCCGATCGAGTACAGTTCCACCTCGGCTCCCGCCGCTCGAATGGCCCGAACTTCATTGCCCATGTGATAGTCCGGCACCAGGACTTTCGTCCGGCCCGACTCGACCAATTTCCTGAACAGGTGGTAGATGGCACTCCGTGCCGTGTGGAAGGCGGTCCTGTGCGGCGCGTGGAACGGAAAGGGCGCCACATTTTCATTCGGATGCGCCATAAAGCCGCGAAGGGTCAGGCCTTGCCAAGCCGGGACGTACATCGTGTCGTCTCGTCGTTCGTCAATTGCCATGGATAGACACCCCGAGTTTCATGATTGTGCGCCGCACGGTGGGAAATAGATTTGACTGCCGCAATCCCGGGATCACCCGAAATTTCATGCCGTGCAGCAAGCGGGATTTGACCCGATTAGGAAACACGAAGAGCCAGGCGTGCGACCGCCGATCCGTCGCCCAGCTGAGCTTCCATCGTTCGTCGTCGCCGAGGAAATCCACTTCGTCGAAGCCCTGTTCCCACGCATGGCGCAACAGGCGCTCCGTCAGCACCTGCCCTGGCGAGTAACGATGATAGGCCTCGTCATAGCCGGACTTGAGCATGAAGAGCTTGTTGCGAAACAGCAGCGAAATCCGGACGGCGATGCGGACGGTCCCGACGGTCAGAAAGCACATATGTAGCCAGCCAAGTTGGGCAGCCCGCTGGAGTATCTGCCGGTAAAAGATGTCGGATTCCCGTCGACTCAGGAGCGACGTACCTTCGGCTACCTTCCACGTCACTGCCTCCAGCTTGAGCGCGTCTTCCATATCCGCTTCCCACCGATCATCGATAGCGACGATATCCAATCCTACGGGCCCTAATCGCTCCAACTGCCTCGTATGGTTCCTCACATTCGAGCGGTGGGCTTTTTTCAGCGACTGATAGTAGGCCTCCCATGGCTGGCGGACCGCGACATAAGGCGCCTCATTGGCCGGCCACCGGCCCAGCGGATAACCGTCCGCTTCAATAAGCGGCGGCAAATATTCCAGCGCATTCGAATCGCTAGGAAGTTGCCGCAACTCCAGCACATCCCACTCGTCCGCATGCGTTTTCAAATAGGTCCAAAGACACTGGCAGGCTTCCTGAGGCCGCTCCCCCAGCAGCAAATCGAATCGTTCGGTATACACATTCACGATCGCATGAAGCCGACGGACCGGGCATCCATACAACCGTGAGCGGCTGAGCATCAACGGCGCAATAGCGATGATGTCGTACCCCGAGACCACCGTCAGGATGTAGGGAGTCGCCCCCTCGGCAAAGCAGTTCCACCAGATGCTGATCCATTCGTGAGTGAGAAACGGGTGATCGATTCCGGAGCGATCCAGCAGTCCGTTCCAGATCTTCTCCAGATCGGCGAATTCACGATAGTCGGCGATGAGTTTGACGTCCACTGTTGGGCTCCTGTCCTAGATCCGCGAACCGGCGGCCGCCGGTCTCCGGCGCTTGGCATCCAGCAAGTCGCCATACAATCGTTCGACGTTTTGAATCATCCGCTCGTTGGAGAAATGTTCGAGTACGCGCCGCCGACCTGCCTGTCCAAGTGTGTTTCGCAGGCCCGGAGTGCGGAGCACACGGCAGATGGCCTCGGCCAATGCAGCCGGATTTCGCGGCGGCACCAACAATCCGGTCTCGCCATCCACCACCACTTCAGGATTCCCACCGACATTGGTTGCGACAACCGGCACGGCAGCAGCCATGGATTCGAGCAACGAGTTGGACAGTCCTTCGTTGAGCGATGGAAGGACCGACACAGCCAGTGACGAAAGGATATTCGGCACGTCGAGGCGGAAGCCGGTGAAGATTACGCGATCCTGCAAACCGAGCTTGATGGTTTGCCGCTTCAACTCCTCCCGATAATCCGGATTAAACGAATTGTCGCCGATGATCAAAAACTTTGCCTGGGGGATTCTTGCGATCACATCCGGGGCCGCTTCCAAAAGATATTCAAGGCCTTTACCACGCGCGATGCGCGACACAACGCCAATCAATACGTCATTCGTCGAAAGGCCGAACTCTCGGTGTAGAAGGCGGTCTTGGTCGCTTCTGAGCGGCGGGCAAACAATCCCATTGGGAATGACGGTAATCCGCTCCGGGCGATATCCCTCCGCCACCAATGTGCGTTTGATGGCCTCGGCGTTGACGACGACGCGATCGGCCATGCGGCAGAAGATCTTATTGACTGCACGTTGCCGTGCCGTCAAATTCTCCCCCGTATCTCTGATCGAAGCCAACACCACGGGTACTCGGGCCAGGCGGGCGGCCGGAAGGGCAAACACATTGGCGTAGAAGTTATAGGCATGCACGATATCGATGTGATGCCGCTTCAAATACGACGCCAGCCTGAAGCATTCCTTGATGGCCCGAAGGCCGTAGAGATTCTGGATTTTGTACACTTCGAGTGGTGTTCCGCTGAGATCCACGGCGATCTGCTCGTTCAGACATCCGAAACAGCCCAAGTGCAGATCGAAGCGCGACGGATCCAGCCCAGCTCTGATGTTGAGCACCTGCCGTTCCGATCCGCCGATCGCAAGGAATGCCAGGAACTTGAGCAGGCGGATGGGTTCTCTGGTGGTCTCGGACGCGGAGGCGGCAACCGCGTGAACCAAGTTCATGCGGTCATCGACGTGAAATCTGGAAGAACAGCTCATGCCGTCGCCTCCGGCGTGCGACCGGTCTGGTCGTCGGCGATCGTTCTCGCGGCAATGGCCAGGCCGGCGATGTAGTAAAAGTAATATTGGTAGCTGACGGGGTGAAACATGGCGGCGGCGGCATAGGCAATCAAGCTGATCTGTAGGCCCTCCGCTAAAGACGAGAGCTGCGGCGACACGCCGCGTCGCTGGATACGGGCAACCGCGTGGATGCAGGACATCAGCAGCGCAAGAAAGATAGCCAGGCCCGGCAGACCAAGGTCGATGGCATGTTCCAAATAGACATTGTGTACGCGAAGCCATCCGCCGCGCGCTTCCCTCATCGCCAGCATATTCATGCCCATGCCGGCACCGATGACGGGATTAGCCAGAATCGTTTTTCCGGCTACGCTCATGTCAGCCAAGCGTTCTTGCGCTGACCCGGTCCGATCCGCCTGCACATTGGTGATCGTGCTCATCCGTTCAAAATAGGACGAGGGCAAGAGCGGCAGAGCCAAGACTCCTGCGAGTAGTGCGACATACATCCACGAACGTTCGCGTCTCCGGCGCAATTTCCATAGGTAAGCCAGCACGATGACGGCGAGGGTGATTGCACCGCCGCGCGAATAGGTCAGCACCACCGTCACCACTTCCATTCCGATGGCCGCGAGGAGCACGGTCCGCTGCCATGACCGCTCCGAGGTCAAAAACAACCCGACGGTCAGGGGCAGGAGCAGATTGACCATCAACGCCAAGTCGTTCGGATTCTTGGTCAGCGCCCCTTCATTGCCCATGAGCCGGTCCTGATTGATCCCCTGATCGATCACGGCCCCGGTGGCAAAATTGTAGAGGGCGAAGAGGCCAAGCCCCATGGCCATACAAGTCAAGATCCATGCGGCGCGGCGTAACCGGTCCATTGATGTGACGACATGGCTCAACAACAGAAACACCGCCGCTGTCTTGAGATAGTCGGAAAGCACCTCAAGGCTGCCTCCCGGCCATATCGAAAACGGCACGGTGAGGGCGGCCACACCCGCCAGCCCGGCGATGAGCCCGATTTCCCGTGTCCATTCGATAACCGGCAATCCTCTCGCCCATCGGTCGGCGACATATGACAAGAGTCCAATGGCGATGACGAGCAGTGCCGGCCGCAGAGAGGCCAGCGCCGGAAAATACGCTTGGGGCGAAAACAGCAATACACCGGTAAACGCCATTATGGACCAGAACGGCAGCGACGCCTGCCCGGTCTCCGATTGAACCGCCTCATACGACGCCGGCGGTCCCTCGGTCTCTTGCGCGCGCCACCAGTCGAGTTCTAATTCCTGCGCCATGTGTTGTCTCAGTTCTAGTTACGCTGCGTCCGTCTGCTCATCGAATTGCGAACCGGATCTCGGCATGGTTCCCCTGCGCGGCGATTCATTACCGAGGACAACAACCGCGACCGTGCGGAACAGAATCTCCACGTCGAGCCGCACCGAATGGTATTTGATGTAGTAGAGGTCGTAACGCATCTTTTCGATTTCCTCTTGCAGGTCGTTGGCATAGCCGTATCGGACTTGCGCCCAGCCGGTGATACCGGGCCGCACGGTTGTTCGGAAGGCATAGAACGGAATATGCCGCATGAACAGTTCATAGTTGGATGCCGGATGCGGGCGAGGGCCGATTAGATTCATGTGACCCAGCAGCACGTTGAAGAGCTGCGGCAGTTCGTCGAGCCGGAATTTACGCAGCCACCGCCCGATCGGCGTGATGCGGTCGCCGTTGTCCTTGACCCATTCGGAAGGCCGCCGGTCCACGGGGCGCATCGTGCGGAACTTCATCAGGGAGAATTTCCGGCCGTCTTTGCCGATCCGCTCCTGCACGAAGAACACTGGTCCGGCAGAATCCCATTTGATGAGGAGCGCGATTGCCAGCAATAGCGGCGCACAGAGGACCAGACCGATCGCCGCCAGCAGCACGCTCAGCCCGCGTTGAAGCACCGCATGGAGTGAACCGCGGCACAACGTTGGGGAAAAAATAAGATGGCTCGGCTGCAGTTGATCGAGGGCGAGTTTCCCTGTCAATCGTTCATACAGATGGACCCCGTCTTCGATTGCAATGCCTTGTCGCTTCGCGTCGAGAAGCGCATCGACGGGCAAGCGACCCCGTCGTTCATTAAAGGCGACGACGATCCGGTGTGTTTGCGGGATGGTCCGCAATCCATGTTCCAGTGATCCGACAAATGGCACGCCGTCCTTGTAGACGCGGCCGGGTTCTCCCGGTTCCATAAGATCCAGAATTCGGTATCGCCGCCGTTTTTTCATTTCGGCGGTGACCGCATTCGCAAGGGTGCTCTGGCCGAGCACAAGGATGTTTTCGACAAAGGGTCGGATGGGCATGATGGGTTTTTCGACGCTCACTCCTGTTGGGCATTTTGAGAGAACGAGAGATAGGTTCGATATCCGTACGATTCTAGAAGGCCGTCGTCATTATTGAAGACCAGGCCGAGCAGTTTCGACGGACCGAGAATGTTCAGGGCCTCACCGATTTCCTTGCGGGAGGTCTTGTGAGCACAGACGATCATCACGAAGCCGTCCACGCTTCTTCCCATCATCAAACAGTCGGGAGCCAGGACAAGAGGAGCGGTGTCCAGAATGATCCATTCAAAGTCGCGACGCGCTTCGTCGAGCAGTTCGGCGAAACGAGTCGACTTGATAATCTCGTGCGGCATAATCTGGGAACGGCCGACTGTCACTACGGACAGATTCCAGGCCGGCAGCCGGCGCACAATGTCTTTAAGCGCCAGGTTGGGATTCAGAATCGCATCACGAAAGCCGAGCGAATTGTTATCGCGCAAACCCAATTGGATCGCCACCGAGGGCTTTCGAAAGTCAGCGTCGACGAGCAGCACCCGGGATTGTGGCGATTGTCCCAACGCCGCCGCCAGATTGATGGCTGTCAATGTCTTCCCGTCTCCCATGGTCGGGCTGGAGACAGCCACTACTTGCAGGAGTCCCGAATGGCGACGCTGCTCCAGCATCAGGCCGAGCGTCCGATATTGCTCCGCCTCGACCGTGGCGGGTGACACGAGGCTGACGAGGCGGTCGTCCGGCTTCAGCCGCGCCGCACTTTTTTCCAGCACTGGCTCCGGGCGATTCTCGGTTCGTTCATAGTTCGACAAGGAGCGCGATTCCAAGGGAGACGTCCGTAGAAGGGGTTGGGTGTGTTCTTTCATATCGTCAGTCCTTCCAAAAAGGGAGCGCGGCTCCTCATCGTGTTTGTTGCTGCGGCCGGCTTTCACTCAGCATCCACACCAGCTGTTCGTTGTCCCAGGCCATATAAGAAAACACGCCCACGATCAGCACGAGACTGATGACCGAGGCCGCCGTCCTAAACACGACCCGTCGATAGCTTCTCAGCCGATCGCCTTTTGTAATGATCTGTGGAATGCGCACGAGGACGGGAACTTTGGTATAGGCACGCAGGCTTTCCACGTCGTGGAAGGACTGGTCCCGTTGTTCAGCCAGCATCATGCCGCCGATGGCCAGCCCGAACGACAGTGCCAGGGCGCCGAGAATCAGTTTCAGTCGGCTGGGCGCCGTCGGAGCTTTCGAAGGCATAGCCGGATCCACGATGCGCATCTGCCCCGTATGCTTCGCCTGCTCCATCTGCTCCGCGAGTTGGGCGTCTTCGTAGCGTTGCAGCACCGAAAAATACAAGTCCTTCGTCATTTTGTAATCGCGCTCCAACTGCTGGAACTCCTGTGCATGGTGCGGAGACCGTTCAACCCGCCGTTGATACGACGCCACTTCCGATCGCAGGCGCTGCTCTTCCGCTTTCAGGTTTTTCAAATCGTGATCCAGTTCGCGTAATGCATGTTTGATTTCGTCCGGGCTCGTCAGAAGCGCTGCGGACTGCGCCGGGTCCAGTTTGGATTCTTTAGCTATTTCGGCCATCGCCTTTTCGATCGCCGCAATTTCACCTTGGACCCGGAGGACGTCCGGATGCTTCGCACTGGCTCTGGTACGCAGTTCGGTCAGTTCGGTGCGCAATTTTTCCAAATGATGGGGAAGCGAATCGGGATTCATAACGGACACTGGAGCGCCTGAGTTCAGGTCGAACAGCTGTTTCCCCAACCGTTCCCTCCTCTCCAACACCCGCATCTGATGTTCGCTATTCGAAGTCAGCTCCTGATTGAGCCGTCCAAGCGTGGATAGATTTACTTCCACCTGCTCGGGCAATTCTCCCATGTGGCGCAGCTTGAAACTGGCGATCCGGCGCTCCTCTTCTTCGTGACGTTGCTTGATGTCGTCCAGCTGCTTCTTCAACAGCGTCGTGGTTTCCGTGGCCTGATGGGTCCGCATCCTCAGATTCTCGTCGACATATTGCGTGGCGAGTGTATTGGCCACATTGGCGACGATCTCGGGATCGCGGCCTCGATACCCCACCTTGAAGCCGAAGGTTCCATCTCGCCCGTACACCTGCCGCTGCAATTCTTTCAGCTCCAACACGATGTCCTTGCGCATCCGGTCGACGACGGCTTCTTCGGGAGCCCGTTTCCTCAACTCCGGATACAGATTGAAGCGGGTGATCAGCTCGAGCAGGCCGGAACGGTTCAGCAATTTCTCCCGGATCAGATTGAGGCGCGTGTCATTTTCGCCCGTCACCGAGGATTTCACGAATCCCTCGGCCATCTGTTGCTGTTCGACAAGGACGGTGGCCGTCGAACTGTAAAGATTGGGCAGATTCAACGCGAGACTCAGCAAAGCGACCGCGGGAGCCGCAAACAGAAAGAGTCCCAACCATTTTCTGCGCCCCCACACCTCGGCCATCATGGCCGCAATCGATTGTCTGTCATGGTCGTGCATAGTCGCTCCGAATGATTACGGGACGACAATGATGTCGCCCGGTTGCAGGAAGAAATTTTCCAGTGCTCCGTTGTTGGACATGACTTTGTTGTAATTGAATGGAATCTGCCGCATCGTCTTCCCTTCGGGACGCAGGACGACGATTCGCCCCCGCCCCGCGAATTCCCCGAAACCCTCGGCCATCGCCAGGATATCCAGGACGGTTGCGCGGCCTTTCAATTCGTGCCGACCCGTCTTCTTGACTTCTCCAATCACGGAGACTTTAAAACTGTGCACCTCCCGTACAATGACGGACACTTCCGGCGAAGGGACGTATTCGGCCAGCTTCTTCAGCAGGACGCTTCTCAACTGGTTGGGAGTCAATCCTGCCGCTTGCACGTCGTTCACCAGAGGAAGGGAAATCTTTCCATCGGGCCGAACGGGCACGGTTCGACTGATCGCGCTATTGTTCCAGACAGAAATGTCCAGAACGTCTTCGGGTCCGATCCGGTATTCACCGACTTCCTGTGCCTGCGCCAACGCGTGATCCTGGTCCGCCGTCGTGCTGGTTGAGGCGGTTGAATCCTTTGAGGCCGACGGAGAGTCCATGGCAAAACACGGTGCGGCACTGAGTATCGCGATCGAGAAACCTATGAGTAGTCGTGGTGTCATCGCAAACCTCCGATCCTGTAATGAACGATTATTCCCAACGCGTAGGGTAGGTAAATTCGAGTCGCAACCAATACACATCGCGTGGAATCACAGCCGTCTGAGGAGTACTGCTGGTGGAAACGAAATCGCTTCCCTGGTAGCTGAGGTAAGCCGAACCCTTCGCCGTCACGTATTTGTTGAATTGATAAGCTGCTTCAATGTATCCGGTGTAGATAGTTGAGGTGAAAGTGCTGCTCTTGATCCAAGCGGCCGTTGGCTGGACCGTGACAGTGAAGTGCTGCACCGGTTCATAGACGAAGCGCACGATGACACTGTCCGTGCGCGTGGCTCCAACCGTGCCGATGACGGTGGTGAGCGCGCTGGTATAGGCCAGGCCCAACTCGGCTCCTTGAAAAATGCGGCTGCGTATGCCGACAAAGGCCTCCGGCCGATCGTCCAACGAGCCGTTCGTCACGCGGGGTCCAGCCCGCACGTCGAGCCGTGTATCCGTCGTAAATTCGTGTCCCCAGGTCATGAGCAGCGCATGGGATGTCACGTCTGAGGGGTTGCCTCCCAGGAATCCGGCAATGGGGCTCGTGAGATTACCGCCAAAGGTGAAATGGCGTCCGACATAAGCCGGACCGAACCAATCATGCGACCCGACTCGGCGTTCCAACCCGAGATTGAAGATGTACGAGTTGATCTCCGGGCCACCGCCGAAAATGTCCTTTGAATAGCCGAATTCACCGTGAAACCTGGTGAGCGCGTCCAGTCTGTAGTCCGTGCTGGGATTGACGAAATATCGTTCCGTCTTGATCCGAGCTGTCTGAGCCGACGTAAGAAAATTCAATTCAAAAGGGGTGTGAGTTTGTGCGAACCCGAACGTATTATTCAACGTCCAATTATTGGCAGGGCGACCACGAAGTTCCAACGTGCCGAATTGGCGCTGCATGCCTGACGACAGATTGTGGAGTTTGCTGTATTCCTCCGCGTCGAATCTGTAATTGGCGACCATGGTCAGCGGAGTCGATTGATAGCTACCCTGCAGTCCGGGCGTGACGCGTACGAATACATCATCTTGCCGCAGGTTTCGTTGCTGAAAAAATACATTGTCATCATAAACGACGCCGGTGGCGAGCCAGGGCATGACGTACACCCCTTCAGGAATCCGCTCGGTAGAGCCGCTCATCGTTTCAATGGGAGAAGGGGGAATGCCTTGAAGCAATTGGGCAATGACGCTTGGCGGATCAAGCAGCATCAGAAATAGAAAACTCAGAAAAGCCCACCAGAGGTTGCCCATGGATACGACCCGGATTCCCTTCTAGAACTGGCTCATCGGAGCCGTCATGCAGCCATGGCCGACGAACAATCCACCTCGACTGCGACGCTGCGCCGAAATAAATGAACCGACAAGACCAGCAAGCCCTTCGCCTCATGCCGATCAACCAAGATGCCTTCCACATTGGCGAGCGGCCCGTCAGTAATTCGTACTCGTTGTCCGGTTCGCAAATAGGGATAGGGCGACACAGGTAGATCCGTGAGCACGAGGGCGCGAATGGCGTCGATTTCGGAGTCCTGGATGGGGTCCGGCCCTCCATTGCGCCCGCCCAACACGCCGACGAGTCCTCGGGCCTTAAGGAGTTCGACATAGCGAGGCCCGCACAACTGGTCGCGCAGAAACAAATAACCGGGAAAAAGAGGCCGGCGAATCCGATGTTTGACACCAGCCCGCCGTGACCAGGCGCCAACGGTGGGAAAGAACAATTCGAATCCCCTGGCGTCCAACTGACTCCTGACGAGTTGCTCACAATGGCTGTGCGTCCACAAGGCGTACCATTGTTGACGTCCGGTGTCTGAAATCTGTGCGCTGTCGCATTGTTCGAGAAGTGGCAAGGCTTCGCCCCCTTCGGTCTGGCCATGGGCTCCCATGGGGCTCCCATTCCGAACTCGCATCTCTCCCCCCGCATACCGGCTGTCCCTCAATCTGGGGTCAAATCCGGCAGCGCTCTCTCGATCTGCTCGGCAGTCTCCTAGCCGAACGGACCTTTCGTCCCTGACTTGAGTCACACTAGCGAATACCGAGGGCAAGGACTATCGGTGATGTCACTGAAACTGATGGGGGGAAGTACGGAGCGCTTGTAGAGAATTATGGATGTCTCGCCAAGGGACAAAGAGAGATTGCGCAAGGGTGATATTAGGGGGCTAGGCTGGAGTTTCCCCTAGTTCGAGGAAGTTCTGCTCTTCGCCATAGTAAAGCATCCTCACGGGATTACCGGAACTTGCTCTTTAGAGAAAGGACCAGCTCATGAAAATCGCCCAGTTGTCCCCGCTATGGGAAAGTGTGCCTCCTCAACTTTATGGAGGAACCGAACGGATTGTGTCCTACCTTACAGAGGAACTGGTTCGTCAAGGCCATGAGGTCACGCTGTTTGCGAGTGGAGACTCCATGACGGCGGCACAGCTCTCATCCTGCTGTTCGAAGGCACTTCGTCTCCATGACAATGGGCTCGTCAACCGCGATGCCCCGCTGATCCTCATGCTGGAACGGGCGCTCGGCGCCGCATCAGGGCAGTACGACGTCGTCCATTCGCATTTAGATTTTCTCAGTTTTCCTATGAGCCGACGGGCCCATGCCCCTGTCATGACGACCCTGCATGGGCGTTTGGACTTGCCCGAACTGGTGCCGATCTTCGAGGAGTATGCCGAGATGCCGGTCGTCTCTATTTCAGATGCCCAGCGGACTCCGCTGCCAGGCGCCAATTGGTCGGGCACCGTCTACCACGGTATTCCGAAGAACCTGTACTCGTATCACTCCAGTTCCGGCTCCTACCTCGCATTTCTGGGGCGTATTTCTCCGGAGAAATGCCCCGACCATGCCATCGAAATCGCCAAACGCGCCGGGATGCCCTTGCGAATCGCGGCCAAGGTCGATCCGGCGGATCGCGACTATTTTAATAACAAGATCGAGCGGCTCCTGGAACATCCGTTAATCGAATATGTGGGAGAAATCACGGACGCTGAAAAAAATGATTTTCTCGGCGATGCGGCCGCTCTCGTGTGTCCCTACGATTGGCCCGAGCCATTCGGCCTGGTGCTGATCGAAGCGATGGCCTGCGGAACACCGGTGCTGGCCTATCGGCGAGGATCGATCCCGGAAATTATCGAGCACGGGGTAACCGGGTATGTCTGTGACAATCTCAATGAGATCGTTCAATCGGTGTCGGCACTTTCTCTGATCGACCGGCAGAACTGTCGTGAAGTCTTCGAACGCCGGTTCACCGTCGAACGCATGGTGCGGGACTATTTGAATCTCTACGAAAGGGTAGCGGGCGCTCCGCTCCGCCCGCGGCTTCTCTCGCCTACTCACGCGACGAACCATGTGCGAGCCGGCGTCGCGCGCACATTGGCGCCGCAGACGGACGTCGCATAGTTATTAGTGAGTCGGTTGTCTGCTTGCTGACTGCGGAAGCGCAACACTCACAACTCAAAATGTCTAAGGTCTTATCGTGAGGACAGCACAGGCTCGACGGGTACGATTTGCGCCATGCTGACGGCCTGGCGCACCATCTGGCTGGCATAGCCCCATTCGTTGTCGTACCAGCTCATGATCTTGACCAGATCGCCATCCACGACCTGCGTCATTTCTCGGTCGATGATCGAGGCCCGTGAGTCCTGAATAATATCCGACGACACCACCGGGTCTTCCGTCACGCCGACTACTCCGGCATAGCGCTCGCTCCTCGCTTCGTCCAGAAATAGGTCGTTGACTTCGTCGACCGATGTGGTCCGTTCCGTCAGCATGACGATGTCGGAAATAGAACAAATCGGCACCGGCGCCCGGACCGCCGTGCCTTGAAATCGTCCACTGAGCGCCGGCAACGCTTGCGTCGTGGCCGTCGCCGCCCCGGTCGCTGAAGGAACGAGATTGGCTGCTCCGGCCCGTCCGCGACGAACTTTTTTATTGGGCCCGTCGACCATCGCCTGACTCGAGGTGTAGGCATGGACGGTATTCATCACCGCCTTGCGAAGGCCGAGACGACGGCTGACGATTTCCACGACCGGCGCCACGCAATTGGTCGTACAACTCGCGCAGGATAAAATCGGACCATCTTTTTCGTCGTAGACATTGACGCCGAACACCACTGTGGGAATATCGTCGTCTCCGGCCGGGGCCGAGAGGATCACGCGTTTCGCGCCGGCATCCAGATGTTTCGTCAGATCCTTACGGCGGTTGAAACGGCCGGTGCATTCGAAGACGAGGTCTACGGCCCGCTCGCCCCACGGCAGGCGTGCAGGATTTGATTCGGCAAAGACCGGATACGACCGGTCCGCCATGGCGAGTGCTCCATCGTGCACTGTGACTCGATTGGCATAGCGGCCATACACCGTATCGTGGTTCAGTAGGTAGGCGAGATTGTCGGCCGGCGTCAAGTCGTTGATCGCTACAACCTCCACTTCTGGATTCGTCGCCAGAATTTTGAATGTCGCCCGCCCGATGCGTCCCAAGCCGTTGATCGCCACTCTCATGACAGTTCCTTCCTGAAATTGGAGATTTCAGATTTCAGATCTCAGACCTATGCTGCGGCCGGTTTGATGACGGCCTGTCGTCGCTTATCATCTAACGCCCGGTGCGCGGTATCGAACGCTTCGGAGAACTGTCCAATGCCTTCATGCTCCAATTCCCAAGCCACGCAATGCAGGTCGATCCCGGCATCGGAGAGATCCTGAATCGTCCGCGCCGCCTGTTCCACCCCCTGTTCAATCTGATTCGCTTTGACCTCTCCGTGGTCGGCAAAGGCGCGGATCGTGTGTGCAGGCATGGTGTTCACTGTGTCGCGGCCGATCAGCGGCTCGACGTAATAGACATCGGAGTAAGAAGGATCCTTCGTACCGGTGCTTGCCCAGAGGGGACGCTGAACTCTTGCCCCTTTCACCGCCAGCCGTTCCCACCGTTCCCCGCTGAAGGCCTGTCGGAACGACCGGTAGGCGAGCTTGGCGGAAGCCACGGCCGCCTTGCCTCGAAGCTTGGCCGAGAGAGATTGCCCCTCGCCGGGCCGATTTCGTTGCATCAGCAATTGATCCACGAGACGATCGATGCGGCTAAGAAAGAAACTGGCGACCGAGGCGACGTCATCCAACGGACGTCTCTCTGCCAATCGCCGTTCCAGCGCCGACAGGTAGGCTTCGATCACCGCTTCATAGGCTGAGAGCGAAAACAGCAATGTGATATTGATGCAAAGGCCCTCATACAGGAGCTGCTCGATGGCGAGGAAGCCTGCCATCGTCCCGGGAACTTTGATAAACACATTTGGACGATTGACCAAATTACGGAACCGGCGGGCTTCACGCATCGTGCCGACGGTATCATGGGCCAGGTGCGGCGAAACTTCGAGGCTTACGAATCCATCTGTTCGCTCCGAGGCGCGATGCACGTGCTGCATGAGATCGCAGCCCTCCTGCACATCCCCTACGAGCAACTGCTCGTAGATCTCATCAGCTCCATAGCCTTCGCGAGCCAGACGATTGATGTCGTCGTCGTAATCACCGCTCCCGAGCGCCAATCCGAATGTCGTGGGGTTAGCGGTGATGCCTCGCAGACCTTCGTCTTCAATCCGGCGTTGCAACTCGCCGTTCCGGATCATGGTCCTGGTGAGATTATCCAGCCAGTAGCTCTGTCCGCATTTCTGAAGTTGCAGAAGACGACTCACGCCTTTCCTCCTCGAGCATGGCGATTGATTTTCCGCCGCCGGTATTCATCTGTACACTCAGGGCTTCCCTAGCCGCTTTTTCATGGCTGCGGTCAGTCGGTGAGCGGAATCGGCATAGGATTCCCACGGATCCCGCCGCAGCTGTTTCAAGCGGTCTGGTACGTTCATGATAGTGAAGTGGTCGGACAGGACATCCGACGACAGTTCGTCCCAGGCGATCGGGACCGAAACCGGTGCACCAGGCTTTGCTCTTGGGGAATAGGCGGCAATAGCCGTGGCACCCCGTGCGTTACGAAGGTAGTCGATAAATATTTTTCCTTTCCGCGCACGCTTCGCCATATTGGAGGTGAAGCGTTGTGGGATCGCCGCGACCATGTGGTCGGCCACAGCCTTGGCGAAGGCCTTGGTCTCTTCCCAATCGTGGGACCTCTGAATCGGCACGACCACGTGCAGCCCCTTGCCGCCTGTCGTTTTCAGGAAACAGGCAAGGCCCAATTCCTCAAGCAGCGTCTTCGTTAATCGCGCCGCTTCGACGACCTCCGTCCAGGGAACTGAGGGATCCGGGTCCAGATCGAACGTCAGCCGATCCGGCCGGTCAAGACGATCACGCGTCGCCCCCCAGGTGTGCAATTCCAGAACACCCAGCTGGACCAAGCCGAGCACGGCATCCAGCGTGTCGGCCACCATATAGGTGACACGGCCGTCGTCTTCCTCGATCTCAACACGACCAATCGCCTGAGGCATCCGGTCGTTGATGTGTTTTTGATAGAAACAATTTTGATACCCTTCCGGACAGCGGACAAGTGTGAGCGGGCGCCCACGGAGATGAGGGAGGATCCATTCTCCTACCCGCTCGTAGTAAGTGGCCACGTCTTCTTTGGTGAGCCCGAGGTCGGGATAGAGCACACGATCAGGATTGGTCAACCGATCGCGGGAACGGGCCGACACAGAGCGCTTGGGCAACTGGCGCCCCTCCTGGCGAGGCTGACTTGTCTTGTCGATCGATGCGGGCTGCGGCTGTTCCCGCACGATTTCGCGTGCGCGTTTGTCGGTTCTGAGGCCTTGAAAGCTGGGCTGTCGCAGGATACCTTCCTTCGTCCATTCTGCAAATCGCACCTCAGCCACCAGGTCCGGGTTCACCCAGTGAACTCCCCGCGCTTCGAAGCCGGTCGGTGGATCGACAAAGGGCGGACGCGGTCGTTCATGAGCGACGAGTGTGCCGTGCAACCGCCGCAGAGTGGCGTCAGAAAATCCCGTGCCGACTTTTCCCGCGTAGCGTAGCCGGTTCCCTTCGTAGTAGCCGACGAGGAGTGCCCCAAATCCACGGCGGGATCCTGCCGGTTCGCTAAATCCTCCAATGACGAATTCTTGCCGCTGTTCGCATTTTATTTTGAGCCATGTACGGGTCCGTCCGGACCGATAGGGCGAATCCGCCCGTTTCGCGATCAATCCTTCGAGCCCCCGCCGACAAGCTTCGTCGAAGACCTCTCTCCCTTGGCCTTCGATATGGTCGCTGTAGCGGAGCAGACTATCGGAACCCGAAGTACGTTGCCCCACAAGCGAGAACAGCAAACGTTTTCGATCCACGAGCGGCGTTGCACGGAGATCATAGCCCTCGATGTAGAGCAGATCGAAGAGGCAATAGACGATGCGGCCGGTGAACCTTGAATCGAACGCGTTCTGCAAGGCTTGAAAATCCGTCTTGCCGCCATCGGTGAACACGACAGCTTCTCCATCTAGCCAGGCGTGCTTCATCCCGAAGGCTGCGACGGCATCGGCCTGCGCCTGGAGCTTGGCCGTCCAGTCATTGGCCCGGCGTGTATACAAAGTGACTTTGCCATCACGCACGCGGCAGAGAATTCTGTAGCCATCGTATTTGATTTCATGCAGCCACTCCCCGCTTGATGGCATGTGGTCGACCAGCGTCGCTAATTGCGGCGCAATCCAATCGGGTTGAGCCGCTTTCACGGCGCCGGGCAGTGAAGAATAAGCCTCAGGGCCAAGTACTGAGTGCCGGGTTGCCTTCCGCCGGACAGAGGACTCTGCAACCGCCTTCACTGAGCGCGCAGTCGGCACTGTCTTTGATGAAGTGCGGTTGGACTGCCACACACGCGGTCGCTCAGCTGAAATGTCCCTTAGTTCCCGTCCACTCTCGACACTATCGGTCAGCGTCTCGACGATCTCGGCGGCTTTGCCCGCCTTGGCCTCTTCATCTCGTTCCTTGATCAGCAGCCAGTTCTCTTTCCCGTTTTCCCGCTCACCTTCCCGCCGGCGCTGCATGCGAACCAACGTCCAGGCGCCGTGAAGTTTTTGACCATCCAACCGAAATTTCAGCACCCCCCGGCGATAGCTTTCACTGGGATTTCCTTGCGGTTGCCAGATACCGCGATCCCAAATCAGCACGGTGCCGGCTCCGTACTGTTCGGGTGGAATGACGCCTTCGAAATCGGCGTACTCGAGCGGATGGTCTTCCACGTGAACGGCCAAACGCTTTTGTGCCGGATCGAGACTCGGTCCCTTGGGGACAGCCCAGCTTTTCAAGGTGCCGTTCAGTTCCAGACGAAAATCATAATGCAAACGCGTCGCGGCGTGCTTTTGCACGACATAGACCGGCCGTCCCGCAGGACGCAGGTCAGCTGGCCGACCACTCGGCTCGGGCGTTCTGACGAAATTTCGTTTCGTCCGATACTGTTGTAGGCGATCAGCAACTTTAGCGCGCGTCATCTTCATTGACTCTTATGAAACTGGGGTGGAACAGATGAAGGCGGAGGTGGGGGCGGGGCCGGAACCGAATAGCCGCGCGGAAATGAATAGTACGGCCCGTAGTAACTATAGGGATAGAGACCGTACGGTCCCCCAAATGGGCTACCGAACCCATAGTACCAGGAGGACCAGGGGCCATAGTATCCACCGTATCGGCCGTAATAGCTTGAATCGTACGATCCTTCACGGTCTCGGCCGCGGATGTCGTTCCAATCGATCAGGTGCTTGATATCTAACACCGGATACTGATACTCGCCTTCGTCGAGTGGCTTGCTGATCGCTCCCTTCACCTCTCCGACTATGGTCACTGGCGAGTCCTTTTCGATGACAGCGGGGTCAAGAAATCCATTCGACTGGACTGCGAGAAAACGGCCTTCCGACTTCGACTTCCGGTCGGACGGCGTCAAACCTCGATCGGTCGGTAGCTGCAGGATCTCGATCTCTGTCGCGTCTTTCACACGGTGAGCGCTTAAGGCCAAGCCGCTAAACATGACGGTCCGTCCCACATAATTATTTGGCGCCGAGCGGAGATCAGCAAATGAAACGGTCTCGTCCACCTTCGACATAACGTCGGCTGGAATCAATCTGTTCAACTGATCCTGTCCGGTCTGATGAGCTGATTTGGCACAGCCTGAAGTAAACATTGCTACACAGACGGCGAGCGAGAGAATCCGGACAGAGCGGTTCATAGAAGCCCCCTGATCATACCAACACCGATTAGCGAATGATGCCGGCATTTTCTCCTGTTGTATAGCTCCCTTCTCATTTTCAGGCTCGGGCTACAGGAGCTTCTTTGAATCTCTAGGGGATTTCACAGTGTGAACCGGGCGTTTGTGTCGACGGTTCGACTGAGTATTCGATCGTCGCCCCGATCACGACCGACCCAACCGCATTCGTTGCCGGAGGAAATGACTTCTATGCCAAACCACCGAAGGGGAACTTCGATATCACCGGTAAATATTTCATCCGTGCTCTTCTTGCCAAAATCAATTATGTCATCATTAGAATCAGAACCCGGAACCGATCCCTACCCCGCCGAAGCTGCCGCTTCTTCCACCTCCGAAACCGAATCCCATCCCGCCGAACAGTCCGATGGAACTACGCGAACGTTCCCGATAGGTGTCTGCGTCCCACACATATAGGTGCTTCACATCCACGGTAAGATACCGGTACTCGGATTCGTCGAGCCGGCGAACCTCATCACCCTTCACTTCTCCGACCAGCGTCACCCGCGTGCCGGCCGGGAAGGACGCAGGATCCATGGCACCGCGATCTAGTGCCAGAAATCGGCCTTGGGATTCGCTCCGGCGCTCTGCCGGAGGATCGTCGGTTGTGACGGGCAGTTGAAGAATTTCGAATTCAGTGCCTTCCTGCGTCCGCTTGGCGGAAAGGATTTCGCCGCCCAGGAGAACCGTTCGTCCACGGTAACTGTGCGGCGTGGCCTGCATGTCGCGAAACGAAATAGACGAGTCGATTTGTGACCGGAACTGCTCCGGCACCACCGGCGCGCTCGAGCAGCCGCTCACGACGGACAGCAAGAGTATGATGACGACATTGCTCATTCCACCATTCCTCATGGAATTGAGAAGTGATAGGAAACCCCGAACACGACGTGCTGTGCCCGATAATCGCCGCTGAAACCGCCGACCGAGCCGAATGCATCGTTGAAGGTCAATGTGCCCCGCGTATATTTGTACTCGGCGAACAGAGCCACATAGGGCGTGACGAACGCTCGCAGTCCCGCAAGAAGATTCAATCCGAACCCCACATCGCTGTCGCTCCTGGTGGTCGCGCTGTCCGAAATATGTGAAACCAACGCAGCGCCCCCGACGCCGGCATACGGTTGAAACGTCTGGCCCGGATAGCGCAGAAGAAGATTGACACCGACGTTGGTCACGCGTAAATGGACTCCCGGCACATATTCCCCAGTGGAGGTATTGAAGAAGCTTTTGATATTCGGCTGGCTATTGAACACATCGAGCTCCAAGCCGATCGGACCATTGTTGCCAAAATAGCCAAGCTTCCCTCCATACATCGTCGCATTTTTCAGGTCAAAATCCTGACCGGGACTCTGAGCCTTCTGACCGATTAAACTCCCGGTTCCCTCGACGTTCGCCAAGCGGTCGGCAAAGTTCACACCCACTTGTCCCGCCACATACCACTCGCCACTTGCGAGCCTTGCGGTAGCTAATAGCGAAATCGCCATAGTCACCGCGCACACATACCCGTAGATACTCTTTTTCATGACACAATGATGTGCAATTTCAAGACCACGATCGGTGAGGCCTCAAATTTGAATGTGTGAGGTGTAAGACTTGAGTTGTGATTGAGAACCGACGTTTAAACGACTACAGACCGGGCCTCTTTTACCCTGCGGTACAAACTGTCTCGGGAAGCGAACAAACTGTCCCGCTTCTACAGCCTGGTCGGTTGTTGCCCAATGAGATGTGCCTGAACGTGTACGTGTGTGGTGATGCCATAGAGGAGGCGAAAGGTGGTCCTCGGGTCGGGGCCAGGGGAAGATTCCTATGCAGTGGCACACTGCCGAACAACGAGAGCCGCGCAATCTTCTTCTGGCTGCACTGCCGGATGGTGAGATGCAGATCTTCAGGGACTCGGGGCAGAAGATATCTTTACATGAAGGCAAATTTCTCCAGACCTCCAGCATAGATGAGGAGTGGTTATTTTTTCCTACGTCGGCCGTGCTCTCCCTGATAGCGATGACACAAGACGGCCTCTCAGTGGAAACAGGCCTGGTCGGCCACGAAGGCCTGGTCGATTTACCGCAGTTCTTCGGACATCGCAATCACACGCTCGAATGTATGGTACGGCACGCTGGCGAGGTATGCCAAATCTCCGCCGACGTCGTTCGGAAGGCCCGCCTACCGATGTTGCACCGTCTGTTGCTTCATTACGCTAGCTATCGCCTATCTGAATTGGCTCAAGCGGTGATCTGCAACAGATTTCATCTTGTACGCCAACGAGTAAGCCGGTGGGTGCTGACCGCGGAGGATCGAACCGCCAAGCGGGAGATTGATTGTACACATGAGATGGTATCTGCCATGGTCGGAGCGCGAAGGCCCGTGGTCTCTTCGCTGATCCGGCAAATGGAGGAGGAGGGGCTTATCGAATACCATCGCGGTTCTCTGGCGATTACAAACCGGGCCGCATTAAAACATGCCGCCTGCGAATGCTACGGCATCCTCTCCACCGCAAGAAACGAATATCTCAGTACATTTCCATTAGGTGAAGCCTGAGATCCACAGTCTATCCCGCTATTTTCTTTCCTGAGTGTCAGCCACATTACAGACAGGCGGAAATATGATGGAGTACCGTATTCCTTTCCAGGCGTTGGTCGATCGCAAGGATACCGTCTGAAAGCCAATCCGAAATCACAATCGGATAATCTGATTCTGCGTTCGCTGAGTCAGCCGGATTTTCGGCTCTTAAATTCCCCGATGGAATCTGTCGCGCTGAGCCGCGGGATGGTCGTGGGGATGACGCACGAGCCATTCGACTACGCATACTTTCCTACCGGAGCAGTAATCTCGCTAGCCGGAGCCACACTCGATGGCCTCAGCGTCGAAATCGGCATGGTAGGCCGTGAGGGCTACTTAGGACTGCCGATTCTTTTCGGCAAGCCGATTCACCTCTATCAAGCCACGGTTCAACATCATGGCTCGGCCTTACGCGTTCCTGGCGGAGTCTTACAGGAGGCATTACATGCGAGCCGTTCCCTGCGCGAACAGCTGCTCCGCTATAGCAGCGTCCGCTTCATGCAACTGGCTCAAACAGCCGTTTGTCATCGCTTTCATTCCCTCGAACAGCGTCTCTGCCGATGGTTGCTCTCCATGCACGATCGCGTGCGAAGCGATGAAATCCAGTTGACGCACGAGGTATTGGCACAATTAATCGGCGGTCGGCGCCCGACAATCAATATGATCACGAACGGACTTAAAAAGGCCGGTATAGTCGAATACCGACGCGGTTCGCTGGTCATCCTTGATCGTACCGCAATGGAAAGGTTGACCTGTGAATGTTACCGGATCATGGCCCAGGCGATACGCGACCTCTCAAAGCCTTCCCCTCTGTCATCCGGCTGACAGACATTCCGTTTCCCTGCCTCTAAGCTATGCGTCATGAGGCCGGCATGAGAACCCGTCCCATCAAAATTTTGCTGATTGACGAGCATAAGGAAGATCGCGGGGCTCTTCGCCAATGCCTCACGGAGGCTGACGACAAGGTTCGCGTCTTCGAAGCCGGCAGCGGCGAGACGGCGCTCGAGTGGTTTCAGGCGGTGCAGCCCGATTGCGTCGTCATGGAATTGCAACTGAAAGACATTGTCGGCGTGGAGGTGTTGGCCCAGATCACGAACGAAATGAAGAGGAAGCCCGTTCCCATTTTCATCTGGACCCGCCTGAGCCACGCCATGCTCTCCACGACCGCTTCGTCGTTCGGCATCAGAGGATACTTTGAAAAGCACAAGGGCAGTGAACGAGCGGTAGTCGTAGCCATACTGGCCGCCATGGCCGATCAGCAGAACAAGACGCAATCAATTCCGCCGGCGTAGGTCCTTCAGCCGGTCCCTTCGCAAACTCGGCCCGCCGCAAAACGCATCGCGCTTGTTTCTCCTGGGCATTCCTTCGAAGAGAGATCTATGCACTCTCTTCATGCGGAGGCGCGCCGGGACGTGGCCGATGACGACCGGGAGGCCGATTCACGGGCTAGCCGATAGCACAAGGGTAAGAGAACGGCAGTGAGGGCGGCGGCCGCAAGTTGTGCGGAGCCGATCGAGATGAGACTGACGGAGGGCCCGAAAGAATCGGAGGCCCATCCCAAGACCGTCATACCGAGCATCGCAAACGCCATCGATCCGGTATTGAAGACGCTAAA
>CAMLHQ010000004.1 GCA_946479785.1 uncultured Nitrospira sp.
GCCTAAGCTTGGATTCCCTCCTGGCGTGTGCCACCAGCGCGCCGTTCCTCTGACTTCTACACGCGAGACGTGAGGGGAATGTGTGTGCGAAAAAAGTCCGCGGATCAGGGAGCGTTTGTCGACGAGTAGTCAGGTTTCAGGTGAGGATCTGCGGCTGCCCGATCCCGGTAATGACCTCTTCCGTGATGACCACGGATTTCACGCCGCTGCGCGCTGGGAGATCATACATGAGGTCCAACATGACCTCTTCCAAGATTGAGCGCAGCGCCCGCGCCCCGGTTTTTAGCAGCGCCGCCCGGCGAGCGGCAGCTTTCAAGGCAGAGTCGGTAAACTGGAGATCGACCCCTTCGATCTCGAAGAGGGCTTGATACTGTTTCACCAGCGCGTTGCGAGGCTCGGTAAGGACGCGCATGAGCGCCGGCACATCCAGGTCGGACAGGGTCGTGAGGACAGGGAATCGCCCCACAAATTCGGGAATGAGCCCGGATTTCAGCAGATCCTCTGATCGTACGTGGCGAAGCATATCGGTGTGGCCATCTATCTCGCTCTCTGGACTATTCGCCCCAAATCCCAGCCGCTTGGGCATCGTCCGTTGGGCAATGATCTGATCCAGCCCGACGAAGGCGCCACCAGCGATGAACAGAATGTTGGTCGTGTCCACACGAATGTAATCTTGTTCGGGATGTTTCCGCCCGCCTTTAGGCGGCACATTACAGACCGTCCCTTCCACCAGCTTGAGGAGTGCTTGCTGAACGCCCTCGCCTGACACATCTCGCGTCAGGGACGGGTTTTCAGACTTGCGGCTGATCTTGTCGATTTCATCGATGTAGATGATGCCGGTCTCGGCGCGCGTGACGTCGTAGTCACAGTTCTGGAGCAATTTCAGCACAACGGTCTCGACATCCTCCCCGACGTAACCGGCCTCCGTCAGTGCCGTGGCATCAGCGATGGTAAAGGGAACATGAAGGATGCGCGCCAGAGTCTGAGACAAGAGTGTTTTGCCCGTCCCCGTCGATCCAATCATCAGGATGTTGCCCTTTTGGAGGTCGACATGTTTGAGCCGGTCCCGGTTCACAATGCGCTTGTAGTGATTGTGCACCGCGACCGAGAGGACCTTCTTGGCTCGGTCTTGACCGATCACGTACTGGTCGAGCGTCGCTTTGATTTCGGTGGGCTTGGGAACCACCAATGGGACGGCGGCGGGAGAACCCTGCACCTGGTTGTCTTTATTCAAGGCCGTGGAGCAGTGTTGAATGCACTCTTCGCAAATCAAGAGCGCAGAGGTCGTTCGGCAGGAATTACAGGTATAAGGCGCGGGACTCGCGATGAGGTTATGAATCGTCCCCTGACGCTTGCCGCAGAACGAACAGAGCCGATCAGGTGGTGCCGAAGGTTGCCGCGTTTCCCAGAACACAGCCGCCTCCTCCCTTTTACAGGTCAGCGGACGGTGCGATGTTGATCTTATGCCTCGCTCACGCGAACTGCAAGTGGGGACTGTCCCTTCCATCTGCTTGACACTTTTCCGCCACCGGCCTAGCCTTTCGTCAGTCTCTCGCACCGGATCCTAACCAGGAGGTTGACCGTGGAGAAGATCAACTGGAGGAACGTGATTATCGGAGGACTCGTCGCCGGCATCATTATCGACGTGGTGGAGGGGATCCTGGAAGGGGTGATCCTCGGACCCGAATGGCGGCAAGCGATGCAGGCCTTGGGACATCCGCTCCAGGAAACGGGGACCAACGTCACCCTGCATGTCCTGCTGGGATTTGCCTATGGCGTCACGGCGCTGTGGCTGTATGCAGCGATTCGTCCACGTTTCGGCGCCGGGCCGAAGACGGCGCTCTATGCGGGACTGGGTGTGTGGGTGCTCGGCAGTCTTCTTCCGTCAGTGAACTGGGGTCCGCGCGGATTGCTTCCCGGCCATCTCTTTACCATCGCGGTCGTGGTGGGACTCGTCGAGATCGTGGTGGCCACAGAAGCGGGCGCCTGGTTGTATAAAGAGTAAAGGCCGCGGGGTGTACAATGAACGTAAAAGCTACAAGGACCTTCATGTTCAACGCAGTCTTCTGCTGCGATTAGATTGGAGGTGCGTTCATGTTGAATTTCGACAGTTCCATCGGCAGCCTCGTGATCGTGCTGTTCATGTTTGCTCTCATCACGGGTTTCGCCGCCTGTGTGACTCTGCTGATCTCTCGCATTTGGGGAGAAGAGTCGTCTGAAGCGCCAAGCATGAGCAGATCTGCTGAGGCGCCTCCGCTCCGACTGGCAGCGTAACAAGGCTTGGAAAACAGGGACACTCTACTTGCTGGGACGAGGGGGTTCTTGCGATTCGATCGGAGATTGCTGGACCGTTCACCCCTTTAACGCTGCCAAGTGGAGTGGATTCCTCCTGGACTCTTGATCAGCGTCCTCTATGTCACCGCCGGTCTACTGATGGCGGTTCATCCCTTAGCAGGAGCGCAATCCCTGACCCTTCTGCCGACCGTGCGCGATCCTCGAGACATCAAGCAGCGTGATCGGAGGATTGTGGCGGTATGAGCCAGCTTTGATCGCCCGTACGGAGGAAACCATGGGCATAGAAGATAAAGTCGTCCTCATTACCGGTGGGTCCGGCGCCCTTGGACAGACCGTCGTCCCAGCATTTTTATCAGCAGGTGCCCGTGTCATCTCAGGAGATCTTAATCCCCTGCCGGTGCAGCCCGCTGGAGTCATGGCAATCAAGGCCGATGTCACCGACCATGCTGACGTCCAACGTCTAGTGAATGAGGCGATCCGAACGTCCGGCCGCATCGATGCGCTAATCAATCTGGTCGGTGGGTTCGCGGCAGGCCGCGTTGTCGAAACCGATATGTCGACTTGGCAGCGGATGTTGACCATGAATCTCACGTCGGCCTTTTCGCTCTCCAAGGCGGTGTTGCCTCACATGCTGGAACGACGCACGGGACGCATCGTGCATGTCGCCGCCCGAGCGGCGCTGGAGCCGTTTCCAGGGGCGGCGGCCTACATTGTGTCGAAATCGGGCCTTGTCGCGTTGATCCGGGCCCTCTCAATAGAGCTGAGCGGCTTGGGCGTGACGGTCAACGGTGTCTTGCCGAGCACGATCGATACGCCCGGCAATAGAAAAGCCATGCCGGACGCCGATGCATCGAAGTGGGTTAGACCGGAAGCCATCGCCCGGACGCTGATCTTTCTCGCCTCTGACGAAGCCATCCAGATCAACGGCGCGCTGCTTCCAATCGGCTAGCGAGGAGAGGGATCATTGAGCAGGGCAGGCGACACCGTGAGTGAACAGCGCCACGCACTGTGGCTCATCCGTCATGGCGAGACGGAATGGAGTGTCACCAAACGTCACACCGGCCGCACCGACATTGCGCTAACGGCGACCGGCGAGCGTCAGGCGGCGGCGTTAGGGCGGCACCTGGCGAGACGGGCATTCGCGCTGGTGCTTTGCAGCCCGCTGCAGCGCGCTCGCGAGACCTGCCGGCTGGCGGGGTACAGCGACGTCGCAACATGTACCGACGATCTTCTGGAGTGGGACTATGGCGCCTACGAAGGTCGCACGACCAGCGAGATCAGGACAGAGGTGCCCGGCTGGTCGATCTGGACGGGCGGCGTGCCTGGCGGCGAAACGATTGAGCAAGTGGGGAACCGGGCCGAACAGGCGATCAAGCAGGCATTGGCTGTCGACGGGGATGTAGCCTTGTTCGCTCATGCCCATATCTTGAGAATCCTGACCGCATGCTGGCTCGGTCTCCCGCCGGATGCCGGCCGGTTGTTCGCGCTCAGCACGGCCTCTGTGAGTGTGCTGGGGCATGAGCGCGAGACCCGAGTCATCTCCGTCTGGAACCAGGATTGGCACCTCGTTCACCAGGAGAACTCTTGAGGACTGACGCGATGAACGGAAAATAGAAGGGACATTCTATGACCTCTAACCAAGGAACCGGCGCGCAGATCGATGTTAGGCGGAAGAATCAACGCTTTCACACCCACATGAGCTGGCTGGATTCTCACCACAGCTTCAGTTTTTCTGACCACTATGATCCTCACAATACCCATCATGGTCTGCTTCTCGTGAGTAATGATGATGTGGTCAAACCGAACATGGGGTTTCGTACGCATCCTCATCAAGACATGGAGATTGTGACTTGGGTCCTTGATGGTGAGCTGGAGCATAAGGATTCCGAGGGCAACACGGGAATCATTTACCCGGGTCTGGCCCAGCGTATGAGCGCGGGCACGGGCATCTGGCACTCGGAAATGAATCCGCAAAACGACAGGAACGTGCACTTCATTCAGATGTGGATTCCTCCAGATACGGAGGGCATCAATCCAGGTTACGAGCAATTGGACATTAATGGTGAATTGGAAAAGGGGAACCTAGTTCCCATCGCGTCCGGGCGAGGGCATGAAGCCGCGATCTCAATTAGGCAACAAGATGCCGTGCTCTGGGGCGGGCGACTCAGGCCCGGGGAGTCGGTCCAGATGCCCGATGCGCCGTATGTGCATCTGTTTATTGCTAAAGGGAGTGTAGACCTCGAGGGTGCCGGTGCGCTTCAGACTGGGGACGCTGTCCGCCTCACGGCAGCCGGTGCCCGACGCCTGATGGCTGATACTGGCACGGGAGCTGAAGTCCTCATTTGGGAAACCAATCAGGATCTTAAAGTCTAAGGAGAGAGAACCCAGACAACTGTGACCAATCTTGGAATTCAGACCGCGGTGGGCAGTGGTGGAAGGATTGGGTTCGACTGTTCCCTGACGACAAAGCAGTGGGCATCCCGTATGTCCGAATGCCCGATGGGCTGTGCGGGTTGATTAATTCAGATCTATGCGGGTCGCACGGATGAGCGCTTGCCCGTCTTGGAAGCCCAACAGATACCTCTCGAACACACCGGGTGGAGCGTTCCGATACTCCTTCGTGTGATCCCTATTGAGCAGCGCGTCTCTGAGACCTTCTTCTTCGGCGCGCCATCCTTCATGCTCAGGCCTTGTGTGCGCCTTCGTTCTCTGCTGCCTGCACCATTCCATACGGAATATGACGGGGTTGGGAGTCCTTGATGCCATGACGTCTCCTCCTTTGTTGGAGCGTCCGGATTCATTCATTGAGAAAGCCAGCAAAGAAGGTGCCAGGAATTAAGATTCCTTAATGCTTTGCCATTAGGAATGATGTTTTTCCCTAATTGTTCCAATGAGTTGAATTCTCCTCGAGGCCTCTCCTCGATGTGCTGTTCAGCTTATGGATGAAGGGATGGCCCGGAAGTCCCTGTAGGGTTGAGAGTCCAGTTCAAGACAAAATTGGAAAGGTAATCGCGCTGGGTTTTCAAAGGGATAGCCTTGCGGGGTTTGACAAGGCCTCTAAGGCTTTGTAGGCTGAAATCAGGAAGGAGGATCGCCTATGCCGCTTCTCTTGTCTCTATTTGTCCTGTTGACCATGGTCGTTCCGGTGGCATCTGCGGAGCCTTCACAGCCGACTGTCGGCACTGAAATCAAGGGAGACGTGCTGTACTGGGAAGGGGAGGAAGTCATTGTGAGGGAGATCTCCGGTCACCAAGCGCGGCTGCGTGTGACCACCGACACGAAAATCCAAGGGGCGTCGGGCCGACTGAAAACCGGCGATAAGATTGCTGCACAGGTCACACCCGAAGGGCAGGCACTCTCCATTACCCTGCAGGTTCCCGATAGTGGCTCAGTTCCCCGCTGACCAGCGACCGGATCGGCTAGGGAGTCTCTGCTGAACCTTTGTGAAACTGCTCTAACCGGTCACTGATCTGACCTTGAGCAACGGGTTTTTCCATTTGTCCGCTTTGCAGCCGCTCTTCTAGGGGCGGTGCCTGTTGTTCTTGCGGCTTGAGCGTCAGGCCGGGAGGTCGCGCATGGCGCATGACATCAGCCGGATTGGCCGGTCTAGGCTTTGACGGCCTCGATGACTCCCGACTCCCACCCGGCGCTCCTTGAGAGCTGCCTGGGGAGCCGCCTGAAGAACCGCCTGCGCCGCCGGCCGACTGTGCATGTCCGGGAGAGACACCCACTACAACGGCGGAGAGGAAGAGGCTGATCGCGACTATCCATCGAGATGCCGTGGATATCAGCGTCATATCCCGCCTTCCTTCTTAGTCAGTCAGGATGACTTTTTTCCTCGTTCGGTCGTGCCGTCCTTACGGCTCGTCCACACGTATGATTCTCAGGCTGACATGGATCGGCTTTCCCGCCAGCGGATGGTTGTAGTCCATCACGGCAGAATCATCTGACAGGTGCGTCACGGTTGCTTGCTGGCCGGTGCGATCCTGGAGCACGTCGCCTTCCTTCGTGTCCTTCGGCAGATCGGTCTTGGGAACCGTTTTCTTTTTCTGCGCGTCATAGGGGCCGAAGCCTTCCTCCGGCGACAGGTCGACTTTTTTCTCTTCTCCACTCTTCATTCCGGTCACCACCCGCTCGAGGACCGGCAGCAGCTGGTGTTGTCCTTGAACGAACCGGCCGACATCCCGGATTTCGAATCCTTCACCGGGAACGGTGATGTGGTAGAGGAGCGTGACTTTGGAGCCCTCAACGATCCGAGGAGATTCTTTCGCAAGACCATGGGGCACGAACAGTCCCAGACAAGCGAGTACAGTGACCATGACAACAACGGCTTGATTGATGCGAGCTCCTTTCATTATTTCCTCCTTGCCTATTCCTCGGTGGGCATTCGTTGAGTATCAAATTCTGCGCGCGATCCGGATGTGTTACCGTTGTTCGTCCGGTTCGGCACGAGGCGCAGGGGACGACACCCCTGAGAGCTTGAGAACCTTGGTTATTCTGTCGTCCAAGTCGATCTCGATGGTGACTTGGTCGCCATTGGCGATTGGCTGTTGCTTCAAGACATTGGGATCGGCCACCGGCAACGTCCAGGTCTGTCCCTCTTTTGTCTTGAAGGTAATCGTCCGCTGCGCTTGATCGATGCCGACGATCCTGCTTCCTCCGAAGACGGTCGCCGCGTCACTGCTAGCGATCATGCTGACGGAGAAGAGGAGGCAGATCGTCAGGCTTGCAACCATTGGTGTCTTCATCGTGGCACCTCCTGTGAATTACGCACGTGTTCCGTTTGTAGCTCGCAAGGGGTCTGCCACAGGCGGGTTAGAAGACAAAACACTAAGAATTGCAGCGAGTTTGGGGCAGGGTAGAATCAGATGAATTTAGGGCTTATCGCGCAAGTCGTCCCGACTTTTTAGAAACACCCATGTTTTCGCGAAGATGAGCTTCTGACATTCTGTCTCTGCCGGATAACTGTTCTCAACGCCTCTTGGGAGCCTGTTATCAAACAAAGCAACCACTTGCGAATCGTGAGTGATTTCTAAGCACGGTCTAAGGATCGGCTAATCCTGGATGGTTACGATACGTCCACAGACAGGAGCTCGCCATGCATCCTCTCGGAATGCGCGTGTATTTGACGGCTTTTTCCATGTTCGTTTCCTCTCTTCTTGCGCGATCGCGCATGTCTCGTGATCAGTTCCGGCATAAGACGAGATGATGAGAATTGACTCCTCAGTTTGCCCCACGTAGCCTAGCGACACCGCGGACTCCCCTGATTTCCACGCTTCTGCATCGAGAGAGACATGGAAGGTCTGTATCAGCTCGAGACCGTCATTCTGTTGCTCGGTGTAGTGCTCGCGCTCACGACAATCGCGCAGAAAATCTTCATTCCCTATCCGATACTCCTGGTCGTCGGCGGGTTGATTCTGGGCCTCATCCCGGGGCTTCCCACCGTCACGCTGAGTCCCGATCTGGTCTTCCTCGTGTTCTTGCCTCCGATCTTGTGGGCAGCCGCCTACTTCACGTCATGGCGGGAATTTCACGACAATCTGCGTCCGATCTCGCTGTTGGCGGTGGGGTTGGTGCTGGCGACGACCGCCGCCGTCGCATTCGTCGCGCGCATGGTATTGCCTGGAATGGGCTGGGCGGAAGCCATTGCACTGGGCGCCATCGTCTCTCCCCCCGATGCCGTGTCGGCGACCGCCATCGGCAAACGGTTACACATTCCTCGCCGCGTGGTGGCGATTCTCGAGGGTGAGAGCCTCGTCAATGATGCGACGGCGCTCATCCTCTATCGAACTGCGGTCGTGGCGGCGGTGGGTGGGCATTTCGCCCTGGGACACACGTTGATAGAATTTGTGTTTGCCGCGGTCGCCGGCGTGGCGATCGGCATTGGCGTCGCCATGGTGACCCGCTGGGCCATGTGTGCCGCAGGAGATAGTTTTACCGAGATCGCGATTACGCTATTGGCGCCATACGTGGCCTGGGTCCTGGGCGAGCTGACGCATGCGTCTGCGGTGCTGGCTTGTGTCGCGGGCGGCCTGCACCTGCGGCAGCATTTCAGCGCCGATGTGTCTGCAGTCACGCGTCTCCAATCCCGCGCGGTGTGGAACTTACTCGTTTTCGTTCTCAACGGGTTTATCTTTATACTGATCGGCTTGCAGCTCGGTGCCCTTCGTCAAGCGATCCCTGCCGGCTCGCATGCCCCGTTGGTGATGGCTGGTGTGCTTGTCAGCCTGACGGCTATCCTCGTGCGCCTCGGCTGGGTGCCCCTGGCCGCCCTCATTCCCAGATGGCTGAGCCCATCGCTTCGGGCCCGCGATCCGCTTCCGGCATGGCCCAATCTCTTCATCATCGGCTGGACGGGGATGCGAGGCATCGTCACGCTCGCTGCCGCCTTGGCGCTGCCTGTCGCAACGGCAGCCGGGACGCCCTTTCCCTTCCGCGCCGAAATCATCCTGATCAGTTTTTCAGTGATTCTGGCGACGCTGGTGGTGCAAGGCCTCTCGCTGACGCCTGTGATCCGCCTCTTGCGGCTCGAAGAAGATCGCGGGTTGGAACGGGAAGAGATGCTGGCGCGTGAACATGCGGCGACAGTGGCGCTGGAACGGCTGGATGAACTGGCGAGCGAGTCGTGGCTCATGGGCGACCAGGTGGAGCGGCTTCGCCTGCACTATAGCCGACAACTTCGGCGCTTCGCGAAAGGCAGCGCGGTGGACGCAGACTGTTCGATCGAGGCGGGGGAGGCCTTTCGTCGATTACGCCATGAGACAATCTCTGCCGAACGGGTGGCATTGATTAACCTGCGGAATGACGGGACCATCAGCGACGAGGTGCTTCACCGCCTCGAGTATGAACTGGATGTCGAGTCGCTGCGCCTTGGCATTGGTGAGCGTCGTGTGCCGAGGTGAAATCGAATGGCAAGCGCAACATGCCTTCGGCGCGAAGGCGTAAAGCTTATGGGGGGACGAAATGTTTGGACCGATCACACTTCCATTCGGAGCTAAGATGTTGTTCAACACCGTGACGCTGAAACTGGGCGTCACGTTTGAAGATATTGAATTGGCTGTCGGAGAGCTGTGCAGCGTCGTCAAGGAAACGTACGGGGGCGATAAAGGCGGGTTTCTCGCAGGGCAAGTGTTCAAATTTTCAGGATTTGTATCAGAAGAAGGATCACTCGCCACATCCAAGACGGCCGAGGATCACTATGTCATCGTCACCTATTGGCGCTCGTTTGAGGATCACGAACGGTCACACGCCAATGAACTCTTCAGCAAAAAGTTCTCTGCCCTCGCCGCTATGTGTGCCGAGACCAAGGAATTGGGCTACGACATGCTCTGGCAAGGTCAGGCTGAACAGCGCTAGGCCGTCGTTCGCATGTTCTGTTACGAGGCAGGCAGCGCAAAGTACGCAACCACTGCCAGGATGGGAGCCCCGATGTACATGACGGTTTTTCCGAAGGCGTCGTATAAGCCGTAACACAGGACGGCCCAGATGAACGTGTAATAGATCGAACCAACGCCCCGATAGCTTCCGTGGACGGCTTCTTCGGCCAAGGCGAGGGTTGGCCACCAGGTGACAAATCCGACTATGAATCCCTGTAATGGTCTCATACGCTCCTCCTTCCGCCAGCCTCGGCCCGCACGCCTCCGTGTCAGGCTCCTGGTCGCTCCTGCTCGCGCGCGCACAGTGAGTCGGTTTTCTCGCGCAGCTCGTTCGCATAGTACGAAATAATTTCGCACTCGTCTTCTGACAGTTCTTTGGTTTGCATCGCCATGCTCAGAAGGCGCTCGCAGTGCTTCATGAACTCTGTCACTTCAGTACGCATCTGCCGAAACTCTAAGAACATCCGACCATTCCTGACTACTGGGGAAACCCCTGGCATGGCGAACTACCTTGGTACGGCGTCTTCGCTCTGGTTATGGATAGCATGTCGGCGAATGGCCGCCTTAGGCGTGGTGGAGTTTGCGGACGGTGTGGGCGAGATCGTCGAGCTTTGACAACAAGTGACGGCGTTGAACGGGCGTGGCCATGCGATCGAGAGCCAGCAACAAGCCTTTGAGATGGTGCCGTAATTGGCGGGTGACCTCCAGAAATGAGGGGTCCGTTTCCTGGTCAATCAGCCAGGCGCGTAATTTATCGGAAGTATCCTGCTGCATCCGCAGCTCCAAGAGCGCGATGAGTTGATCGTTCCGCCGTAGTTGATGGGCATACATGATCGGTACCGTATCGGGAAAGGCCATGGCCAACTCCGTGATCTGCTGCTCCTGCTCATGCGAGACGGGCCCCAGCCATTCACGGACGAGCGCCAGCAGGCGGTCCTTACGTGCGACGAGCCTTGTCTGCACTGGTTCGCGCAACAAGGCTTCCTGTTCGGCAAGCCGTTTTTGGAGCGCCCGTTGGACGTGCGCCACTTGGGGGTCACGGACCAAGCGTAGGAAATCCGCGCCGTCGAGGGCGAAACGCGCCAACAGATCGACACGAAGGTGATCGTACTGCCGGAAGGCCCACTCGACATCCTCGCCGGTCAAGCCGCGCTGTATGCGTGCGGCGGCCTGATGGATCACGTCTTCGTATTGGGGGAGCGCATCGTGCCGGTGTCGCTCGAGCAAGGTGCCTAACCGCGCGGAGACGAATGAGCGTTGTGCACGGGTCAGATCGAAGTACTGATCGACCTGGCGCGTCAGTAGCCAGTCGGCATGGTTGTACAGCAGCGTACCGGCGCAACCACTGAGGGTCGCTCCAGCAATCAGCCAGAGGCAGAATAGGATGAATCGTATGGCTCGATGCATAGTGTTCGGCGATGGAGTGGCCAATCAGGCTACCACTGGTCCCTGGCCATCTGCTATTCGGCGAGTTCCGTAAGGGCGATCGTCTGCCAGGAGCAATTTTCCAATCCTCCTGGATTGCGGAGGTGTGGTAAGCTCGCGGCCATGACAATGATCACGACCTCCTTGAAGAGCGAGGTGACGCTCGCGACGGCAAAGCGCCGGACGTTTGCTATCATCAGCCATCCGGACGCCGGGAAGACGACACTGACGGAGAAGCTGCTCTTGTACTCCGGGCTTATCCGCACCGCCGGCATGGTACGTGGACGCAAAGGCGGGAAGACGGCGGCGTCCGACTGGATGGGGATGGAGCAGGAGCGGGGGATTTCGATCACCGCGTCGGCCATGCAGTTTCCGTATAAAGAGGCCGTGATCAATCTGCTCGATACGCCGGGCCACCAGGATTTTTCTGAAGATACGTACCGGACCCTGACCGCCGCAGACAGCGCCATTATGGTGATCGACGCGGCGAAAGGCGTCGAGGCTCAGACCCGCAAACTGTTCGCCGTCTGCCGCATGCGACGTATCCCTGTGCTCACGCTCGTTAACAAGATGGACCTGCCGGGACGGCCGCCATTGGATCTGATGACCGAAGTCGAACAGGCGTTGAACATCCATGCCAGCGCCGTGAACTGGCCGATTGGATCGGGCAGCGATTTCGTCGGTATTGTGACGCGAGCCACCAGCCGTGTGGAACTCTTCAGCAAGACGGCCCATGGCGGCGCCACCAGAGTCAATGTGGACACGATGATGCTGAATGAACTGGCAGGGAGCGGCCGCGTCTCTCAGGACGTGATGGGCCAAGTCCAACACGATCTGGAACTCCTGGAGATTGCCGGGAACCCTTTTGCCCGCGAACAGTTTTTAGAGGGGGAAGTGACGCCGGTGTTTTTCGCGTCGGCGCTGACGAACTTCGGCATCGAGAGTTTCCTGGACGCGTTTGTGGCCCTCGCGCCATGTCCTGGCGCGCGAGTGGCCGATGGCGACGATGGAACCGAGTTGTCTATCGATCCGATCGAGATGCCGTTCAGCGCGTATGTCTTCAAGCTGCAGGCCAATATGAACCCCAAGCATCGCGACAGCACGGCCTTTCTGCGAGTGTGTTCCGGCCGATTCGAGCGCGACATGGTGGTGAAGCACCATCGCTTGAACCGTGAAGTGCGGCTCTCCAGACCGCACAGCCTCGTTGCGCAAGAGCGTAGTACGGTGGAAGAAGCTTTCCCCGGTGACATCATCGGCATCATCAACCCCGGTCTCTTTGCGATCGGCGATACGATCTCGGTCACAGGGGGATTCAACTTCAAACCCTTGCCCCAATTCCAACCGGAGATCTTCGCCCGCATTCGTCCGACCGACGTCGGCAAGCGGAAAGCGTTTGACAAGGGAATGGAGCAGATGGCGCAAGAAGGTACGGTGCAGATCATGCGCAGCCTGAACGATCTGGAGTCGCTGGTGGCGGCGGTGGGGCGATTGCAGTTCGATGTGTTGCAGTACCGGTTGCGCCACGAGTATCGCGTGGAGACGGTGCTCGATGTCTTGCCCTTCACCTGCAGCGCCTGGCTGGACGGCGACCCCGCCACCTTCAAGGCGCCGTCTGCTTCGATGATCGTGAAAGATCAGCGTGGCCGCGTAGTCGTGCTCTTCGGGGATAACCTCATGAAGACGATCGCGCGGGATCGAAACCCGGACCACACCTTGAAAGACATGGGCTAGGTCCGTGGCCGTATCAGAATTGATCCGTGGCCGGGTCCGATTAGATTCAGTTTCACCTCATGGGCCGCAAAGATTTCCCAGAAAAATTCAGGATGTACGCCTCTTCGAGTAAGGCACATCTCTTGCGAAGTCTTTTCGGCACGGCGGAGTGGGACTCGGCTCCGTCATTGGTTCATTGCTGAATAGGTGGACATTGGGCATTCGCATTCTGGTGGCAGATGACGACCCGGACATCGTCTTCGCTCTGTCCGAACGGCTTCGCTGGATGGGGCACGACGTCGTCACAGCTGGTGACGGGCAAGCGGCGATAGCCGCGGTCGAGTCGCATACCCTTGACCTTGCCATTCTCGATGTCTCAATGCCGTATCTCAACGGGATCGAGGCGCTCAAACGCATCAGAAAGCGCTGGCCGACTCTCCCGGTTGTCGTGGTGACCGCCTATGGGACGATCCGACTGGCGGTGGAGGCCATGAAAGAAGGCGCTGTCGACTTCATTACCAAGCCGTTTGAGCAGGGGCAGATCGATCTTATCGTGACGGCGATTGTTGAACGGATGGCGCAACGGGTGGACATCACTCAATTGATGGGGGAGATCACTCACGATGTCAAGAATCTATTGATGCCGCTGGTCGTGGGAACCGATCTCCTGGCGGAGGAAATCGACGACCTGTTCAAGAACCTTCCGGAGATGAAGAAGGCTCAGGCCGAGCAAAGCCATCTGGTCTGCGACGAGGTCATCGCCTTGCTTCAAAATACCTCCAGGCGTATTCAGGACCGCATGAAAACCATCGCTGATTATGCAGCTTTGACGCGCATTTCGCAGAAATTCGAGTCATGTCGAATCCAGAAGATTGCGGAGAGCGTCGTGAAGTCGTTGCATGCGTTGGCGGAGCACAACCATGTCTCGCTGACGATCGAGGGGCTTCACACGTTGCCGGCGATCAAGGGAGACGAGGCGCGCCTGTATTCGCTCCTGTATAATCTGGTCAACAATGCGATTCCCGAGGTCCCTCCCCATGGCTCTGTCACCATCGGCGGGTCTCGATGCACCGGCGATGATTTCATTGAGATCTATGTCAAGGATACGGGCAACGGGATGTCCCCCGAAGTGAGGGACAGTCTCTTCACGAACCGATTGGTGAGCACAAAGACGGGGGGCACGGGATTGGGCACGAAGATCGTCAGAGATGTCGTCGAGATGCACGGAGGACGAATCGCCGTCCAGACTGAGTTAGGGAAGGGGACCACGTTCCAGATTTGTTTGCCGATTGAGGCCACGGACTTCCGGCATTCCTCGGAAATACCCGCGCCAGCCGCAGCGAATCGGGCAGCCCTATAGAGATGGCCTCGTCGATTTCATCAAGCTGTCCGCTTGAGGCGGGAGAAACCCCAGATAGCCACGGTGCCGTTCGGCGAGTTCCAGCACGGTGAAGGGTTGGCCATCGACGATTTCGGGGGATGAAAAAATTTGCCGGAGCTGTCCGCCGGATCCGCCCACGATGTTGCCGGCGAACACCACGCCGTTTTTCTTCAGCCGTTCGACCGCCTTATCGATATCTTCGACCCGCACGGCGACATGATGGAATACCTGGTCGCCGAAGGTCGTCACCCAACCGGGAATAATACTCGACTTGCCGCGATCGTCCCCATAGGCCTGATCGACAAAGAGGGCGGGATAGCCCGACTTCCGATACACTTTCGCATACCAATCGTCGTACTGAAGGGTTTCGTCATAGGCATAGCCGAGGGCGACAAATTGTGTGGCTCTCCGGTCGATATCGAGCGTGCGTAACGTCACGTGGTCGACGACCGGATAGAAGCCGACTCCCGCGTCGTCGAGCAGGCCTTTCAGGATTTTGGCCGCGCGGTTGCGCGCCACATATTCCGTGACCATCCGTTCCAGTAATCCATCGAGCTCACGATTCGTATCCATACGATCCCTTTCGTGGCAGGATGCTGACGACTTACGATTTGAATTTAATGCCCTGAGCCAGCGGTAGCTCGGTCCCCCAGTTGACGGTATTGGTTTGCCGCCGCATATAGGCTTTCCAGGCGTCCGAGCCGGCCTCGCGTCCGCCACCTGTTTCTTTTTCTCCGCCAAAAGCACCGCCGATCTCGGCTCCGGAGGTGCCGATATTGATGTTCGCGATGCCGCAATCGCTGCCCGCCGCCGAGAGAAACCGTTCGCCGTGCCGCAAATCGTTGGTGAACATTGCGGAGGACAAGCCTTGGGGAACGCCGTTCTGTATCGCGACGGCCTCGTCCAGCGTGCGGAAGGTCATCGCAAAGAGAATGGGCGCAAACGTCTCTCGTTGAACGATCGGCCAGTGCGGCTGTGCTCGGACGATCGTGGGTTCGACGAAGTGGCCCGGGCGAGCGAGGACCTGGCCGCCATAGAGGATTTCGCCGCCTTCTTTCTTGATTTCATCGATTGCCGCACGGTAGGTCTCTACGGCGACGTGATCGATGAGGGGGCCGAGCAGGACGTCCGAGTCCAACGGATTGCCGATGCGAACCTGTCGATAGGCCTTCACCAGTTTGCCGAGTAATTCCTCCGCGCGCGATTCATGGACCAGCAGACGCCTTGTGGTTGTGCAGCGCTGGCCGGCGGTGCCGACGGCTCCGAACAGGATCGCTCGCACCGCCATATCGATGTCCGCGCTTTCATCGACGATCACGGCGTTGTTGCCGCTCAGTTCCAGGAGCGTCCGTCCCAGCCGATGGCCGACAAGAGACGCCACATGCCGGCCGACCGGTACCGAACCGGTAAACGAAATCAGCGGTAGTCTGCTGTCCTGCACCATGGCTTCGGCGAGCGCCGCCTGATCGGTGATGAAGAGCGAGAAAATCCCGGAATAGCCTTGCTGGTCCATCACCTGGTTGCAGATCTGTTGGACGGCGACGGCGCAGAGCGGTGCCTTGGGGGACGGCTTCCAGATGACCGTATCACCGGCAATGGCGGCTAAGAATGCATTCCACGCCCAGACGGCGACGGGAAAATTAAAGGCGGTGATTACGCCGACCGGTCCGAGTGGATGCCACTGCTCGCTCATTCGGTGGGCGGGGCGTTCAGATTGCATCGTAGCCCCGTAGAGCATGCGCGATTGGCCGACCGCAAAGTCAGCCATATCGATCATCTCCTGCACTTCGCCGTCGCCTTCGGCTTTGATCTTGCCGACCTCGAGAGAGACCAACGTGCCGAGTTGATCTTTTTTCTCTCGCAAGGCTTGCCCGATCAGGCGGACGAGCTCTCCGCGTTTGGGAGCCGGCACCATGCGCCAGCTGCTAAACACTTCAAGCGATTGTTTCGTAATGTGCTCGTAATCATCGGCAGAACAGGGACGTACCGCGGCAATCACTTCACCTGTCGCCGGGTTGATGGATTGGAGCAACGGGCCGGCGGCCTGGTCCGACCACCATTGTTTTCCAATGCTGCCACCGGAATTGACCGCTTGAATTCCCAGGTTCTTGAGGGCGGCGTGAACGGTACTCATCGGAAACAGGCTCCAAAATCATTGGCCAGGAAAGCTTTCAAGGGTATCGATTCCTGGGTGATGAATCCATGGTACCGGGATGGGCTGTTGAGTATCAGGTCTATGACGCAGCAGACGCTGGAAGCGGTGGTGACTTGAATGGCCGACCACAGTTTCCCTTTGATACATTGCGGATAGATCTTCTTGACGTAGTTCTCCTCGAAGAATCCATCACTGTTTTTGGTCCCGGTCACCGACGCATAGATGAGCACGACATCCTGGAGGGTCTGTGGGATGGCATGTTCCAGCACGCGCTTGAGCGTTTCGCGATCTTCGTTGAGCTTGAGATCTTTCATCAGAAGATGGATTTTTTCGCAGTGACCGGGGTAACGAAGCGTCTTGTAATTCATCGTCTTCACCCGGCCGACGTAACTGTCGGCGAGCGTGCCCAATCCTCCCGAGGTATTGAAGGCCTCATAGAGCAGGCCGTCCAATTCGATGGTTTCGTGCCCTTCCAACGGCTGGAGCGGGACTTTCTCGCCTTCTTCGATGCCATAGCAGAGATTGCCATACTCATTGATGAGCCCGTCGGTCGACCAGGTGAGCGAATACTTGAGCGCGTTGCTCGGATGAACCGGTAAAGCGCCCACGCGCATCTTCACGTGTTCCAACGTTTCGAAATGGGTCATCAGCTCATGCGTGACGATGCTGATAAACCCCGGCGCCAACCCGCATTGCGGCATGAAGGCATGCCTGGCGCCGGTGCTGAGGATACGCACCTGATTCGTCACTTCGATGTCTTCTGTCAGGTCGAAGTAGTGGACGCCATGCGTCAGCGCCAGCCCTGCGACAGTTGGGTTACAGAAATAGGGCAGGCTGGAAATGATCGCGTCGATTGGATGGGTTGAGAGATAGGTGCCGACCACGTCGGGATGCCGGACATCGAGAATACAAGGGGTGACTCGCGGCAACCCGAGATCCTCCACCAGATGCTTGGGAGCATCGAGTGTCACGTCGCCTAGATGGACTTCGTACTTGCCGTGTTGTGAAAGCAGGCAGGCAACCAGCGAACCGATCTTGCCTGCGCCGAGGACAAGGACCCGATGCATCACGCACCTCGCGTGCTCTTAGTATACTCTTCTCTTTGATTTTGAACACGTTCGCGGGACTTTTGCGCGAGAGCAAACGAGCTATCGCTGTGCGTCAGACTCAAGACAGTCGATCACGTATTGCGGGCGAGCGTTATGGCCGGACGGAACTTGGGTGTGCTGAAAGGGAGGGATATCGGCTTTCAAACGTTTGAGGAGCCGGTCCATCTTCATGGTCGCGGGAACCTCGCAAAGCCAGACGTGCATGCCGGATTCCAACTCGTCGAAATGCCGCTGCACTCGAAAACTCGGATGCTCCATGAAATAGGCCGACAGGAATCCGTTGACGGCCTGGGTGACCCACGGGTGTTGTTTCGCATACCGGTAGCTGAGCCGCAGCTCGACCAATTGACTGTCCGGTCCGGTTTCCATAGAGGCACTCTACCAATTCTCACGTTGAGTCTGCGACAAGGATCTGTGTATGGTAAGCCGCGTTACCGGAGGCGGGTGCATGGCGCTGACTGCTTATAATGGTGTGGCAATTCCTTCCTTCATGTACGGGACGGCCTGGAAGAAGGAGGCGACGGCTCGGCTGGTGCAACAGGCGGTGGAGGCGGGATTCACCGCAATCGACACGGCCAATCAGTTGATCCACTACGAGGAGGCGCGGGTGGGAGAGGCGTTGGTGACTTTGGCGAAGCAGGGCATCGCGCGGGACCGGCTGTTTCTCCAAACGAAGTTCACGCCGGTGACCGGCCAGGACCATCGAACGCCCTACGACGCGAATGCCGCTATTACCACGCAGGTCACACAATCCTTCGAGAGTTCGCTCGCCCATCTGCACACGGACCATCTCGATTCCTACGTCCTGCACGGACCGTATTATCGTGGCAGCTTGGGGCCGGAAGATTGGGAGGTGTGGGCGGCCTTCGAAGCGCTGTATGACAGCGGGAAGACAAAGATGATCGGGATCAGTAACGTCACGGCAGGGCAGCTCGCAGCCTTGTGCGAACGGGCGACACATAAACCCATGGTGGTCCAAAACCGCTGCTACGCGTCGTTCGGTTGGGACAAGGCGGTGCGCGAGCTCTGCCGAATCCACCACATCATCTATCAGGGCTTCTCCTTGCTGACCGCGAATCGAGAAGTCTTTATCGATCCGAACGTCAGGGCTCTCGCCGAAAAATATAAGACCGGCGTGGCCCAGATCGTGTTTCGCTTTGCCATGCAGATCGGCATGGTACCGCTCACGGGCACCACGAATTTGCAGCACATGACGGAAGACCTGGGTTGCGACCGGTTCACGCTCACCGGGGACGAACTTCAACAGATCGAAACGATTGGACTGTAGCCATGCAATACGTTCATCTCGGTCGGTCGGGCGTGAAAATCAGCCGGCTCTGTCTCGGCACGATGAACTTTGGACCGGAGACGAGTGAGGCGGACAGCTTCGCGGTGATGGATCGTGCGCTCGAACTCGGTTTCAATTTTTTTGATACGGCGAACGTGTATGGCTGGAAAGTCGGTGAGGGGTGGACGGAGCAGATTGTCGGCCGTTGGTTCGCCCAGGGCGGCGGTCGTCGTGAGAAGGTCGTGCTGGCGACCAAAGTGTACGGCCGTATGGGCGATTGGCCGAATCAGGCCCGCTTGTCGGCGTTGCACATCAAACGGGCCTGCGAATCGAGCTTGCGGCGTCTTCAGACCGACTGCATCGACCTGTATCAGATGCACCACGTGGATCGCGAAACGCCCTGGGATGAAATCTGGCAGGCCATGGAGCAGTTGGTTCGGGAAGGCAAGATCCTCTACGTCGGGACCAGCAATTTTGCCGGCTGGCAACTGGCGCAGGCGCAAGAGCTGGCCCGGAGCCGCCACTTCCTCGGTCTTGTCTCGGAGCAGAGCCTCTACAACTTGAATGCACGAACGGTCGAGCTGGAGGTGATCCCGGCCTGCGAAGCCTATGGCATCGGTCTAATTCCTTGGAGTCCCCTCGCCAAAGGGCTGTTGGCCGGCGCATTAACACCGGCGACCGTCGGCCGTCGTGCAAATAAGGATCTTCAAGACGAGGTCGCTAAATATCGTCCGAGGCTGGAAGCGTACGACAAGTTGTGCCAACAGCTCGGCGAACGTCAGGCCGACGTGGCTCTCGCCTGGCTGCTTCACCAAAAATCCGTGTCGTCTCCGATAATCGGACCGCGCACCATAGGGCAATTGGACAGCACGACACGCGTCTTGAGCCTGACGTTAAGTCAAGAGACTCTGAAGCGCCTGGACGAAATTTTCCCCGGGCCCGGCGGACCGGCGCCCGAGGCGTATGCCTGGTAGGGGGCTGGGAGGGTTGCCTGCTCGGTACGCAGCCCATGCCGCTCAGCAGTCAAACCCTCCCTTAAATAGGTGGCCGGCGAAAAACGACTACTTTGTCGCTTGCCTCATTTATTAGCGCCTATCCTCTTCAGGGATGCTGGCGGCCTTCGGAGGCTGGCCGCTCGGCGCCGCTTCGACAGCAGGCGGCTTTTCAATGACATCGGTCCGCGCTGCCTGTTTGACGGGCAATCGACCCGTCGCACTTCCTGTGCCTTCCAGCAACACGTCGGCAACAAGCGCATCCTTGTTCGATATGACCTGCACCGCCTCCTGCTTCGCCAGAAGCAGATCCATCGCCAACCCTCCGGACTTGTGCTGGCCGCTCAATGCGCTCTTCATATTGCCGATCCGCTGCGACAGGTCGATGGTGGTGGCTTGCCGCAAGCGCGGCCGTAATTCATCATCCACCATCTGCCAATAGCCTGTCTTTATTTCCTCCAGCGCGGTCTTGGTTTCATTGGCCATCTGGAGATCAGGAATCGTGATGACATCGCCATTGTGCTCCAACTGCGGGGTCCCCCAATAGTACAAAGTCCCGTTCACGTTTCCACTGGTCTCTGCCGAGAGGAGCGTTCGGCCGTTGACGTCGGAGGCGAGCACCCGTTCGATCGTCAGCGTGCTGCCGAACGTCGTCGGCAGCTTCGCCTCCTGATGATACAACTGATCTTGCAGCTGTTGATTGAGCACCGCATACGGCACGGGCACACTGAGCAAAATCTTGTAAGGCTGTCCTTCCTGAGCCACCGCTGCCGCGTTGTCCATGTTCACTTTCATCGGCGATACGGTGCCCTTTTGACACGGTGTTTGATAGAGGGCGACCGGCGTTTGTCGAACGACCCCTGTGATGGTCGTCTGTTGCACCGGACCCTTCATCGAGCCCACGGTAAAGTCCTTGGCCTTGCTGTACAGGCAGAGTTTGTTGTTGGCCGATCCCACGGTCATGGGTTCTTGTAGGCGATCCCACATCAGATTGATAGGAATGATGTAGCCCGCCTGTTCGACGGATTGAGCGATCTGTTGTTTGAGCGCGTCATGCTTGAAGAGTTCTGCCAACTGGTCTTTCACCGGCATGTTGAACATGTTGCATTTGGTGTCACTTTCGGGTGCCAGGCTCATGGAGGTCTGCGGATCGCTCATCGTGACGAGCAGTCCCTGATCCTGCTCGCGCAGCATAAGGCGTCCGGTTCCCTCGATGACCGGATAGAGGGGATCGAGCCGGCAGGAGCGTGCGGCAGTCGGTTCGATCTCTCCACGGTAGAGCGCTTTATACTTAACCAGTCCGTCCTGGATGAACACTTGTGGCTCGCCTTCTCTGATGAATCGCCAGTGGTAGTCGGTGCCCAACGGATGATTGTCCTCGGTAAACCGCTCGGGCAACGCCGCTTGGATACTCTTTTGCACGGGAGTGAGATCGGCCGTTAACGTCACCGGCAACAGCGACTCAGGGGCCTGAGCCTGTTTTTGACCCGCACTGAGTGGTTGAATCACCGGCGGCGTCTTACCCAACTGGGGCGGCGGTTGAGGTTTGGTGGCGGTGTCGTGAATGGTATGGCCGCAGCCGGCCAACATGCACATCGAGATGAACACGAGCGGCGTTCGAAATTTCATAACACACCCTCCTTGCTTCATGCGAGATTGTTCGGTGCAATACCGCAATGAGGTGCAAGCCACGTACCGCTTCTGCCGCCGACAAACGCAACTCAATCGTTCGATTTGCATGCGGAAATGGAAACTATGCGTCAGGCTCGTAGACCATTCGTCTTTGGTACTCATTCAGCAGGACAATCTGTCCTTGAGGCGTTGAGAAAACACCTCGGGAATTCCCCGGCTATCGGACCAACTAGCTTGAATCGAGCGTGACCTTGAACGAGTCAAGAACAGCTGCGAAGGTTTTTAACACCCACATGTGACGTATCCATTGTGAAGGACGGGGCGCCCACATAGAATGATCGCGGAACAACACCTATCCATGGCTGGCAAGCTGAAATCAGAACAGACTAGGAAGGATCACCGCTGTGCCTGGGCCGGCTCGAAGCCTCACATGGTCCAGTACCATGACCGGGAATGGGGGAGGCCGGTCCATGACGATCGGCGGCTTTTTGAGATGTTGCTGTTAGAGGGGGCTCAGGCGGGGTTGAGTTGGGATACGATCTTGCGCCGGCGCGAGGGCTATCGCCGGGCTTTTGCGGAATTCGATCCGGTGAAAGTGGCGAAATTTGATCGGCATAAGACAACCGCGTTGCTGAACGATGCGGGAATTATCCGGAACCGCTTGAAGATTGACGCAGCGGTGAGCAACGCCCAAGCGTTCCTGGCGGTGCAGCACGAGTTTGGCTCGTTTGATCGCTACGTCTGGCAGTTTGTCGGACGGAACCCGATCGTCAACCGGTGGCGGAACATGTCGGAGGTTCCAGCGACCAGCCCGGAGAGCGATGCACTGTCGCAGGCTCTGATGAAGCGAGGCTTTCGTTTTGTCGGGAGCACGATTATCTATGCCTTCATGCAGGCGGTGGGAATGGTGAATGACCATACGGCCGACTGTTTTCTGGCAGCGAGGAGACCCAAGCGGAATAGCCGTCTAGGCGGCGTCGGCTGAGGCTTCGTCCAACCTATCAAGATATTGCTTGAGCCGCTGTTGCGATCCTGGTGCGATACGGATAAATTCCACGCCGAAGCTACCGTCTTTGACCCAGCGAACAGGTGCCAGTTCGATCTCGATGGCGCTGGCCTGGGTAGGGAAGGTAATCGTCAGCGTGAGATACTCTCCTCGGGAGATGGCGATATCGCTAAGAATGGCGGCTCCGCCTAGTGAGAGGTTGTCTAAGCGCCCTTCGCCCTTGGCGGTTTCACCCGAAAAGGCCACGAGCGAGTTGTCGGAAAATCTCTGGAATTTCCGTTGTTCCATCGATATTCCCTGTCCTGACCGCGATCATAACAGTCCGCTGCACGCTGTCAACGAGATCGAGAATTGTTGCTCCTTGCCGCTTCCAGAGAGTAACGACGATGAACGTGGCAATAATCGGAGGAGGGCCAGCCGGACTCATGGCAGCGGAGACGGCTCGCGCCGGCGGGGTGGAAGTCGATCTCTACGACGCGATGCCGTCGATCGGCCGCAAGTTGCTTCTGGCGGGCAAGGGCGGGTTGAACCTCACACACTCGGAACCACTCGAGCCGTTTCTGTCGCGCTACGGACCTCGTCGAACTCAGATCGAACCTGTCATCAGAGATTTTGGGCCTGAAGCCCTCCGTGCATGGGCGCAGGCGCTGGGGATCAAGACCTTCGTCGGCTCTTCCGGACGCGTGTTTCCCCAGGACTTGAAAGCGGCTCCACTGCTGCGCACGTGGCTGCGTCGCTTACGGAAAGCAGGAGTGCGATTTCATGTGCGCCATCGTTGGATCGGATGGAATCAGGAAGGGGAACTCCTCTTTAGGACCTTCGAAGACGAGACTCGGTCCGTCCACGCCGATGCGACGATCCTGGCGCTGGGCGGCGGCAGCTGGCCCAAGCTTGGTTCGGATGCCAGATGGGTCGACATACTCCGGAAGCGCGGGGTATCCATCGCACCATTACGGCCGGCGAACTGCGGGTTCGACGTCCAATGGAGCGACCACATCCGCACGAAGTTTGCTGGGCATCCGGTCAAGTCCGTGGCGGTCATTGTGGCCAAGCCGTCCGGCTCATTCTGGCAGCAAGGAGAGTTTGTGATTACGAAGACCGGCGTGGAAGGTGGCGTGATCTATGCGGTGTCTGCCTATCTCCGTGATCAGATTGAAGCGGATGGCTCGGCCATTCTGAAACTCGATCTGGCACCGGATCGAGACCAGGCACGCCTGACCCGCGAGCTGTCCCGCCCTCGCGGCAAGCGCACAATAGCGACGCATCTCCAGCGGCGAGCCCATATCGCCGGCGTCAAAGCCGCGCTGCTCCATGAGGTCACACCGAGAAAAGATTTTGCCGATCCGGCCCGTTTGGCCGCAGCGATCAAATCGCTGCCGGTGAAACTCGTGGCGGCACGTCCCTTGGACGAAGCGATCAGCACGGCCGGCGGCGTGCGGTTTGAAGAGTTGGACGAGCGATTGATGATCCGCAAACTTCCCGGTCTTTTCTGTGCGGGTGAGATGCTGGATTGGGAAGCCCCGACGGGCGGTTATCTGTTAACGGCCTGCTTTGCGACGGGACGCACGGCCGGTGCCGGAGCGGTGACATGGCTTGGCCGCACAGAACATCCGCAAGGATCAAGGCTCTGATTCCTACCTTTCATCTCTGTCCAGATGAGTCCAGGAAAAATGCACGTATTTCGAAACGGTAAGTTTGATTCTTGTATGCAAGAAGACTATCGTCGCGCCAAACTTGTTCAGAGAGTTGTTTCTCCCCATCGAGAACTCATTGCATGATGACTCCGAACTGGATGCGCGGACTGGGAGCGGTGGCGGGACTCGCTCTGCTCACGACCTGCTCGGGCGATGTCTTGACCTCAGAGATGGCGTGCGTGAGCACGTTTCTATTGAGAGACATACAGCATGTTGCCCAGGTGAGGACGGCACGATTTCTGGGCAAAGTGCCGGAGACCAGGGCGCGTTGTTTGGGAGGGCAATACGCGGTCGACAACAGAAACGGGCCTTGGCTGGATTGGCCCAACTACTGGGCCGCTCGTGATGAATCGTCTCGAGTGCCGTTGCGCCTGCTGGCCGAGGCCAAGCTGATCGGTCCGAACGCCCATGGAATCAATGCCGCCCTCTATGAATTGGAGCTGCAGCGCATCGAACTGATCAAGTTCAATCTGTTCGACAACAATAAGACCTATGAAGCCTATGTCAAAGGGCGTGGCGACGAACCGGGACCTGTGCTTGAGATCTGGCCGGAGATGCGTCTGCCTGCGAGCCATGAAAACTTCCGAGACGTGGGCGGCCCAGCTTCGCAACAGATCTGCACGGGTGATACCATCCGCTTCCGGACGGTTACCGGAATCTGCAACGACATCTTCAATCCGCTCATGGGATCGACGCACCAGCTGTTCGCGCGGAACGCCCAATTCGATAGCACGTTTCCCGATCTGGGGGGGACGGCACTCACCAGAAATCGGCATGGCGATCGACTGGGATTGCTCAAGCCTGATCCGCAAGTGATCAGCCGGAAGCTGTTCTCGAGGCCACAGACTCATCCGGAATCCTGTCGCAGTGGGCTCGGAGACGGTACCACGCAAGCCGATTGCGACTATCAGAAAGCCCCCTTCTTCAATGTGCTCGCCGCCTTTTGGATTCAGTTCATGACCCACGATTGGTTCTCTCATCTCGAAGATGGACACAACCAGCGGTCGTGGATGGAGGTTGGCTGTCGTACTCAACTGGTCAAGAGTATCGAGCAGCCATTGACCGAGGCGGATATTCAGCGCTTGGGCTGCCGGCCGGGCGATCGCATCGACCGCGCTTACGTCGCGGAAGACTCCGAACCGCCGGCCTTTACGCACGAGGGGAGGAGCTATCTGACCCGCGCGCCGAAGACGATGCGGAATAATGTCACAGCCTGGTGGGATGCCTCCCAACTGTACGGTTACGATGAGAGTTCGCGGAAACGGGTGAAGCGCGATCCGAACGATCCGGCGAAGTTCTTCCTCGAGAAGGGCGATGATGGAAGTTATTTGCCGGTGTTCGGAGCGAGCGATTCAATCAACCCTGAATGGGCTGGACAGGAAGCCACGGCCTTTCCGGATAATTGGTCGATCGGCCTGAGTTTTTACCATAACGTGTTTGTCCGCGAGCACAATGCGTTTGTGGATGCGTTCCGAAAGCAGTCCGGTGAGGCGGACAGCGGATTAAGAAATCCTGCCAAGCCAGATCAGGTCATTCGATACAAGGACGTGACGAGCGACGAATTATTCGAGATCGCGAGATTGGTGGTGTCGGCCGAGATCGCCAAAATCCACACGACGGAATGGACGACGCAGCTGCTCTACAACGAACCGCTCTACAAAGGCATGAATGCCAACTGGTACGGGCTGTTGCACGAGGACTCTGACGTCTCCGACGCCTTGAAAGAGGTCGTGCGTCGACTCGACGATTCGGACAACCCGAGGAAATCGAATGGCCTTTATGCTGCGTTTGCCGGGGGCCCGGGCATCTTTGGATTGGGCAATCGGGTCTATGAAGAGCCGGACGTTTTAAAAGATGCGTGGAGTCTGACGAATCCCGATCACGTCAACGGCGGAGTGAAACATTTCGGCTCACCGTTCAATTTTCCCGAAGAGTTCATCACGGTGTACCGGCTCCATCCGCTCTTGCCGGACATGATCGAGTATCGGGAGTGGAACCATGAGCCCAATGCCGTCAAAGCGCACGTACCGGTGGTGGAGACCTTCCGCGGGAAAGCCACTGAGGCAATGCGGCAGAAGGGGTTGGCGAATTGGGCCTTCAGCATGGGTCGGCAGCGGCTGGGGCTGCTCACGTTACAGAACCATCCGCAGTTCTTGCAGAATCTCAAGATGTCCAGATTGGACTCCAGTACGAAGCAGATCGACGTGCCGGCGTTGGATCTCATCCGCGACCGAGAGCGGGGGATTCCGCGCTTCAACGAATTTCGCCGACAATACGGGTTGAAGCAATTGACCGGCTTTGACGACTTTATCGATCAGCGATTGTCATCGGATTCTCCGGTACGCCGAGAACAGGAACGGCTGGTGAAGCTGCTCAGAGAGGTGTACGGCCAGCATACGTGCGATGCGTCAAAGATCATCACCGATGCACAGGTCAATGACGACAAGTCGCCGATCAACGATTGTTTGGGGCATCCGGATGGCAGCCCCGTCGACAATATCGAAGACCTCGATACCGTCGTCGGATGGCTGTCGGAGTTCAGGCGGCCGCACGGTTTTGCCATTTCCGAGACGCAGTTTCTCGTGTTCGTGCTGAACGCGTCACGCCGCCTCTTCAGCGACCGATTCTTCACGTCGAGTTTTCGTAAGGAGTTCTATACCACGTTCGGCGTCGACTGGGTGACGAACAACGGCCCGGATGTGCAGCCGGAACCCGTGCCTTCCAACGGTCATCGCGATCCAGTGTCTCCCATGAAGCGCGTCTTGCTCAGGACTTTGCCGGAATTGGAACCTGAATTGCGGTCTGTCGTGAACGCGTTCGATCCATGGGCTCGGAACCGCGGCGAATACTATTCGTTGCAATGGAAGGCAAAGCCGGGTGCCGAAGAGGACAAGGCCTTTGCCGATGACTAATGATCGGGATATCGGAGTGGAAGGAGAGCCTTCAGCTAGTTCGCTTTGAGGTCAAGCCCACTGACTGCGCCGATCCGGCGGTACTTGCGATCCCGTTGCGTCAATAGTTGATCAACGGGCAGATCCATGAGCTGGAACAGCTGATTCGTGAGAGTCTTGGCCACCCGCTCGGTGACGGCCCGCGGTTCGCGGTGAGCGCCCCCCAGCGGCTCAGGAATGACTTCGTCGACGATGTGCAGATCTACCAAGTCCTGCGCCGTCATTTTGAGCGCGGCGGCCGCATCGGGCACCTTGGCCGGATCGTCCCACAAGATAGCCGCACAGCCCTCCGGTGAAATGACCGAATACACCCCATGCTCCAACATCAGAATGCGATCGGACACGCCAAGCGCCAGTGCGCCTCCGCTGCCACCTTCGCCGATGACGATCGAGACGATCGGCACCCTCAAGCGCGACATCGCGTAAAGATTTCTCGCGATGGCCTCTGCCTGTCCGCGCTCTTCAGCACCGATACCGGGGTAGGCGCCGGGCGTATCGATAAAGGTGACGATGGGTCGGCCGAACTTTTCGGCCATCTTCATCAAGCGCAGGGCCTTCCGATACCCTTCGGGATTCGGCATGCCGAAGTTCCGCTGCATCCGCTCTTTGAGGGTCTTGCCCTTCTGATGACCGATGACCATGACAGACCGATCGTTGAAGGTGGCGAACCCGCCGACGATCGCCCGGTCGTCTCCGAACGAACGGTCTCCGTGAAACTCCAAAAAGTCTCGGAAGATTTCTCCGATGTAGTCAAGGGTGCTGGGCCGCTGAGGGTGTCGGGCGAGTTGGGTCCGTTGCCAAGGAGTGATTTTGCTATAGAGTTCGTGCTCCAGGTGGGCCAATTTCATCCGCAGTTTGCGGATTTCTTCCTGGGCGCTGGATTTTCCGCTGCCGGCCGCCGCGAGCTTTTCGATCTTTTCTTCGACTTCGCGGAGCGGCTTCTCAAATTCGAGGTAATCACGCATAAAGTAGGGCCTACGATACCAGAGAAAGGGCCCCTTTGCCTAGCACTTCTTCAACATCCGCAATGAAGTGCTCGCTGGCCGTCACGGTCAGATTGGGCAGGGGCGCCGTGTCGGCTTCCAGGGCGCTCTCGGTCCGGAACGTCAGCGAAATTGCGGTTCCTCCCGGATGACGTTTGAAGACGTCCAGCAGCCGGGGCAGTTGCTCTTTGACCTCCGGCCGGTCGGACAGACGAATGTGGATACGTTTGATGGTCTGATTCTGGACTTCGGCGAGCGGTTCGATTTTGCTGCCGCGGATCTTTGTGCCCTTGTCGCCACGGTCGATCGTGCCAGTGAGACGCACGAGCCGTTCCGGTGCGATCAGGTCTCCGACGTTCTTGAAGAGATCGGGAAAGACGATGACCTCCACGGTTCCCTGGAGATCTTCCAAGGTGACGTAGGCCATCCGGTCGCCCTTTTTCGTCAGCATCGATTTGACCGCGGCGATGATGCCGCACAGTTTGACTTCCTTCCCGTCGGACAGTTCCGTGAGACCCGCTGTCGTGGCGGTCGACAAGGCATGGATCGTCGCTTCGTACCTGGTGAGAGGATGGGCGGTGATATAGAACCCGGTCAACTCCCGTTCGTACTTGAGTCTCTGCGCTTGGTCCCACTCCGGCACATTGGGCAACGTGGGTTCCACTGCGGTGACTTCATGCCCGCCGCCATTCAAGTCCTCGCCGAAGATACTCGTTTGGCCTCGCTCTCGTTCCTGCTGTGCCGCCGCGCCGTCTTCGATAGCTTGATCGAGCATGGCCATCAATTGGGAACGCTTGGCTCCAAGCGAGTCGAACGCCCCGGCCTTGATCAAGCCTTCCAGCATCCGTTTGTTCACCTTGTGCAAATCGACGCGACGGCAAAAATCGAAGAACGAGGTAAACGGTCCGCTGTCGGCACGAATGGCCAAGACGGATTCCACGGCGCCTTCCCCGACGTTCTTGATAGCCGCCAATCCGAACCGAATCTCGCCGTCCACGACCGCGAAATTCTTCTGGCTTTTATTCACGTCAGGGCCTAGGACCTTGATGCCGAGATCGCGGCATTCGGTGAAGTAGCCGACGATTTTGTCCTGATTGCCCATATCGCTCGTCATCAGCGCCGCCATGAATTCAGTCGGATAGTGGGCTTTCAGGTAGCCGGTCTGGTAGCAGACCACTGCATAGGCGGCGGCGTGCGACTTGTTGAATCCGTAGCCGGCGAACTTCTGAATCAGCTCGTACAACTTCTCGGCTTTTTTATCTGAAATCTTGTTTTGTTTGGCGCCCTCCAAAAATTTGACGCGCAACTTTTCCATTTCCTCCGGCTTTTTCTTTCCCATCGCACGGCGGAGAATGTCGGCTTGCCCGAGTGAGAACCCGGCGACCTTGTTGGCGATTGCCATGACCTGTTCCTGATAGACGATGACGCCATAGGTATCCTTCAGGATCGGTTCCAACTCGGGCAGTTCGTAGGCAATCGGCACCTTGCCTTGTTTTCGTTTGATAAAGTCGGGGATCAGATCCATCGGGCCGGGACGATAGAGCGCGATGATCGCGATGATGTCTTCGAAACGATCCGGCTTGAAACCGGTCAGAAGGTCCCGCATGCCGGAACTTTCAAGCTGAAAAATCCCGGTCGTCTTTCCGGACGAGAGCAGCGCAAAGGTCTTTGGATCGTCGAATGGCAACTGATCGATGACCAACGGCGGCTGATCGGGACGTCCGTCATTGATCAGGGTTTCCGCGCGCCGGATCATTGTGAGCGTCTTGAGCCCTAAGAAGTCGAACTTCACGAGACCGATTTTTTCGACGTCTCCCATCGAGTATTGCGTGACGATTTCGTCGTTGGCCCCCTTGTAGAGGGGGACGTGATCCGTGAGCGGACCTTCAGAGATCACGACGCCGGCCGCATGGGTGGACGCATGTCTGGCCAGACCTTCCAGCGATTGGGCAATGGTCATCAGTTCCTTGACCTTCGCATCCGTTTCGACCAGTTCGCGGAGCCGCGGTTCGGTGTCGAGTGCCTGCTGGAGCGTGATGTTCAGCTGGTTCGGGACGAGCTTGGCCACCTTGTCCGCTTCCGCATAGGGCATCTCGAGCACGCGGCCGACATCGCGGATGGCCGCCTTGGCGCCGAGCGTTCCAAACGTGATGATCTGGGCGACGTGGTCGGAGCCATATTTCTCGACGACATAGTTGATGACTTCTCCACGGCGGTCCATGCAGAAGTCCATGTCGATATCGGGAAGGGAAACCCGCTCGGGGTTGAGAAAGCGCTCGAAGAGCAATGTGTAAACGAGCGGGTCCAAATCGGTGATGCGGAGAGCATAGGCGACGAGGCTTCCTGCCGCCGACCCGCGCCCGGGCCCCACCGGGATGCCCCGTGAGCGGGCGAAGCGAATGATGTCCCACACGATGAGGAAATAGCCGGCGAACCCCATCGAGCAGATCACCATGAGTTCTTCGCGCAGGCGTTGCTCGTAGGCGGTCGATGGGATCGTGCTCGATCGTTCTTTCAGTCGCGACCTCAATCCTTCAATCGCGAGGTGCTCGACGTAGGATTCACGTGTGTACCCGTCGGGGGCGGTGTATTGCGGCAAGTGCGTCTTGTTGAGGGTCAGCTCGAGGTCGCAGGAATCGGCGATCCGGCACGTGTTGGCGACCGCGTCAGGGAACTCGGCAAAGGCCGGCGCGATTTCTTCCGTTGATTTCACGTACAGCTGGTCGGTATCGAATTTCATGCGGGCGGGATCGCTGAGCGTCTTGCCGGTTTGCAAACACAACATGAGTTCGTGAGGACGGGAATCTTCTTTCTTCAGATAGTGGCAATCGTTCGTGCCGGCGAGGGGAATGCCGAGCTGCTTGTGAATTTCGATGAGTCCGGCATTGGCGATTCGCTGATGGTCGAGTCCGTTAGCCTGCACTTCCAGATAGAAATGCTCCTTGCCGAAGATTTCCTGAAATTCTCCCGCCACGGCCATCGCCCCGGGCATGTCCTTCTGGCCGATGAGATAAGGAATTTCGCCGCTTAAACAACCGGAGAGCGCGATTAACCCTTCATGGTGCGCTTTAAGTATTTCCTTATCCATCCGCGGCTTGTAATAGAATCCCTCAAGATAGGCTTTACTGACAAGTTTGATGAGATTCTGATAGCCGGTGAGGTTTCGTGCCAGCAAGATCAAATGGTAGTAGTCGTTATGCGCGAGGCCGCTGTCTTTCTTCGCATGCCGACTGCCGAGGGCCATGTAGGCTTCGCAGCCGATGATGGGTTTCACGCCCGCTTCTTTGGCCTTTCGGTAGAACTCGATCGCACCGAACATGTTGCCGTGATCGGTCATGGCCACCGCCGGCTGGCCGAAGGCTTTGATCTGTTTGACCAACGGTTCGATCTGATTGGCGCCGTCCAGAAGGCTGAATTGGGTGTGCAAATGCAGATGCACGAAGGAGGAAGCCATGGGGAGGGATTCTAGGAGGGGGCAGCTGTGAAGTCAATGAACGCGCGGGCTAGATTTTCTCGCCGTATTTCTCGCGATGCTGTTTTTTCGCGCCGGCGATCCAATTGTCCCGCTTGATGCGCTCGGGTCCTGTCTCCAACTTCCGCGCGACTTTGGCGATGTCGTTCGGCGTCCACTTGGCGATCTGGATGTAGGTGAACGCGCCCATCTTGTTGAGTGCGCGTTCGATGCCCGGACCGATGCCGTGAATTTTCTTGAGGTCGTCCTTCTGCGGTCCATTCGAAGTCTTGGGTTGGCCGATCTGAAGACTGAGCTGATTGGCCGGCCCGTTTGCCCGCGCGATCACATGGCCGCTATCGCCGCGTACACGGAGCGCGGCGCGGACTTCGACCAGACGTTTTCTAAGGCGGGAAATTTCCTCTTCCTGTTCGCCCATCGTTTTGGCCTGACCTGCGATTTGCGATTGAAGCGCCTGCAATTCGACGATCCGCTGTTCAAGCGCGGCAATGCGGCGGTCCCGTTCCTCAAGAAGGTGGCCCTGCTGCGCCAGCTCCGCGAGGCGGCCATCTCGCGCGGCGAGCTGCTTCTCGAGTTCGTGCACGACGTGCCGGTGCTGGGCCTCCTTCTCGCTGAGCTGGACTTCGAGCCAATGGACCCGTCCTTGCGCCGGTTCCAGATCTTCCACCTGGGCGCGGAGACGGTCCAGTTCGAGGAGCTGGCCGTCTACTTTAGCCAGACGTCGCTGCAGAGCGAGAATCTCTTGCTCGCTTCGTGCAAGTTCCTGCTGCGCCGCCGTTCTGGCCGCGTTGGCCTGCTGGGCCTCCTGGGCATAGGCGCTCAAGGCGGTATCCTGATCGGCGAACCGTCGGAGTTCCGCCTTGTGTTCCGCATCTGCTGCCACCGACCGTTGCTTGGCGTCCGTCAGTTCTTTGTGCAACCCGTCGATGCGTTCCTGACGGGAGGCGAGCTCCTGTTGAGTAGAACGACCGAGGCTTTCAAGCGAGGCGATTTTCGATTCCAGCGCCATGAGCGAGGCCGTTTTCACTTTCAACTCATACAGCGCCGTGTCCAAGGCTTGCCCCTTAATGCGCAATTCTGTCTCGCGGTCGGTCAGCTGATGCTCGTTCAACACGGCCGAACGGTGCCTGAGGAGCCAACCGATGACTGCGCCGATTCCGGCGGCGACGAGGAGGCAGCCCAGCATTTGGCCGACCAAGGCGATCATAGGTCTCTCATCTCCTGCACGCGCAGTTCGATGCGTCGATTGCGTTGGAGCGCGGCCCGCGAGGTCTCGCTAGTGCGAGGTTTGCTCGCGCCATAGCCGACGGCGGTCATGCGGTGTATCACGCCATGATTGGCCAAGTACTGTCGGACCGCCTCGGCTCGGCGACGGCTCAACTCCTTATTATAGTCTGGCGCGCCAAACCCGTCCGTGTGGCCGCCGATCTCAATGGACGTGGGCGAGGACCGTTGCAAAATGGGAATGAGCCGGTCCAGCACGGCCCGGCCTCGAGCGGTCAGCGTCGATTGGTTTGAATCGAATTCAATCTGGCTGCGAGAGAGCATTTCGTCCAACTTCGATTGGAGCGAGGAGGCTGCGGCTGCCGGGGCTCCAGTCGACATAAGGTCTTCCAGCTCAAGGCCCAGGGACCTCAGCGGAGCGATGGTTCCGAGAATGGTGCCCTTGGTCTTCTCCGACGGCACCCGGCCGCTCAAGACCAGGAAATGACCGTCGATGATGACGGAGCCGCGTCCATCCATCATCCCCAACACAGGCAGGACCGTCGGAAGCGGGCTTAGCCAGGAGGCTGAAGCGGTCCCGCTGTCGACCGCGAGCTGATCGACGATGCGAATGCCTGCGGCGTCATAGACGCTGTGAGCCTGGTGAAGAATCCGGTCGTGAGTCGTGGAATCCGGGATGGATCCGCGCAGAGTAAGTGTGCCTTGCTCCAGATGGGCGTGAAAATTCGCGGGCACGAGGGCACTTGTAGAGGCGGATGACGGAAGGTGTCGGGGAATGCACACGAGGGCGAGGAATGTCAGAGCGAAGACACCGACGCCAATAATAGCCCTGCGTTCCATGCGCCTCAGCACCTCTACCTCAAGGTTTACATGAACCGAAACCGTACCATAACCTAACGGAGTCAAGCCAGTACGGAAAGAGAGAGCAGGGAAGGCTGTGGATTTTAGTAAAACGGTGGGCGGAAATCAATCAACCCGAGTCCTTGAAGTTGATTCCTCTGTTTGTTATCCTCCGCTCTCCTTTCCTAGACACACACCATTACTATCGGGTCTGACCCAAGGAGTTGTCTCATGGCCAGCATCAAGCGGGCGCTGATCAGCGTTTCAGATAAGACGGGGGTGGTCGATCTGGCCAAGGGGTTGGAAGCCCTCGGCGCGGAGATTTTGTCCACGGGTGGAACTGCGAAAGCCCTGCGCGATGCCGGGGTGAAAGTGACGGACGTGGCGGCCTATACAGGCTCACCTGAAATTCTCGATGGCCGCGTCAAGACCTTGCATCCGAAAATCCATGGCGGTTTGCTCGGTCGGCGGTCGGTTCCGGCCCATGTTGACCAGATGAAGCAGCACAATATCGGCCCGATCGATATCGTCGTGGTCAATCTTTATCCGTTTGAATCCACAATCTCAAAACCGAATTGCCACTTTGATGATGCCATTGAAAACATCGATATCGGAGGCCCCTCGATGCTCCGTTCGGCGGCAAAGAACCATGAAGATGTGCTCGTCGTCGTCGATCCGGCCGACTACCAGCGGGTCCTTAATGCCGCGAAGGACAACACCGTCACCCGCGCACTCCGCCGCGAATTGGCCATGAAGGTCTTTCAGCACACGGCGCGCTATGACAGTGTAATCGCCGCCTATCTTGAAAAGCAGCTCCAGGGTGGAGACGTGAAATTCCCCAAGGTGTTGTCGCTGCAATATGAATTGGGCGAGGCGCTGCGCTATGGCGAGAACCCGCACCAGCAGGGCGCATTCTATCGCGAGCTGCATTCGAACGAGCCGTCTGTTTCACGCGGAAAGATCCTGCACGGCAAGGCGATGTCGTACAACAATTTCCTCGATGCGAACTCGGCGCTGGAGTTGGCGAAGGAGTATGACGAAACCGCAGTGGCGATCATTAAACACAACAATCCCTGCGGTGTGGCGTTGGGCGCGACACCAGTCGAAGCCTATGTCAAGGCGCGGGAAACCGATCCGATTTCGGCCTTCGGGGGGGTGATCGCGTTCAATCGTCCGGTGGATTTGGCTGCCGCAAAGGAAATTACCTCGACGTTTGTCGAAGTCGTGATTGCTCCGGGGTTTGCCGAAGATGCCCTGGCGGAGCTGAAACGGAAGAAAGACCTTCGCCTGCTCGACGTCGGACCGCTGACCAAAGTGAAACAGGAAGGCTACGATCTGAAAAAGCTTGTCGGCGGGTTGATCGTTCAAGATCGGGATCTGGGCACGCTGTCGGATTTACGCGCGCTCCCTGTGCCGACGGTGCGGAAGCCGACCGATGAAGAATATGCTGCCTGCGCTTTCGCCTGGAAAGTCTGCAAGCATGTGAAGTCCAACGCCATCATCTATGCCAAGCCCGGTCAGACGGTCGGCATCGGCGCCGGTCAAATGAGCCGTGTGGACAGTGTGAAGCTGGCCGCGATGAAAGCCCAGATGCCGGTGAAGGGCTGTGTGATGGCTTCCGATGCCTTCTTCCCGTTCCGTGATGGTGTCGACGCGGCAGCGCAGGCGGGGATTACCGCGGTCATTCAGCCCGGTGGCTCGATTCGCGATGCGGAAATCGTCAAGGCTGCGGATGAGCATGGGCTGGCCATGATTATGACCGGCATGCGCCACTTCCGCCACTGACGGATGTTGAAACGCCCTTCCCGCTTCGTTCTCGCATCGCTCAACGCCTCGACGTACCCACACCCGTACGCCTCGGCATTTCGCTCGCTGCGGCTTCGCTGGACGGCTGGACAGGCCGTTTGAACATCCTATTTCGATAGACCGGAAGATGCCTTGATGAAGATTCTCGTGGTCGGCAGTGGCGGGCGCGAGCATGCGATGGTCTGGAAGCTTGCGCAGAGTCCGCGTAAGCCGCAACTCTTCTGCGCGCCGGGAAATGCGGGAATTGAATCGCTTGCTACCTGCATGCCGATCAAGGCCGATGACATCGCCGGCTTGAAGGATTTCGTTCAGAAGGAGCGCATCGATTTGACGGTGGTAGGTCCGGAAGCGCCGTTGGCATTGGGTATTGCCGATGAGTTCCGCAAGGCCAAGTTCAAGATCTTCGGGCCGACCAAGCGGGCGGCGCGGCTTGAAGCCAGTAAGATTTTCTCGAAAGACATCATGGCTCAAGCCGGGGTACGCACGGCGGGCTCGAAGTCGTTCGACAAGCTGGCGGAGGCGTTGGCCTATGTGGAGCGGCACGCATTGCCGGTCGTGATCAAGGCTGATGGATTGGCTCAAGGCAAAGGCGTCATCATTGCGACGACGCGTGAGCAAGCGCGTGAGGCCATCGTCGATTCAATGGAGAAAGCGGTATTTGGGCAGGCGGGGAAGCAGGTATTGATCGAGCAGTTTCTCGAAGGAGAGGAGTTGACGATCATGGCCTTTACCGATGGCCGAACCGTGGCGCCCATGTTGCCCGCACAGGACCACAAGCGGATCGGGGATGGCGATACCGGATTGAATACCGGCGGCATGGGGGCCTATTGTCCCGCGCCACTTGGGACACCTGCGCTGTGTGAGCAGGTCATGCGGGAAATCTTGCAGCCGGTCGTGGACACCATGTCGCGGTTAGGCTCGCCGTTTCAGGGAGTCCTGTACGCCGGTCTGATGATCGTCAAAGGGGTCCCTTACGTATTGGAGTTCAACGCACGGATGGGTGACCCGGAGACTCAGGTGGTGTTGCCGCTGCTCAAAACTGATTTCATCGACGTGGTCGAGGCGGTTGTGGAACATCGGCTCGACCAGCTGCGCGTCGAATGGCTCGACGACCATACGGTCTGTGTCGTGATGACTTCGGGCGGCTATCCGGGCGCCTACCAGAATGGATTTCCTATCAGTGGATTGGATCGCACCGAAGTGGGAGACGCAACCATCTTTCATGCCGGGACCACCAAGAAGAATCACGAGATCGTCACGGCTGGCGGGCGCGTCTTGGGAATCACCGGTCGCGGGAAGACGTTAGCGGAGGCGCAGGCTACGGCGTATCGTACCACCAAGACGATTTCATTCAACGGCTGTCATTATCGGCACGATATCGCTCATCGGGCTCTGACACCGCGTTCCTAACCGGTTTGATTCATATCGACAGATGGCGGCTATCGCATCCTATTCGGTCACTGGACTTGAAAGTCTCTCGCAACGGGTCAAGACCATCACCCAGCGTGGTGGAATTGTCGCGATCCCCACGGAGACCTATTATGGTCTCGGCGTCGATCCGTTTAATCAGAAGGCGGTGGATCGATTGCTTGCCGCCAAGGGTCGAGAAAACGGAAGACCGATCCTCGTCTTAATTGGTTCGTTGGAACAGCTGTCATTGTTCGTGCAGGTGGTCCCGTCCGTCGCGTCGATCTTGGTCGATGCGTTTTGGCCGGGACCGTTGACCATCCTCTTTCCCGCGCATCCCTCCTTGCCCCGCGATTTGACGGCCGGGACCGGGCTAGTTGGCGTCCGGCTCAGTTCCTGTCAGCCCTTGCGCGAATTACTGCAGCGTGTTGGACCCCTAACGGGAACCAGCGCCAATCGCAGCGGGACTCCGCCGGCTCAGACGGCAGAGGCTGTGCAGGAAGCACTGGAGGACGAGGTGGAGCTGATTGTCGATGCCGGGCCGACGCCGGGAGGATTGCCTTCGACGGTGGTCGAGGCGCATGAATCACCCCGAATCATCCGTGAGGGAGCGATCGAGCGTGCGGCGATCGAGGCCACACTCGGTGCGAGAGGATTTTTCCTCAACGTTTCATAAATGTGATATACAGCAGACCCAGCAGTGCTGCCTAATGACAAGGAGGGGATCGATGCCAATCCGTCGTGCGGTGCAGATGGGAAGAGCAGCAGGGCTTGTGATCGCAGTGGCGGTGATGCTATCCGGATGCGATTACTGGCCGCCGGCGCTTCAGACGCAGATCGAACAGCTGCGGTCTGAGCTCCAAGCGGTGACAATGGAGAAGGCGCAGCTGCAAAATCAGATGGCTTCGCTCACCAAAGCGAAGGACGATCTGCAAATCCAAGTGGAAGATCTCAGCCGTACGAACCGCGATAAGAGTACGATGATCGCGAGTCTCCAGAGCAGCGTGACCGCCCTTCAAGAGCGGTTGGCGAAGTCCTCAAAGCCAGCCGCGGCGAAGGCCACCGGCACCAAGACGGCGACCAAACCAGCCGTCAAGACGACCCAGAAAGCGCCGGCAAAGAAAAAGACCGCGACGAAATCTGTGGTCGTGCGATAAGGAAAGATCCCAGCGTTATTTGTCCGAGGATTTTGTAGTCGACGAGCTCGGAGTGGGCGTCGAACTGCTCGACGGGCTGCTTGCCGGTGTAGAGGATGTGCTCGAGGGAGTGGATGTCGTCGAGGCTGTTGAGCCTGAGGGTGCCTCTTTTTTCTCTCCGCCAGTCGCGGCGCTTTTCTCACTTTCTGAGGGCGGCTTCATTTTGTTGGAGTAATCAGTCACATACCAGCCGCTTCCTTTAAACATAATCCCGGGCGAAGAGATGAGCCGGCGAACAGGTTTTCCGCATCGTTCGCACGCGGCAATCGGATCGTCCTTGATGCTTTGTTTGACTTCAAATTTGTATGAACACGTGTCGCACTGATACTCGTAAATCGGCACGGATATCCCTCCTGCTTCTGTTTCACTCCTCTTAGGTCAGTTTCTTCAATGCCAGTCCCAAACGATCCAGCCCTCTGGTGATCATCTCCATACTGGTGGCATAAGACAGCCGGATATGTTCCTGACTGCCGAACGGTTCGCCGGGAACCGCGGCTATGTGGGCATCTTTCAAGAGATAGGTGGCGAGATCCGTGGGCGAATTAATCGAACCAGTCGGCCCTCGCTTGCCGAGGACGCCCTTGATATTGGGGAACGCATAGAAGGCGCCCCCGGGCATCCGGCAGGATACCCCGGGAATTTTGTTCAGCCCTTCCACAATCGCCCGCCGCCGCCGATCGAACTCCGCGACCATCTGTTTGGTAAACGGCTCGCCGAATCGCAGCGCTGCCACCGCCGCCTTTTGCGAAATCGAGCAGGCATTCGACGTACTCTGGCTTTGAATGTTTCCCATAGCCGTAATGAGGTCTTTGGGGCCCGCCGCATAGCCGATCCGCCACCCGGTCATGGCATAAGCTTTTGAAACGCCGTTGATGACGACGGTGCGGGCGGCAATCTCCGGTCCCAGCGTCGCGATGCTGATGTGGGTCGCGCCGTCGTAGATGATTTTTTCATAGATCTCGTCGGAGATCACCAGAATGTCGTGTCGGACGGCGATGGCCGCAATCTGTTCGAGCATCTTGCGGCCATAGGTGGCACCGGTAGGATTGCACGGGCTGTTGATGATCAGTGCTTTCGTCTTCGGAGTAATGCGCCGTTCCAATTCAGCCGGTTGAATGGCATAGTCCTCTGCTTCCTTGGTCGGCAGCAGGACGGCCGTCGCATCATTCAAAAGGGCCTGATCCGAATACGAGACCCAATAGGGGGTCGGGATGATGATTTCGTCGCCGGCTTCCAACAAGGCTTCCGCCAGATTGTAGAGAGAATGCTTTGCACCACAAGAGACAAGTACTTGGGACTTCTCATACTGGAGTCCCTGCTCGATCTTGAGCTTGTCGACGATCGCGCCACGCAATTCGTCGATGCCGGATGACGGCGTGTACTTGGTAAATCCCGATCGAATGGCGACTTCTGCCGCCGCCTTGACTGGCTCCGGCGTATCGAAATCCGGTTCACCGGTCGAAAAGTCGATGACGTCGATGCCTTGCGCCGCCATGGCTTTGGCGGTCGCGGCCATTGCCAGCGTCGGCGAGGGAGCAATGCGACTGACGCGCGTGGCGAGTTTCATGGTTTGAGACTCCGAATGCGAGCTTGCAGGCGGCGCGCGACTTCTGGATGGAGAAACGCCGTCAGCGAGCCGCCGTGGTTCGCCACGTCCTTAATAATCGTGGAGGACAAGTATGAATATTCCTCGCTCGACATCAAGAAGACTGTCTCGACCTGTTTGGCCAGTTTGCGGTTGATGAGCGCCATTTGAAATTCGTGTTCGAAATCCGAAATGGCCCGGAGTCCGCGAATGATGGCTTGGGCGCCGGATCGCTGCACATGGTCGACCAGCAAGCCCTCGAACGTGACGACTTCCACCTGACCAATATCTTTTAACACCAACTTCACCATCTCCAACCGTTCCGCCAAATTGAAGAGCGAATGTTTGGACGGGTTCGGTGCCACGGCCACCATCACTTTATCAAATACCCGTAGGCTACGCGTGATGATGTCCGTGTGGCCGTGCGTGATGGGATCGAATGTGCCAGGATAGATGCCGATTTTCATAAGGTTGACCTGACTTGCATAGACGGACCGTACATGAAGAGCGCCGTATCGCCATAATCATAACGACGAATCAAAGTCGCCCGGTCCGTAGCGGTTGGGAGTTTCGCACGGGCATCCTGTTCGATGACCATGACGGCATCCTCTGCCAGCAGGCCGATTCCCCAACTTCCCAGCACCAGGTCGACAGCCTCTTTGACCGCATAAGGGGGATCGGCGAATAGGACATCATAGGGGCCGTTCCACCACTGCGGTCGCTGTAAAAACGTTTGTGTCAGACCGACGCGCAGGTGCGCCTGCTCGAGCAGTCCACAGGTTGTGAGATTTTTTCGCATCACTTGCACCGCTTTCGGGTCCGACTCGACAAAGGTCACGACCGCCGCTCCGCGACTCAACGCCTCTATTCCCACGGCTCCCGTTCCGGCATAGAGATCGAGAAACCGGCCGCCGAGGATACGAGTTCCAAGTATCGAGAAGAGCGCCTCGCGCACCTTATCCGACGTGGGACGAAGCGACGTCCCCTGTGGCCCACTTAGGCGTCGACCTCGGTGGGAACCGGCGATGACTCGCATAGGATCAGGTGAGAGGCATTTCTGAAGTGCCAGACTCTAACATAGCGTTTTTGAAGGGGTCAAGCTGAGCGGAGCACGATCAAGGCCGGCAGGGTCCGTGAAGCAAAAATGGTTGGCGTGATTGGGAAGTTCAGGAGTGAATTGGTGCCATTTTGACGCTGAGCATTAGGCTGACTATAATCCTGGACCGTGACTGTGGGGTGAGGCGAGAGGGCCTTAGCAGCTGATGAGGTGTGTTGGTCGGCAGAACCCAACGCTCGCGTCCGGAATCGCGAGCGGATCGTCAGCGAGTCGCCACTGATGGCTGTGCCGGCTGGACAGGCTGCGCATCGCGAGCCGCCAAGCTCTTCCGCCGATTGTTGGAGATGGTGCGATCGATGATCGCGCCGCAGTTGATGCACTTCCATGCATAGAAAATCAGAAAGAAGTCGGAGAACCGCTCGAGCATCATGAGCCCTTTGCACTTCGGACATTCCATCGATTCCTCCCTGGTTGCGACGTGCACAGCTGGGAGCGTACCAAAGCAAGAGCCGAACCAATTTTTGTCGTTACGTAATTTCAACATCTTAGGGGGTACGTATTTGTTACCAGGGGCTCCTTAGGGGGTCTCCCGTTAGTACAAAAACGTTCAACGTGTCATATTTTTGTTCGGGGAGGACCAGGTGGGTAGAAAGACAGCCGGGCAAGGCATCACCCAATGGCCGGAAACTGAACGCCCGCGAGAACGGCTCCTTGCGCAAGGAGCCGTTGCGCTGACCGATGCGCAACTCCTGGCCATTCTTCTTCGAGTCGGCCGGCGCCGATCGTCCGCCGTCCAAGTCGGCATCGAAATTCTCGATCACCTCGGCGGTGTTGCCGGATTGGCGCGCTGCGGCATCGATGAACTGTGCGCGGTGCCCGGCGTAGGGGCGGCCAAAGCCGCGCAATTGAAAGCGGCATTGGAGCTCGGCAAACGCGCGCTCGCATCCCCACTTTCAAAAGGAACGAAAATCTCCTCCAGCCGCGATCTCTTCGAGCATTACCATCCGGCCTTGCGGGACCTGCGCCACGAAATCTTCAAAGTCGTGCTGTTGGACGCGAAGCATGCCATCGTGCGCGACGCCACCGTTTCCGAAGGCAGCTTGACGCTCAGCATCGTGCATCCTCGTGAAGTCTTCACCATGGCGGTAAAAGAATCCGCCGCGGCCGTGATTTTTCTGCACAACCATCCCAGCGGCGATCCAACGCCCAGCCAAGAAGATCGCGTCCTGACGGCCCGATTGGTTTCGGCAGGGGAGGTGCTGGGAATCAGGGTGCTGGACCATATCGTCGTCGGTGACGGACGGTACGTCAGTTTTGCCGATCAAGGCTGGCTGAGCGAGAGTTGTCGAGTCGAGCCATGAGCGAGAGGAGTCATTCGTGAGCGAAACGTAAACCATGACGGAAGGCACCTTTGCCTTTCGCTTGACGAAGGAGGCCCCCATGAACGAGCCGGGTGCGAGGTCTCTCAGAAATGTGGCCATTATCGCCAATCGAGGAGCAGGCAAGACCTCGTTGGCGGAAGCAATGCTCTTGGCGGCTGGTGCGATTCCGAGCCTTGGTTCCGTGACGCAGGGTACGACCGTCTCGGACTTCGAACCGGAGGAAATTCACCACCGGAGTTCCGTCAGCACCAGCCTGCTCCGTTATTCGTGGAACCAAACGACGATCAACCTGCTCGACACACCCGGCGCACTTAGTTTGCTGGGGGAGGCGATTGCGGCATTGCATGCGGTGGATGCTGTGATCGTGGTACTCAGTCCGTCCAGCGGAATCCGGAGCGAACTCATCCGCCTCTGGGCTCACGTCAGAGCCCTCCATCTGCCTTGTCTGATCTTCATCAATGAGGGTGAAAAAGAATCGGCGTCGATTGACGAACTCATGGCGGCCTGCAAGCGGGATCTCGACATCACTCCGCTACCGATGTCGCGGACGATCAAAGAGGGCGGGCAATGTCACGGCGTCATTGATGTACTTCATCAGGCCGCCATCCACTCGCGAGCCGATAGTTCGAAATGGCAGCAACAGCCAATCCCGGAAGGGGAAAAAGGTTTCATCTCGGAGGCCCGGAAACGAATTCAGGAAGCGGCGGCGGAAGCCGACGATCAACTGCTGGAACACTACCTGTCGGCAGGGGAGCTGACAGCCGCGGACCTGATGCGCGGTCTCCATCTGGGGGTCCAGGCCGGCGCGGTGGTGCCGCTCTACGCCGGCTCGGCGTTGAAGAACGTCGGAATCGTTCCGTTGCTGAACGCGATGGTTGAATTTCTACCGTCACCGGCCGATCGGGCTGTAAGAGTGCCGCTCGCGGGTCAGCATCCTGACGGCGACCAAGAGGTCTCTCGACAGGCCACAACCGAATCGCCCTTGTCGGCCGTGATCTTCAAAACCATCATCGATCCCTTTGTCGGACGGCTCTCCTACGTGCGGATCTACTCCGGAACCTTGCAGACCGATTCGATGCTGTTCAATGCGACCCGCAAGATCAAAGAGAAAAGCGGACATCTGTATCACCTCCTGGGGAAGAAACATACGGCCATCGCCTCGGCTGGCGCAGGAGAGATTGTCGCCATCGGCAAACTCAAGGATGCGCAAACGGGCGATACGCTTTGTGACGAGCAACACCCGGTCTGTTATTCCTGGCCCGTCTTGCCTCGTCCAGTCCTCTCGTTTGCCATCGAACCCAAGTCGAGCGCCGATATCGACAAGGTGAGTCTCGGGCTGCACAAGTTGATCGAGGAGGATCCGACGTTGGGGTTCACGCGCAATGCAGATACGAAGGAGATGGTGCTGAGCGGGACGGGTCAACTGCACCTGGATCTCGCCCTGGAAAAACTCCATCGCAAGTACGGTGCGGAGGTCGTCATCCATACACCGAAGATTCCTTACCGAGAGACCATTCGCGGAACTTCCCAGGCGCAGGGCAAGTACAAGAAGCAGACCGGCGGCCACGGCCAGTACGGAGACTGTTGGCTGGAACTGTCACCCGCGGCGCGCGGGGAAGGGTTCACTTTCAACAACCGCGTGGTCGGCGGCGTGATTCCCCGCAATTTTATTCCGGCGGTCGAGAAGGGCGTCGTGGAAGCCATGCAGCATGGGACGCTTGCCGGGTTTCCTGTCGTCGATGTGCGGGTCGCCGTCTACGACGGTTCCTATCATGTCGTCGATTCGTCAGAAATGTCGTTCAAGATTGCCGCCTCCATGGCGTTTAAAAAGGCCATGGAGAGCGCGCACCCCGTGCTGTTGGAACCGATGATGACCGTTGAGGTGGAAGCGCCCGCCGCGCACATCGGCGCCGTGATCGGAGATTTGAACGCGCGGCGAGGGCGTATCCTTCATGTCGAGGCGAGAGGTCATGCAGAAATCGTCAAAGCGTCGGTTCCCCTGGCGGAGATCATGACCTATACGACGACGCTGAATTCCCTCACGGGTGGAGGGGGGAGCTATGTAATGGAATTGGCTCGTTACGATGAGGTGCCGCGCGAGGTGGCGGCGAAGATTATCGAAGAGGCGAAGGCGACCAAACAAGCGGTCGCCGCGCATTAAGCGGCGATCAGGGTTCGCTTGGTTTCAGCACCACGTAGAATGCCCGGCTTTCGCGAAGCACGCGCAGAAGGACGGTGTCGCCTCTGCGGACTTTCGAGACGGCATTGGTGAAATCACCGACTGAGCCGACTTCGACGCGGTTCACTTCTTTGATGAGGTCTCCTTCACGGAGCCCTTCCGACTGAGCCAGGCTGCCCGATTCTACTTTGGTGATCAACACACCGCGGCTCTCGTGGAGCTTGAATTTTTCGGAGAGCGCGGCCGTCAGATCCTGCACGTCGAGCCCCAGTTTGGCTTCGGAGCGTGATTGAGGCAGCGAGGTCATGATGGCTTGGTCATGGCGCTCGCTGAGAGCGACGTTCAGAACGATGCGCTGTTGATTTCGTACGACCTCGACTTTGGCTGTGGCGCCTGGTAAGAGCCCGGCGATAATGCGTGACAGACGATTAGGACTGTCGATCACCGCGCCTTCAATGCGGGTGATCACATCGCCGGGCTTGATCCCGGCCGCCGCAGCCGGATCCTTCTCGAACACTTCGTTGACCAGAACCCCTTCCTGCTCGGTCACGCCGAACTTTTTGGCCAATTCCGGCGTCAGCGGCTGAATCCCTACGCCGAGCCAGCCACGGACGACACGGCCCTGCGCGACCAGCTGCTGCAACACCTGCTTTGCCATGTTGGATGGAATGGCAAAGCCGATGCCTTGCGCGAAGTTGATGATGGCCGTGTTGATGCCGATCACCTCGCCGCGCAAATTGAAGAGGGGTCCGCCTGAGTTGCCGGGATTGATCGACGCGTCGGTTTGGATGAAGTTTTCATAGCGTGAGAGGTTGACGTTTTCCCGGCCGATGCCGCTCACGACGCCGAGGGTCACGGTTCGCTCCAGTCCGAACGGATTGCCCACGGCCAGCACCCATTGGCCCACGCGGACGGTGGTTGAATCGCCGAACCGTGCGCTGGGCAGGGAATGATCGGTCGTCACTTTCAAGACCGCCAGATCCGTATCGGGATCTTTGCCGACGACCTGCGCGATCAGTTTGGTCTTGTCGGACAAACGAACTTCAATCTCCGTCGAATCTCCCACCACGTGGTTGTTGGTGATGATGTGGCCATCCGGAGTCATGATCACGCCGGCACCGGAACCGGGCGCATTGGGGATGCGTTCTTGAGAAAACTCCCGTCCCTTGCCGGTAGCGGTGATGGGAAAGAGGCTGACGACGGGGGGTTTGGCGGCTTCCGCCAACTCGGTAATCACAGCCTGCATCTCCTCAAGGAGCCGCAATCCATTGGAAGTGTCAGATATGGGGGCACTTGGTTCGGCGGCAGAGGCAGATGAGAGCGGCCAAAGGGCGACCATCAGCGTGCCGGCCAGAAAGGCCGCTTTTCCGATCGTGGATAGAAGCCGCGCCATGTTTTTAGTGTACCGCACTTGTACCACCAAAACCTATGGGAAGAATGGAAGGCTACGACGCTGATTTGGCCGGTCGAGTTGGTGTAAACCACGTGCCGACGTGATCGAGGTCGGCTCGGAGCCCGATGACAATCACGATATCCTCGGGTGTAAAGACAAACTCGTCAGCCGGTGGAATCAGAAAGGGCCCGCGAAAAATGGTCACTAGCCTGACACTCGAAGGCCAAGAGAAAGCCGAGACCGGTTTCCCGACAGCCGGGGATCCGTGGGAGACTGGAATGCGCTCGATGGCGGCAGCACGCAGGCTCAGGTCTCGTTGGAGTGTGAGCAGATCCTGATGAATCGCTTCCAGTTTCAGATCGCGGATCTGCGCATCCACCTGCACGAGGGTCTGTTTGAGATGATGGATACGATCAGTAGCCTGATTGAGCGAACGCTCCAATTCGGGTGAGGGCAACCCTGGTTCTCGAGCTACGGAGGATCGATTCGGTAATGCCGCTGCGATATCGCGTCCTAGGTCTCCTTGTACCGATTCAATCTGGGTGAGCAGGCTCGCCGCTTGACCGTGTAGACGGAGGACGTGAACCTTGCGGTTCACCCGTTCGGCAATGGCGACAACCGATTCATAGACGGCGCTGCCGGTGAGGGACAGCTCTTTTTGGAGCCGACCGAAGAATTCAAGGGACATACGTCAAAGAAGGGAAAGGTCTGATAAGGGATATTATGTCAACTTATAGATCGGTCTCGATGATCTGCCGTTCACTCCATTACTCTTCTTCGGCCTGCTGGTCAACCGAATCCTTCTCCGGCTCTGTCACTTCCACCCGGAAATTGACACGACCAGGAGTTGACATGTCGCGCCAGCACGGCTAGACACAGCATCATGGCGATTCATCCATTAGCCGGTCATGCCGCGCCAGCCTCGGTGTTGGTCGATGTTCCCAAACTGCTTGCCTCCTACTATGCAGATATTCCTGATCCCACAGTCCGGGAGCAGCGAGTGGCCTTTGGCACCTCAGGCCACCGAGGATCATCCTTCAAGCGATCGTTTAACGAACACCATATCCTGGCAACCACCCAAGCCATCTCTGAGTATCGTCAGACCCAAGGCACCGACGGTCCACTCTATCTTGGGATGGATACCCATGCGCTCTCGCTGCCGGCGTTGGAAACCAGCCTCGAAGTCTTGGCCGCAAACGGCGTCGAGGTCATGATCGACCGGGAGGGCGGCTATACGCCGACACCGGTCATCTCTCACGCGATTCTCACATTCAACAAACACCGGCAGTCTGGACTTGCCGACGGCATCGTGATTACCCCGTCGCACAATCCTCCGGAAGATGGCGGCATCAAATACAACCCACCACAAGGCGGGCCAGCAGATACGCAGGTGACAAAGTGGATTGAAGAGCGAGCCAATGCATTGCTTACCGGGAATCTCACAGGGGTGAAACGGCTTCCGGTTGCCCAGGCGCGTCGCGCCTCGACCACTCACAAACACGATTACGTCGGCGCCTATGTCCGGGATTTGACGCACGTGATCGACTTCGAGGCGATTAAAGCCGCGAAACTGAAATTGGGCGTCGATCCTCTCGGTGGGTCCGGGATTGCCTATTGGAAGCCGATTGCCGAACGCTATGGGCTAGACATCGAGATCGTCAATCCTGCCGTTGATCCGACCTTTCGTTTCATGCCCCTGGATTGGGACGGCAAGATTCGCATGGATTGCTCCTCCCCTTATGCCATGGCCAACCTGATTGCCCTCAAAGATCGCTTCGACGTCGCCGTTGGCAACGATGCCGACAACGATCGGCACGGCATCGTCACGCGCTCGGCCGGCCTCATGAACCCGAACCATTACTTGGCGGTTGCGATTTCCTATCTCTTTTCACATCGCTCAGGCTGGAAGGCGAATGCGGCGATCGGCAAGACCTTGGTCAGTAGCAGCCTCATCGATCGCGTCGCCACGAAACTTGGCCGAACGCTCATGGAAGTGCCGGTAGGATTCAAGTGGTTTGTCGAAGGACTGCTCGATGGGTCATTGGGCTTCGGTGGTGAAGAAAGCGCCGGCGCATCGTTCCTCCGTCTTGATGGCAGCGTGTGGTCCACGGACAAGGACGGGATCATCATGGATTTGCTCGCGGCCGAAATGATGGCGAAGATTGGCCGCGATCCGGCTGAAATGTATTGTGATGTGGCGGCTGACCTTGGCGCACCGGTCTACGAACGGATCGACGCGCGAGCCACACCGGAGCAGAAAGCGAGGCTCTCGAAGCTCTCCCCTGATCAAGTACGGGCAACCACCCTTGCCGGCGATACAATCGTCGCTATGCTGACCAAGGCTCCAGGAAACGGTGCTCCAATCGGCGGGCTGAAAGTCGTGACCGAGCAAGGCTGGTTCGCCGCCCGCCCGTCAGGCACCGAGGACGTGTACAAGCTCTACGCAGAGAGTTTTAGAGGCAAGGAGCATCTCCGGAGGATTCAGGAAGAAGCGCAGACGTTGGTGGCTGAGGTATTGGCCTAATTGGGCGAATGAAGTGCGGGTCGATTTCTACCCATGACTGATGGGAAGCTTCAAGAAGGCTCTGTTAGAACTCTTGACTGTAATGTCCGAAGGGTCAGAGCCTCGGTGGTTCGCCATTTCTCAGGAGGATCCATTCGCTCCTGATCGCTCAGCGATGGCCGGGTCTCTAACCCGCCCGCAATGTTCCCATGTTGTACCGTCACACTCTTCCCATTCACGAACGCCACGGCCCGCCCCCACCGGTAGGATAGCGACCGCGCTCCATTTGGAATCCTGATCGCGACCCACCGGGTGTCGGACCAAAACACGACATGGCTTCCCTCTTGCTGCGAACGTACGGCGCAACCGTCTGCCCGCACCAACGCCGGCCCGTCCGGGAGCCAGCGAAATGACGCTTGGAGCAGACAATCGGGGCCATCGGCGAATGCCAATACAAGCCACGCGAGCATCTCGACGCCTGTCATGTCCGCACCCCGCTAAGGTGGCTGCTTGCCGGAGCACTTTCGGTTTCAGCAACATCGGCACGACTAATTCAAGACTAGCACGTGGATGCAGGATGTAAAGAAATCAGACGTCTATGCACGTGTGGAAAGGCCACAAAGGAGGCAGGCTTGAGAGACTACCAAGGGGTCTAAAGTACGGCTTGCTGTTCCGCATGGTAAGAGCTGCGGACTAAGGGGCCGGATTCGACATGAGTAAACCCCATGGCGAGCCCTTCAGTCTTCAGTCTGGCAAACTCGGCCGGCTCATAGAAATGAGCAACGGGCACATGCTGTCTCGTCGGCTGGAGGTATTGGCCGATGGTCACAATGTCACAGTTCACCGCACGCAGATCATGCAGGACGGCACGGACTTCGTCGAGCGTTTCGCCCATTCCCACTATCAGGCCTGACTTCGTCTTCATGCCACGTTGTTTCGCGCGATCTAGCAACTCAAGGGACCGCAGATATTTGCCTTGGGGCCGGAGGGACGGAAAGAGCCTTGGAACGGTTTCCATGTTGTGATTCAAAATCTCCGGCTTTTCACTGCAGACAATCGCGAGTGCCGCCTCGTTGCCCTCGAAATCAGGGATCAACACTTCAATCGTACAGTCGGGATTGACTCGTCTCGTCAGCCTGATTGTTTCGGCAAAGATCGTGGCTCCGCCCTCCGCCAATTCATCCCGATTGACCGAGGTGATCACGGCATGGCGCAATCCAAGAGCGCGGACGGCTTCGGCCACTCGCTGTGGCTCATCGTGATCAACGGCGCGCGGGCGACCGGTTTCAACAGAGCAGTAGTGGCAGCGTCTCGTGCAGATGTCCCCTAAGATCAGGAATGTAGCCGTCCGTGCATTCCAACATTCCCACCGATTGGGACAACGGGCTTCTTCACAGATGGTGTGGAGATTGAGTCGATCAATTGTCTGTTTGATGTCAAAATAGTCCGGACTGGTCTTGGCTTCAACCTTGAACCAGGACGGAAGGCGTCGGGAAGCGCCGAGAGCGCCAATCTCGGTGAGAGGAATAAAGCTCATAGCGATGCCGTCTTGCGGGCGCAACACCAGCCCAGAAGTTTTGTCAGGAGCCCGGATGAACGGTGAGCCGGCTGCAATGGGTCAGGATATTCGATCCAGGGTTCTTGCGAACCCAGATAGGTGCCCTGGCGGAAGCTCATCTGCGTTTTGAGCTGACGGTAACCTTGCGCGTGCAGGGTTTGGATTAAGGCAAGCAATGCCCCGTCCTGGGTCGCCTGGGGCTCTGTGACGACACGAGTGGACTCGTATTGCAGAATGGCCAGGTACAGATGGATGTTCTGTTCGAAGCCGACCGGCCGGCTGAACCCTCGTTCTCGGTCGTCCAATCCAGCGAGCAAGTATTTGTCGAGCGGCTCCCCCACTGGTTTATTCCAGGGCTCGGAACACGGCTACCAGGTCGCTCAAGGCGATAGTTTTGTGCTTGAGCACCTCACGCTCAGCCTGGATCGTAGCACGGGTCTTCGCGTCGGCGGTACCCGATTTCAAACATGACGCACCGAGTGCCAGGATCCTGTCACATTCCTCGGTCAGCTTCTTTTTCACCACGGGGTTGACAGAGAGAATGTCCATCAACTGGCGGCGCGTCTCAGTCAAATGGGACTGGAGCTCCGAGTCGGGATAGCTCTTCCGTGCGGCATCGTCGGAACAGCGATCGAGGTATTGGCTGAGAAACACATAGAGGCGAACGAGAGCGGCGGCAATGTCGGTCTGGTCTTTTGCGGAGGCTGGCATCGGCGGCACTCCTTTCGCAGTGGATGAGCTACAAGAACACTTTCACATCAGCGCCTTCGACTTTGACCTGATATGTTTCGACTTGTGCGGAAGGATTGTTCACGCATCCTCCCGTGATGACATTGAACTGCCAGCCATGCCAGGGACATGTCACGACATTGCTTTCCAGTTCACCCTCGCCTAGAGGTCCTCCACGATGGAGACACGTATTATCGATGACATGGAACTGCCCTTCGATGTTGAACACCGCGAGAGATTTCCCATTCACTTCGGCGACAATACCATGCCCCGGTTTCACATCGGCTGTGCCCGCGACCCGTACGAACTCTCCCATCGTCCATGCCTCCAGTAGGTGAAGATGTCACGTCACTGATTGCTAAAAGGCTGCTTGATCTTTTTGAGGAGGCTGTCGATCGAGGCGCCGCCCTTTTCCGTTCCGCCCAGCTCTTGCACGATCTTCTCTGCAATACTGCGGAACGCGGCAGCCTGTGGAGAAGCCGGATTGACGACCACGATCGGATGGCCGCTGTCCCCGCCCTCGCGAATGGCCGGGTCAATGGGGATGCTTCCGAGAAACGGGATTCCCAACTTTGAGGCGGCCCGCTCCCCTCCCCCATGAGAAAAAATGTCCGTCCGCTCGCCGCAATGACCGCACACGAAAAAGCTCATGTTCTCGATAATCCCGAGCAACGGCACGTTGACCTTCTGGAACATCGCCATGCCTTTGCGGACATCGTAGAGCGCGACTTCCTGCGGCGTCGTCACGGTGATGGCGCCGGCAAGCGGAACCATCTGTGATAGGGAGAGCTGCACGTCCCCGGTGCCGGGCGGCAGATCGATCAACAGGTAATCAAGTTCACCCCAGATGACGTCACGGAAGAAGGCTTGCAAATATTGATGGACCATCGGTCCACGCCACACGAGCGGCGCTTCTTCCGGAACGAGAAAGGCCATCGAAATGAGTTTCACGCCATAGTTCTCTACCGGGACAATCTTCCCGTCTTGTTGTTCCGGTCCGGTCGTACTGCCCATCATCATGGGAATATTGGGGCCGTAGAGATCGGCGTCCATGAGACCGACCTTGGCACCCGTCAAGGCGAGCGCGCAGGCGAGGTTGGCCGCGACGGTTGACTTGCCGACGCCGCCTTTGCCGCTGCTGATCGCGATGACATGCTTGACCCCAGGGATGAAGTTTTCTCTCGCCTGGGCCTGTTGGCCGGCGCCTGCATGTTCTTCGGCCATAATCCTCTCCTCCTCTGGCACCTGGCGAGCCATCGCCACGATCATGAGTCGTACCGTTTACAGCATCATAATAAGCGATGCACGAGGGGAAAGAAAATGGGCTGGTTGGCCCAACGGGTGTAGCTCGACCGGGCTATTGGCGCCCTACTCAGAAAAGACGGTTGAGTCGAGCCGGCGAAGATTGGAGGCGAGACCTAGCGTGGACAGGGTGTAAATCATCCATTTTGAGGGGTCGAAATTATACCATCGGGGCCCGTTGCGGTAATCACGTGCATAGGTATGGTGGTAATTGTGGTAACCCTCGCCAAAACTGACGAATGAGACGAGCCAGCTGTCGCGGCTACTGTCACGCTGCCCGTGCGGTTGCGTACCGAACATGTGGCATAGCGAGTTGATGGCAAACGTCGAATTCAGCACCATGAACATGCGAAACATCCCTGCGAGGAAAAAACAGCTGATGCCGCCCATCAACCCTCCGTGGAGAATCCCGAGCAAGAGTGGAAAGGCTAACCCGGAAATGACGATGGCATGATAGTTCCGGTGTTGCCACATGATCATCGGATCTTTGCGCAGCTGGCGTTCGTAGTTCGGCGTCCTGTGCGGCGTGTTGATGAAGAGCCAGACACAGTGGCTGTGCCAAAAACCTTTCTGGGCATTATAGGGATCTTCTTCCTGGTCCGTGCGCGCATGGTGGCGAATATGATCCGCGCTCCAACGGAGTGCGGAGTTTTGTAACGCCCAGCCGCCCGCGATCAGCAGCATCGCCTTCACCCAGGGATGGCATTCGAAACTGCGATGGGAAATCAGCCGGTGGTAGCCGACCGTAATACCCAGGCCGGTAACGACGTATAGACAACCGAAGACGATCCAGTCGAACAGGCTATAGCCGTAGAAATAGCCGTACAACGGTGTTCCCACCATTGTCACGATGGCGACCAGGCAAAACAGCGTGAACGTCTTATAAGCAAACGGCGTAGTTCCGACGGCGTCCGGCATCCTTTACTCCCTATGCAGGTGGAAAATGGACTTCACCAAGATCTGGTTGGGACCGAGAAGTCTTAGCGGGTAAGAATACCGAAGTAGCGGACTTTTATCAAGAAATTCTTTGCAATGCAGGTTCACCCGAAGCATAGCGGTGTATACTGAAACCAGGAGACACCGCCCACTTGGAGGGTCGGCCGTGACGTCCTCAGCTCACCTGGAAGCCTCCATCCGTCGAATCGGCGAAGAACTCGCCCGGCTCTCGGCAGGCCAATCCCCTACCCTGTTTGAACGTCAGTGGTGGTCCCAAGCGGCCATCAATCTCGCGATGCACGATCTTGATTTCAAGACGCAGCTATTTCGATTTATCGATGTGCTGCCGTCGGTGACCGACGATCAGCGTGTGGTGACCTTGGCCGAAGAATATTTCGGTTCGTTGGCTGATCAGGCATTCGGTCTCCGCTGGGGGTTGAAGGCCCTGTCTGCAACCGGCATCGGTGCCCGTCTGAGCGGGCATGCCATTCGCTCACAGGTCGAGCAGATGGCACGGACGTTCATCGCCGGTTCATCGATCGACGATGCCGCGCCCGTCTTGTGCGACTTGTGGAACAGCGGCAAGGCATGGTCGGTCGATCTACTCGGCGAAGCGACGATTAGCGATCGGGAAGCAGACCGCTACCGCGACCGCTGTCTTCACGCTCTCGAAGCCCTGGCCCGCGCGGCGACGTCGTGGAATGCTGTGCCTCTGCTGGAGCAAGATCATCTCGGTGGTATTCCGCGTGTTCAACTCTCGTTGAAAATCTCGGCGCTCTCCCCTCACCTCGATCCGATCGATCCGGAAGGAAGCTTTCAGTCGGTGGCCGCTCGGCTCAGGCCGATTGTCGATGCGGCAATGCAATTGCCGGCCTCGCTGATCTTCGACATGGAGCAGGCCGAAACCAAAGATCTGCTCATCGACATTTTCACACGGCTCTTCTCAGAACCGGCCTATGTCAGGTTCCCCCACGTGGGCCTGGCGGTGCAAGCGTACCATCGCGCCACCGCTCGCGACGTCAGTACCCTGCTTTCATGGGTCCGTACACGAGGCACACCGATCACGATCAGATTAGTGAAGGGGGCCTACTGGGACTCCGATACCATTCGCTATCGCCAGCGAGGCTGGCCAGTTCCCTTGTTCGAACAGAAGGCCGAGACGGATACGAACTATGAAGCGCTGGCCCGTACGATGTTGCAGGCGGCTCCGCTAATCCGACCGGCATTCGGCACGCATAATCTGCGGACACTTGCCTATATTGAGGCGGTGGCCGAGCAGCTCACCCTCCCGCCGACGACCTGGGAGTATCAGATGATTTTCGGCATGGCCGAGCCGTTTCAGCATGCCGTCCGGCAGCGAGCAAGACGATTGCGACTCTATACGCCGGTCGGCGATCTGCTTCCTGGGATGGCCTACTTGGTGCGCCGCCTCCTGGAAAATACCTCAAATGAATCGTTCCTGCGAAAAGAGTATGTCGAATCCCAGCCGTTGAGCACGTTGCTGGCACCGCCCGCCGCATCGGCTGTGGCGACTTCGGTGAGTGAGGCGGCTGGGTTTCGCAATGAACCACTGCGTGATTTTTCCCGAGCCGAGGTACGATCAGCCATGCGGGATGCGATCGTCCAGGTCAAAGGACAACTCGGCAAGCTATGGACGTCTGTGGCAGGCGGACTGACGCTGACTGGTCCGGTCATGACGTCGCACAATCCCAGTCATCCGGATGAAGTCGTCGGCATGGTGCGAGCGGCCAATGATACCGACGTCGAACAGGCGGTTAGCCGGGCGGCAGGAGTTTGGCAGACATGGCAGGAGACACCGTTTGAACGGCGCGTGGCGATCATGCGAGCGGCGGCAGCGCTCATGCGATCGCGGCGCGAGACACTCGCCGCGTGGGAAGTGTTGGAATCTGGAAAACCCTGGCGGGAGGCGGATGCGGATGTCGCCGAGGCGATCGACTTTCTGGAATTCTACGCGGCGGAATGGCTGCGCATTGCGCCAGCCAAGCGTCTAGGGCAGGAGCCGGGCGAACTGAATCATCGAACGTTGAATCCACGCGGGGTCACGGCGGTGATCGCCCCGTGGAATTTTCCTCTCGCGATTCCGAGCGGCATGGTCTCGGCGGCGCTGGTAGCCGGTAATCCCGTCGTCTTCAAGCCATCTGAGCGGTCGCCGTTGGTTGGCCACTTGCTCGTGGAAATTCTGGTTGAAGCCGGCGTGCCGGCAGCCGCGATCTGTTGTCTGCCGGGAGGGCCGGAGATCGGGCAGGCATTGGTCCGGCATCTTGATGTCGTGACCATTGCATTTACCGGATCGAAAACGGTGGGGCTGAGCCTCCTGAAACACACGTCCGTCCTTGCGCCGGGACAACGGATGGTGAAGCGAGTGATTGCGGAAATGGGCGGGAAAAATGCGATTATCATCGATGAAACAGCTGACCTGGATGATGCCATCGCCGGTGTGGTAGCGTCCTGCACAGGCTATAGCGGACAAAAATGCTCCGCCTGCTCCCGAGCGATTGTTCATAAGTCGGTGTATGCATTGTTCATCGAGCGGCTTGCCGATGCGATCTTGAGCTTGCGTGTAGGCGATCCGGAGATGCCCGGTACTCAAGTCGGACCGGTGATTGATGAGCGGGCGCAGGCCAATATTCTGAACTACATGAAAATCGGGAACCAAGAGGCGCGGGTTCTGGTGGAAGGACGTGTGACGCAACCCGGCTGGTATATCGGCCCGACGGTATTTGTCGATGTGAAATCAACCGACCGGATCGCGCAGGAGGAAATCTTCGGGCCGGTATTGGCGGTGATCAGGGCGGAGTCGTTTGACGAGGCATTGACGATCGCCAATGCGACCGACTATGCCTTGACCGGGGGCGTCTACTCCCGCAGCCCGGCCAATCTCGAATTGGCGCGGCGACGTTTCGACGTGGGGAATCTCTATTTGAATCGGCCCATCACCGGCGCGCTGGTCAACCGCCAGCCATTCGGGGGGCATCGGCTTTCAGGGGTCGGGGCGAAGGCGGGGGGCGAGGACTACCTGATGCAGTTTGTGGTCACGAGAATCGTCAGCGAACAGACCCTCCGCCGGGGTTTCGCTCCGGCCGACTGACGCTTTGGGAGGCTTGACTTCGAAGGATTCAAGTTCCTCCATGATTTCGGTGATCACGCCGCGGTCCTCCAGCGGAGAGAGTTCCTGCCGTTCGACATATTTCACCAACCCGACTCCTTTCGCGAACCAGGCCGTCATAACATCCGTGCCGGTAACCGCTCTTGTTGCACCGGAGAGATGAATATTCATCCGCATGTACGCTTCGACCTTGACCGCATCCTTGAAGGTGCCGGCTGGCACGATGACGGATTCGACTCCCGTGACGGTTGACGTACCCCGTGCGTCGACTTTTTCATTGACGCCGTCGCGATCCAGATCCGTTCCAAAGTCGAGGTCTTTCTTGTCAAATTGTTGGATTGTCGAAGAGATTCTCATCGGGAATCGGACTATCTGGTATGGAATGAGCTGTTTCTCCAATGGAGTGCCGGGCTCGGATCCGTGATAGACGATGCCGACGACATCGCGGCGGTAGAAGCTGTCTGACGGTCCATGATTGCCGGGATTGGTGTCGTGAAATACGGTGACGGTCATACCCCTGAGAGTCCGGGTGCCCGTGACGGTCGATACATTCGTGAAAAATTTGTGTTCGATCGTTTGGAGAGGCCCTTCCGTGATTTGGCCGCGATATTCCCAGTGGCTTCCAATCGTATCGGGGAAGTAATCAGGCGATTGTGAAATTCCACCGAGATCGTCCGCAGCTATGGAAGCAGACAGGAAAGCCGCGTAGCAGACCACAACCGCCATCCCGACGATGAAGCCGGATGTGTTTACATGCTGTTTCTGCATATGCGAGGTCTCCTGAAAGGTAATTCGGAACGGTACCATACGAATCCTAAAGGCAGCAAGCACGTAAGCATCTCCATCCGGAAGGTTACGGCGGGCTTGCCTTCATTCATCGGCGCAACGATAATCCACGTTCTATGACGACTTCACGCTCCGTCGCGAAATCACGTTCTGTTGGTATCTCAACGACCAAGACAGGCAGATCAGTCTTGGTGACGGGGGCTTCCGGTGGAATCGGCCGAGCCATCAGCCTCGCTTTCGGGAAGGCTGGCTGGTTTGTCGGGCTTCACCATTATAAAGGGAAAGCCAGCGCCGAATCGACTCTCCGGCAGATTGAGAGGGCTGGTGGCACCGGTGCCGTCTACGAGGCGGACATCCGAGACGCCCAGTCGGTGCAGCATATGGTGGCAGCTCTTGGCCGAGATGGCGTGAAACCCGCTGCCTGTGTCTGTACTGCGGGGGTTGGGAGGAGCCGCCTGTTGCTGCAGCAACAGGCGGAAGATTGGGCCGATGTCATGGCGACGAACCTCACCGGCACATTTCATTGCCTGCGTGCAATGGCCCCTGCCCTTCTCTCCGAAGGAGGTGGATCGATTGTCGTTGTTGGGTCCTACGCGGCATATCATGGGTCTGTCGGGCAAACGGCTTATGCGGCGTCCAAGGCCGGCTTAATTGGCTTGGTGAAGACAGCGGCGCTGGAATGGGGACCGGAGAATATTCGCGTGAATCTGCTGTTGCCCGGTTGGCAGAACACGAAACTTTCCGAGGGGGCTTTACCGAAAGGATGGAAGGACCATGCCCTTCGCCGTCCGCCTTTGCTCGAAGAAGTTGTCCAAAGCGTGCTTTACCTCGCTCAGTTGAAGGATGTTTCCGGCCAGGTCTGGAACTGCGACAGCCGGAATCTCTTGTAAAAGGGCAGATGGCCTATGCGGGATACCGGGACAAAGACGGACAGGAGGTCATGACTTTTTGATGAAGAAAAGAGGAGTACGAAAAACCGCGGGCGTGTTTATTACGGGAACCGATACCGATGTCGGGAAAACGTTGGTCACGGCGGCGCTGGCTGTTGCCCTACGTAAGCGTGGAAGCGATGTCGGCGTGATGAAACCGATCGAAACCGGCGTGTCACAATCCAGAGCGGCTCAGTCCGATGCAGCGCGTCTACGCGCCATGTCGGCCAGCGAGGATACGTTGGGGGCCATTTGTCCCTATCAGTTTGCATTGCCCGTCGCGCCGCTCGCCGCGGCGCATGCCGATCGGCGCATCATCGATCCGGATGTGATTCGTCAAGTCTACCGCCTGCTCTCAAGCCGGTATGAATATACGGTTGTCGAAGGAATCGGCGGGGTTCATGTGCCGATCACGTCCAGCACCGATGTGATGGATGTGATCGTCCGTCTAAAACTTCCAGCGGTTGTCGTCGGACGGGCGGGGCTTGGGGGCATCAATCACGCGTTGCTGACCATCGAAGCGCTTCGCCGCAAAAAAATCCCGATTCTCGCGTTGGTCTTAAATTGCACGCAACCAGGACGATCGAGTCTTGCGCGGCTTCAGGTGCGGACAACGGTCGAGGCTCTTCGGAAGCGGGCAGGCGTGCCCGTGCTCGGACCCCTCTCATATGACGCCGGGCTGTCACGACGGTTTCGGCAGTCAGTTACTCGGCTGGCCCGAACGGCCGCGATCACCAGCCTGGTCAAATTGGTCGTGGCATCTGCGCGATAAGGTTTCGCACAGCTTTTGTGACGTCTGGTGCCTCCAAGACGGCAGAGATCACGGCGATGCCATTGGCGCCGGCTTGCATGACAGAGTGAACCTGACCAGCCTGAATTCCGCCAATCGCAAAGATCGGCAGCGAGGTGAGCGGGCGGATATTCTTGAGTCCTTCCAGTCCCACGACCGGATCGTGGTCTTGTTTTGAGCCTGGCTTGAAGATCGGGCCAAAACCAATGTAATCGGGCTTGAGGCGCTCGGTTTCTTTCACCTGAGCAACGTTGTGAGTCGACAAGCCGATGATTCTCCCCGACCCCAATATCTTTCTCGCATCGACGTATGGCAGATCGTCCTGGCCCAAATGCACGCCGTCGGCATCGACCGCCAGCGCCAGATCGCAACGATCATTGACGATGAATAAGGCGCCGAGTTCACGCGCTGTGTTTCGAAGCGGCAACGCTTCTGCATAGGCGGCTTTCATCGATGCCGTCTTATTTCGATACTGAAAAATCCGCGCCCCGCCCCCTGCGGCAGCTTTCAATACATCGATGAGTGATCGATCCGCCCTTAGAGATGGATCGAGGATGATATAGAGGTCGGCTAGAGGACACGATGGATGAACCAGGCCCATAGGCGGCCATTGTACCGTGGGTGCAGCGGAAGCGGCTACCCGGCGAGGAAACGCTCGAGGAACGTCGTCGAGACGTGGCCCTTTTGGAAGTCGGGATCGCTGAGGATGCGTTTATGGAGTGGGATGGTTGTCTTGATGCCTTCAATGACGAATTCATCCAGAGCTCGGCGCATGCGGGCAATGGCTTCCTGCCGGTCCCGTCCATGGGTGATGACCTTGGCGATCATGGAATCGTAATGAGGAACGACGACGGCATTCGTCTCCATGGCGGAGTCCACGCGGACGCCGAATCCACCGGGAGCACTGTATTTGGTAATCAATCCCGGCGACGGGGTAAATTTTTCCGGGTCCTCGGCGTTGATGCGACATTCCAGGCTGTGGCCGTTGAGCCGGATGTCAGGCTGCTTGAACGAAAGAGCTTGCCCGTCGGCGAGGGTAATCTGTTCTTTGATGAGGTCGACCCCCGTGACCATTTCGGTGATCGGGTGTTCGACCTGAATCCGGGTGTTCATTTCCATGAAAAAGAAGTTGTGGTCCTTGTCCAAAAGGAATTCCACCGTGCCGAGGTTCCGATAATGCACAGCTTTCACAGCTTCGATGGCAATGCGCCCGATCTCCCGGCGGAGCTTTTCATCGACTGCGGGCGACGGTGTTTCCTCCACGAGCTTCTGGTGGCGCCGCTGAATCGAGCAATCGCGTTCGCCTAAGTGCACCACATGGCCGCGATGGTCGGCAGCAATTTGTAGTTCAATGTGGCGTGGCTCGAGAAAATACCGTTCGAGGTAGACACTGTCATTGCCGAATGTGGACTTGGCTTCAGCCTGGGCCGCTTGGAAGGCTCGCCCGAGTTCTTCGGCGCTGTTCACTACCCGCATGCCGCGGCCGCCGCCTCCTGCTGCCGCCTTAATAATGACTGGATACCCGATCTTCGTGGCGGCTTCGCGGGCCTCTTGCTCGCTCTTGAGCTCACCGGGGCTTCCCGGTGTGACCGGCAAGCCTCGCCGGGCGACGATTTCCCGCGCCTTGGCCTTGTCGCCCATGAGCGCGATGTTTTCCGACGTGGGGCCGATGAACTTGATGCCGATGGATTCGCAGACTTCGGCAAAGTGGGCGTTTTCAGACAGGAAGCCGTAACCGGGATGGATCGCGTCGGCGCCGGTGATTTCCGCGGCGCTCAGGACGTTGGGAATGTTGCGATAACTCAATGCGGCTTCGGCCGGTCCCACACAGATGCGCTCATCCGCTGCTCTCGTGTGCATGCTGGCGGCGTCGGCCTCGGAGTGGATGGCCACCGTCTTGATGCCGAGTTCTTTGCAGGCGCGGATGACCCGCAGCGCGATCTCTCCACGATTGGCGACGAGCACTTTCTTAAACACGGCCGTACTCCGGTATGGATCAGAGAAGGAGGGGTTAAGGCGTTGCTTTGGGATCGATTAGAAAGAGAGCTTGGCCATATTCAACGGGCTTGGTGCTTTCCACCAGGATCTTGGTGATGCGCCCGTCCACCTCCGATTCAATCTCGTTCATCAGCTTCATCGCTTCCACGATACACAAGACCTGCCCTTTTTTCACGTAATCCCCTTCTTCGACATACGGGTCGGCATCGGGCGAGGGGGAACGATAGAACGTGCCGACAATCGGCGATGTAATCGTGATCTGACCGGTGGGGTCCTCGACCGGTGCAGTGACCGATATGGTCTGCTGTGAGAGGGTCGGCGAGGTGGACAGTCCTTGTTCCGCCACGGTGGCAGAGACAGTCTTGACTCCGGTTTCATGGCGAACCCTAATCCGGATCCCTGCCCGCTCGATCTCCAGCTCGGTCAATTGGTTGCGTTTCAGCAGATCGATCATTTCCTGGATCTGCTTGTGTTGTGCTGCGGCGTCCTGGGCACTTTTTGTCCCGGCAAAGGACCCTGGCAGCACGATGGGGGTCCCGCGCTCTTTCGATTTGCGAGCTTTCTTCCGACTCACCTGACGCGCTCCACGTAGGCTCTCGTACGGGTGTCGATCTTGATCACGGTACCCACTTCCAAATAGAGCGGAACTTTGATCGTGGCGCCGGTTTCCACGGTAGCAGGTTTCGTACCGCCCGAGGCGGTGTCGCCGCGAACTCCCGGTTCCGCATCGACGACTTTGAGCTCGATGAATATCGGCAGCTCCACGTCGATCGGTCGGTGCTCGTAAATGAGGATCTTCACCGTCATGTTTTCTTTAAGGAGATCGGCATTCTCACCGAGCTGCTTTTTTGCGAACGTCAACTGTTCGTATGTTTCCGTGTCCATGAACGTGTAGTCATCGCCCGTGGCATAGAGAAACTGCATCTCGCGTTCTTCGAGATCCGGTTCTTCAAAACGTTCCCCGGATCGAAAGGTGCGATCCAGCACGTTGCCGGAAATATAGCTCTTCAGTTTGGTCCTGACGAACGCCCCGCCTTTTCCCGGTTTCACATGTTGGAACTCGACGATGTAAAACGGTTCGCCGTCGACCATCAGTCGCACGCCGCCTCGAAAATCAGTGGTGGAAATCACTCGATGCTCCCTTCACTTGCCAATAAATAGAAATGAATAGATATGACGCGCACGTTATCGCGACGCACTTTTCTGTCTGCGAGATGCCGACGAAGACTTCTTGGGTTTTCTCATTGTCAAATGGTCGTGGAGGCCACGAAGTGCCAGCAAATAACCAGGCGGACCCAAACCGGAAATCTGCCCTAGTGCGACTCCAGCGACATAGGAGTGATGGCGAAATGGTTCGCGCTGATGGATATTCGACAGATGGACCTCGACCGTCGGCAGTCCGACGGCGGCAATGGCATCGCGTATGGCGATGCTGGTGTGGGTATAGGCGGCTGGATTGATGATCACGCCGTCGTATCCGCTCCTGGCTTCCTGAATCCAACTGACCAGCTCGCTTTCGCTATTCGATTGCCGGATATCGACTTCCACCGCCAATTCCTCAGATAGCTTGGTCAGGGCCGAGTCGATCCTGTCCAGCGACTGGGTACCATAGATGGATTGCTCCCTGGTGCCGAGGAGGTTCAGATTGGGCCCGTGTAAGACAAGTATTCGAAGCATGATTCAGCTGATCTTCACCTATGATTGTGAGGTGTGCCTTGCCGGCGGTTCAGCAGGGCGGCATTGTAACAGGCCGCCAAGGAGCGGTCAAACTATCGAAATGTATTGGAAATTTATGAGCTGGGGTCTCCGGATGCCGTCCGATCTCGCCGCTGGCGTTCAATGGAACGCAGCCATGCTTCGAGTTGCGCAATTGTCTCGGCCTTGGAGGATGGTTCCATCGGCGCCCCTACTGTCTCCGGTTGAACATCGAGAGCCTGCTCACTCACGCTCTGATGGTCGTTTTCATGAAGCGCCTGTTCCATGATGTTTGTTGCCACGCTGATCGGCGAATCGGTGGCCGACGCATCAGCGGCGACGGGTTGTACTGCCTGAGGAGCCGGTTCTTCAAGAACGGCCTGCGGTTTTTTCTCTGCGCCAGGCTCTGGTGACTGACCGGGTGGTTCTGACGCAGGTGCTCGTGTTGCTGTTGTGACCTGGACAGGAGGAACTTTTTTCTTCGGTTTTTCCGGTTCCGCCTGGACACCGAGCGATGCTTGGACGGACAGAGCTTCTTCATCTCTGGGGTTCATGCCGAGGATGACTCGACATGATTTGAGCGCCTCTTCCATCATGCCATGGGCTGCATAGATCTTGATCAAGGTGCGATGGGCACGGAGATTGTCAGGACTGAGCTTGATCGCTCCTTCGAGCACGGCCCTCGCCTTGGTCGGCTGCTTCAGCTGGTCGTATGCCCGCCCTAACACCACCATGGCGGTGATGAATCCGGGATAGTGCTTCAGGCCGTCTTCAAGGACGCCGACGGCTTCCTCCCACATGCCGACTTTACAATATTCCTCGGCCAGAGGGAGGAACGCTTTGGAATGTGGATCTTTGGCCAATTGAGTGGCCAGACGATCGATCTCCATAGCGCTGGCGGCATTTTTCTGATTAAGAGTCATGGCCTAGCCACCTCCCGGCGGGGATGAGGTAGCTCGACGCGCGGTCCGTTGCGATGTTGCGTCATGCAGCAACCGGTGGGCTGCGTCTAGAATGTCGCCTGCTAACTCACGTTTGGACTTAAGCGGCAGCTCAATGACCAAGCCGTTCCGGTCGATCAATGTGGCAGCGTTCTCGTCGCTGCCGAATCCTGCCCCCGGCTTGGTGATGTCGTTGGCGACGATCAAGTCGAGATGTTTCGATTCCAGTTTATCCTTCGCGTGCGCCACCAGATCATTCGTTTCCGCGGCAAATCCCACTAGTAATTGGGAGGTTTTCTGGGAGGAAAGCATCGACAAGATATCCGTCGTGCGTTCAATCTCCAATGCCGTCTCCGTTGTGCCCTGTTTCTTGAGCTTTCGTGGTGCGGGATGCTTCGGGCGGTAATCCGCGACGGCAGCCGACATGATGACGACTGTCGACCAATTCAGCCGTGCACTGAGTGCCTTCGTCATCTCCTCCGCCGTTTCAACCGGCACGACCTCCACCCCACGCGGAGCCGAGAGAGACGTGGGGCCGCTCACGAGCACCACTTGAGCTCCTCGTTTCTGCGCCGCTTCGGCGAGGGCATAGCCCATCTTTCCGGATGAACGGTTGGAGATATAGCGGACGGGATCGATGGATTCCTGCGTCGGCCCGGCGGATATAAGAACACGGTGGCCCAGCCAGTCACGTTTTGTGGCAAGCGCGGAACGCACGGCATCGAGAATGCGAGTCTCTTCCGCGAGGCGCCCTTGCCCGATACGTCCAGATGCCAGCGGTCCCTCTTCGGGATCGATGATCGTCACTCCCCTTGCCCGCAACATCCGAACATGTTCGACGACCGTCTGATGATTCCACATGCCACCGTCCATCGCCGGAGCGCAGATCAACGGGCACCGGGCGGTCAAGAGCATTGTGGAGAGCAGATCGTCTCCTATCCCAAGCGCGGCCTTCGCGAGAAAATTTGCCGTAGCCGGAGCGATCACAATGGCGTCGGCCTGCTCCGGGAGAGAGAGGTGCTTCATTTCCTGATGGGGTTCGAAGAGGTCGGTCGTCACCGGCCGGCCTGAGAGGACTTCGAACGTCAGGGGAGTGACGAACTTAGTTGCGGACTGCGTCATGGCGACGTCGACCGTCGACCCTTCGCGCATCAAGGCGCGCAGCAGGCTCGCAGCCTTGTAGGCCGCGATACTGCCGGTCACGCCGAGCACGATGCGTGAGCCGACAAGGGTCGGTCCTATCGTGTCGGCGCCCATACGTTACTCCTCCGAGTCGGGCTCAGCCGGCTTGGGGCTATCGTCCACATAGACGCTGAGCTCTTTCTTGATCTCGCGGGCGTCTTCGCCGGTCATCATGGCCATGCGCTCGGTTTCGCCTTCTTTGCCGCGCTTGGCTTCCTTCATCGCATCGCGCGCTTCTTTGCCGACTAAATATTTGGCTTCGTCGCGAAGCACTTCATCCAGTGCGATAGTCGTTTCCTTGGTGAAGCGGGAAGGGCCGAATGGACGCGACCCCTGCAGAATGTGTTTCGCGCGTTGGGCGGCGACAATCACCAGACGGTGCCGCGAATCGAATTGGTCCGGTGTGTATTGCGGTAACAGGCTGAGCATGTCGATCATGGGTCCAGTACTCCCCTTCGGTTAAGGAAGATCTTTCCGATCTCCGGGTTTGCTGTCCTCGTTGAGAATGAAATTGTTCTCAATCCATGTCATGTCCAATCGTTTCGTTTTCAACCGTTCGCCGAGAAAAATGTTTTCCAGGTCGCGCAGCGAGCGCGTCAAGTCGTCATTTCTCACGATGTACGCATATTCCCGATAGCTCCAGACTTCTTCTTTGACCTTCTGTAGCCGCCGTTGAATTTCTTCCGTCGTATCCGAGGCTCGCGATTGCAGACGTTGCCGCAGC